>CAZBBT010000056.1:0-18028 GCA_964490065.1 uncultured Mesorhizobium sp. | reverse complement strand
CAGAACCTGATGGCGCTGCGCTTCGCCAACATGCTCTACGAGCCGCTGTGGAACTCGGCCCATATCGACCATGTGCAGATCACGGTGGCCGAGACGGTGGGCCTGGAGGATCGCGTCACCTACTACGACCGCGCCGGCGCGCTGCGCGACATGGTGCAGAACCATATGCTGCAATTGCTCTGCCTCGTCGCCATGGAGGCCCCGTCCTCGATGGACGCCGACGCCGTGCGCGACGAGAAGCTGAAGGTGCTCAGGGCGCTGAAGCGCATCAACGGCCAGGAAGCCCCGAGACAGACCGTGCGCGGGCAATACCGCGCCGGTGCCTCGGCGGGCGGGCCGGTGAAGGGCTATGTCGAGGAACTCGGCAAGGAATCCGGCACCGAGACCTTCGTCGCCATCAAGGCCGAGATCGCCAACTGGCGCTGGGCGGGCGTGCCGTTTTACCTGCGTACCGGCAAGCGGCTGGCGGCGCGCGTCTCCGAGATCGTCATCGAGTTCAAGCGCATCCCGCATTCGATCTTCGAAGACAGCGCCGGCAACATCAGCCCGAACCAGTTGGTGATCCGGCTACAGCCCGACGAGGGCGTGAAGCAGTTCCTGATGGTGAAGGACCCCGGCCCCGGCGGGATGCGGCTGAGACAGATCCCGCTCGACATGAGTTTCGCGCAGTCCTTCCAGGGCCGCGCGCCGGACGCCTACGAACGGCTCATCATGGACGTGGTGCGCGGCAACCAGACTCTGTTCATGCGCCGCGACGAGGTCGAGGCGGCGTGGAACTGGATCGACCCGATCCTGAACGCTTGGGAACAGAACAGCCAGGAGCCGCAGGGCTACACCGCCGGCACCTGGGGGCCGTCCTCCTCCATCGCGCTGATCGAGCGCGACGGGCGCACCTGGCACGAGAGCAATTGAGCATGGCCGGGAGCTATCGCTGGAACGAGTTTGCCGATCGCGAGGCACTGGCACAGGCACTGGCCGGCAGGGTCGGCGGGCTGCTGGCACAGGCCATCTCCGAACGCGGCGAAGCATTGCTCGCGGTATCCGGCGGCACCACACCCGGAAAATTCTTCGCCGCCCTTTCGCAGGCGGACATCGCATGGAGCGGCGTGACGGTAACGCTGGTCGACGAACGCTTCGTGCCGCCCTCCTCGGCGCGCTCCAACGCGGCACTTGTGAGCGAAAGACTGTTGCAGGGCCGCGCGGCGGCGGCGCGCTTCGTCCCGCTGTTCCGATCGGGCGAGACTTTGGACCAAGCGGCCGAGGACGGCGAAAAGGCATTTCGTGCGCTGGCGTTGCCCTTCGACGCGCTGATGCTCGGCATGGGCGGCGACGGCCACACCGCCTCGCTGTTTCCGGACGCAGAGCGGCTGGGCCGGCTGCTCGATCCCGCTTCGCCGCGCATCGTCCTGCCGGTCCACGCCGCGAGCGCCGGCGAGCCGCGGCTGACGCTGTCACTTGCCGAGATCGTGCGCGCCCGCTTCGTCGGCCTGCACATCGAGGGCGCACAGAAGCGTCAGGTTTTCGAACAGGCGATGGGCGAAGGCGAGGGAAAACCCATACGGGCGGTGATCGACGCCTTGCCCAAGCCGATCGAAATTTTCTGGGCGCCCTAGCGAATCCAAGGTGCCAGGCGGAACGACGGGAGGCGTTCCGAGGCGCATGCAGCAAGGAAGACGGCCATGACAGCCAGACGCGACATCGAAGCCATCACCGAACGCATCCGCGAGCGCTCGAAAGCCACCCGCGAAGCCTATCTCGGCCGCATCGGCGAGGCCGCCGGCAAGACGGCCAACCGCGCGGTGCTCGGCTGCGGCAACCTCGCGCATGGTTTCGCCGTTTGCTCGCCGTCCGAAAAGGTGGCGCTGGGCGGGGACCGCGTGCCGAACCTCGGCATCGTCACCTCCTACAACGACATGCTGTCGGCGCATCAGCCGTTCGAGACGTTCCCGCAACTGATAAAGCAGGCGGCGAAGGAGGCCGGGGGCATCGCGCAGGTGGCGGGCGGCGTGCCGGCCATGTGCGACGGCGTCACGCAAGGCCAGCCCGGCATGGAACTGTCGCTGTTCTCGCGTGATGTCATCGCCATGGCCGCAGCCGTCGGGCTCACGCACAATATGTTCGACGCCGCCGTCTATCTCGGCGTCTGCGACAAGATCGTGCCCGGACTGGTTATCGCGGCGCTGACCTTCGGCCATCTGCCGGCGGTCTTCATCCCGGCTGGACCGATGACCAGCGGCATCCCCAACGACGAGAAGGCGAAAATCCGCCAGCTTTTCGCGGAGGGCAAGGTCGGCCGCGCCGAACTTCTGGAGGCGGAATCGAAATCCTATCATGGCCCCGGCACCTGCACCTTCTACGGCACGGCCAATTCCAACCAGATGCTGATGGAGATCATGGGGCTGCACACGCCAGGCGCCTCCTTCGTCAATCCGAACACGCCGCTACGCGATGCGCTGACCAGGGAGGCGGCCAAGCGCGTGCTGGCCATTACACAACTCGGCAATGCCTATACGCCGGTCGGGCGCACGATCGACGAGCGTTCCATCGTCAACGGCGTGGTCGGCCTGCACGCCACGGGCGGCTCGACCAACCACACGATCCATCTGATCGCCATGGCGGCGGCGGCAGGAATAAAACTGACCTGGCAGGATATTTCCGACCTGTCCGAATGCGTGCCGCTGCTCGCGCGCGTCTACCCGAACGGGCTGGCCGACGTGAACCATTTCGCAGCCGCCGGCGGCATGGGCTTCCTGATCCGCGAACTGCTCGATGCCGGCCTCCTGCACGAGGACGTGCAGACGGTGTGGGGTGAAGGGCTGCGCCCCTATGCCGTCGAAGCGAAGCTGGCGGACGACGGCTCAGTGGCGCGGAAACCCGCGCCACTGAAAAGCGGCGACGAGAAGGTGCTTGCGCCTTACGCCAAGGCGTTCCAGCCGACCGGCGGCCTGAAGGTGCTTTCCGGCAATCTCGGCCACGCCATCATAAAAACCTCGGCCGTGAAGCCGGAACGGCGCGTCATCGAGGCGCCGGCCAGGGTGTTCGACAGCCAGCAGGCGCTGAACGACGCCTTCAAGGCAGGCGAACTCACCGGCGATTTCGTCGCGGTCGTCCGCTTCCAAGGGCCGAAGGCCAACGGCATGCCGGAACTGCACAAGCTGACCACGGTGCTGGGCATCCTGCAGGACCGCGGCCAGCGCGTGGCGCTGGTGACGGACGGGCGCATGTCGGGCGCATCCGGCAAGGTGCCGGCGGCAATCCACGTCACGCCCGAAGCGCTGGAGGACGGCCCGATCGCCCGCCTGCGCGACGGCGACATCATCCGCCTCGACGCCGAGGCGGGCACGCTGGAAGTGCTGGTCGAAGCGCAGGAATTCGCCGTGCGCCATCCGGCGGACAGCGACTTGTCCGCCAACGAATCCGGCTTCGGCCGCGAATTGTTCGCCGGCTTCCGCCGGATGGCGGGACGAGCCGATCACGGCGCGAGCGCGTTTGGGAATGCCTGACGACCGCAGCGACCGTCGGAATCAGAGAGCGGCTATCGCGCCCTCTTCGTTTATAGATCGGAGTGCCTACGGCACCACCACCTCCGTTCGCTCGCCCGCCTTCACGGTCGCGGCCGCCTCGCTCAGCCTGTCGTCGTCGCCACGGTGCGCGACGATGGCGTAGTCGCCAGCCGGCAATGCCGCCTGATACTTCTCGTCATAGGCGTAGCCAATGGACTTGCGGTTGCCGTTGATGTCCTTCTTGGCGTCGAATATCTCGATGAACTTGGCGCCGGGCGCGCTGATCGCCAGCACGCCTGCGTTCATGGCGACATTCACGTCCTGCGCTTCGCCGACCTTGACGGTGAAGGGCTGCTCGGCCGTGGCGAGTTCGACCTTGGCGGCGACGATATAGTCGCCAGCCGGCAGATCGAATTTCGAATCCGGGCCGTAGCTGTGCTCGACGCTCTCGCGCGTGCCGTCGATCTTCTTCTTCGCCTTGAACACCTCGAAGCTGATGCCGGAACTGTCGGCCTTGTCGCCGCCGGCCGTGTAGAAGGCATTGACGACGACATGGCCGACGCCGACGATCACGTCCTTCTCGATCGTCTGCCCGGCCGCCAGCTTGATCGTCTCGGTCGCCGTGCCGTTGCCGATCTTTGCCGTGACCTTGATGTCGCCCGCCGGCAGGACGACCTTGGTGTCACCGTATTCGGTGGTTTCGCCGCCGGGATATTCAAAGACCAGGCTCGCGCCGTCGACGATATCCGCCCCTTCGCTCGGACGGGGATGCAGGATCAGCGTACCGGCGTTGAGGGTGAAAACCGGTTCGGCGACCTTGTCGGCCGCGATCGTGACCTTCTGCTCGGTCCTTGCCTGACCGAGGGTCGCCCGCACGACATAGTCGCCCGGATCGAGATTGCCCTTGTAGGCGCCATATTCGGTGATGACGTTCTCGCCCGCGCCGCCATCCGCCTGCGCCTTGTATATCTCCCAGGCATTGCCGTCGGTGATCGGATCGCCGCCCTCGGCCATGATGACGGACGGCATGAAATTGAATTCCGGCTTCGCCGGCTCGGCCGCCGGTTGCGGCTCCGGGGCAGGTTCGGGCGCGGCGACCGTCTCGGCCAGCGCGCCTTCGAGCGCCGCCTCGTCGGAAGCCTGGATGTATTTGCCGCCGGTGTTTTCGGCGAGACAGGCGACCTGCCTGCCTTCCTCGGCGGTCAGCCCGAAGCCGACGACGTCCGCGGTGAAGTCTATGCCGCCGGCCTCAAGCTCCTTGCCGAGCGCGCAGGGATCGCCGCCGCAGGTCTCCAGCCCGTCGGTGATGAGGATCACCTTGGCCTTGTCCTCGGTGTATTTCAGCGCTTCGGCCGCCTGCTTGACCGCAGCCGTGAGCGGCGTCTTGCCGAGGAACTTCATGCTGTCCGCCGCCTGGACGATGGCGCTGGCCGAACCGGCCTGCGGCGGCACGATCAGTTCGATGTCCTGGCAAGATCCCTTTTCGCGGTGGCCGTAGGCCATGAAGCCGATCTCCTCGTCGGCGGGAACCGACTGGAGCGCGGCGCGCAGCGATTCGCGCGCGATCTCCAGCTTCGGCTTGCCGTCGATCTGCGCCCACATCGAGCCGGACGCGTCGAGGATGACGATGACGCGGTCCGCCGCCTGGGCCACCGCCGCCGTCCACAGAAGCATCGTCAGCGCCGCGACGACGCTCCGCGCAAGACCGGTCATGGAAATCTCCTGGAAACCCCTCGTTCAGCGAAAGGCTATGGCAGGTGCGCCGAACAGGCAAGGCGCGAGGTGGTCGCCTCCCATCGGATTTAACAAAGGGGGAGGCGGCGGTTGCGATCTGACGTCAATGAAGCCAATAATTCAACATGCCCGACTCCATCATCGAAAAGGACATCAAAATCTTAGTCGCACGCATTCGTGGCTGCTCACCATATGAGATTGAGGGGTCCGACCGATTGCAGAACGACCTCGGCATGGATGGTGACGATGCGGCTGAGTTCGTTGCTAGCGTGCAAGATCGGTTCGGAACCGACCTGACCGAGTTGTACAAAAACTGGAGTAAACACTTTGGTCCCGAAATGTCCGCGCTTCTTATGCCCGGCGGCCCGGCTATCTTGACCGGTCTGCTAATCGCCGGTTCCTTGGGGCTGTCGCCAATATGGTCAATCGCCCTCGTGATAGGACTATCCGCAATTACGCTTTGGGCATGGCAGCGATTCGGGCCGCCAGCGAGAGTAATACCGATCACCGTAGGCGACGTTGTGAACGCCGTGAAAGCAGGTAGATGGCCAAAGGCCTCATAAGCCTTTCCGATGGGAGACTGATCGATGGACTGGCGGATGATAGCATCCGATTTCACTTGGAATGGCTCATGGCGAGATATCTACGTCCTGGAAACGTCCGAAGCCGACTGGCAAGCCGTGTGGGACGTACTTCGTGCGTGGGAGCCGCCTGCCGTCTTCATTGTTGATGGAGTAGTTGAACCCATGCCCGCTTGCGTCGAAGCGGTGTTGGCCTTTCGCGATCAACAGTCGGCTCTGTTGTCGTTCTACGTCGGCCCTGTCCGCCTCAATTGCCATTTCTTCAGCCAAGACGAGATAGAATTCGATCTCGATCCGCGAGAGGTAACCGGGCCAGTCAAAGCAGGAACGCTCGCAGATTTCTTGAAGCTGCTTGGCGAAACAACCGGAAAGTCGGTCGTCCTCACTGAAGAGAACGCCAAAGAGATACTGATCGCCCGTTATGCGGCGGAATCCGGGCATGTCGTCTGGGCTGCGGCCCCGGATTTCGCCTGATTGCGAGATCGTCTACGGCCGCCTGAGCTACACCCCGCGGGCGGTGCGCACCCATTGCTCGATGTCCGGGAGGTTCGCCGGGACGGGCAGGCCGCACTGGTTGAGCTCACTGTCCAGTTCGAGCGTGATGCCTTCCTTGCCCCTGGCGAAGGCGTCCGCGATGGGGCCGCTGGAAATCTGCGTCTTGGCGTTCTGGAGATCGGAAACGCCCTGGCACAGATGCACGACCTTGCCGCCGTCGCTCCACCACACAAGGTCCTGGCCGACCAGGTGCGTCACGACCTGCGATTCCACCGCCGACTGTTCCTGCGACAGCGGCTTGAAGTCGACGCCCAGCACCGTCGCCACCAGCGCGACGATGATGCCGGCGGCACCGGCGAGGTTCTTCTGCTTGGCATCCATGTCCTTGTTGAGGAAGATCATCACGATCAGCGGCAGGAATGCCACAAGCGCGATGAAGGCGCCGAGCTGGTTCTGGATGAAGAATTTCACCGGCTCCTTGCGCGTTGCCGGATCGTAGCGATTGGCTTTTTTCCACAGGAACGAGCCGATCACCGAGAGCACGCCGATGACCGCGATGAAGCCGAGCAGCGTATACCAGCGCCATTGCGGGAAGCCGTGATTGGCGGCCAGTTCATCGAACGGCGGCCGTAGCAGCCAGAAGATCGCCACCAGTTCGAGGATGATTGCGACCGCCCAGAGGACGAGCGCGATGATCCGCAGGCGCGTCGCCTGGCTCTTCGCCCCGGGCGCCGGGGTAAATATCCGGTCTTCAGCCGGGTTGGCGGTATTCTTCGAAGCTGCCGTCATGGGCCTGAATCCTCTCCTGCGCCGCAACCGTACCCGGTATGGACCGAGGCCGGTCCGAAGGAGAATCAGGATAGACCATGGGATGTCAATATGTCGTGCGGCGTTCCTCGCTCGGCGGGCGGCCGAACTGCAGCCGGTAGCTCTGCGCGAAATAGGAGTGCGAGGTGAAGCCGGTGGCGATCGCCACGTCGAGAATCGGCATGTTGGTCTGGCGCAGGAGTTCACGCGCGCGCTCCAACCTCAGCCGCATGTAATAGCGGCCGGGCGTGACGCCGAGATGGCGCAGGAACAGGCGCTCGACCTGGCGCACCGACAGGCCGGCGGATTTGGCAAGCTGCACCGCCGAGAGCGGCTCGTCGAGGTGGTCGGCCATCAGCTCGACGATCTTGCGCAGCTTCTCCGACTTGCCGGTGAGGTCGCGTTCCGGCCCGACGCGCTGGCGGTCTCCGGCCGAGCGGATGCGCTCGTGCTGGAACTGGTTGGCGACGCCGTTGGCGAGGTTCGAGCCGAAATCGGAACGGACGATCTCCAGCATCAGGTCGATCGAGGTGGTGCCGCCGGCGCAGGTGTAGCGCTTGCGGTCGATCTCGAAGACGTTGCCGGTGCAGTTGATATCGGGAAACCGCTCCATGAAACCGGCACGGTTCTCCCAGTGGATGGTGCAGCGGTAGCCTTCGAGCTGGCCGGCTTCGGCAAGCAGGTGGGAGCCGACCGACAGCGCGCCCAGCGCGCCGCCGCGCCGGCCCCAGCTTCGCAGCGCCGCCAGCACCTTGGACTTGCCCGGAAACTCGGTGGTCAGCCCGACGGCGACGAACAGGATGTCGACGGGCGGAATGTCGGCCACCGAATAGTCGATCTTGATCGGCAGGCCGTTGGAGGCCATCACCGCATCGCCGTCGGCCGAAACCGTGGTCCAGCCGTAATAGTCGTAGCCGAGCAGGCGGTTGGCCGAGCGGAACGCGTCGATCGCCGCCGCCAGCGAGAACATGGAAAACTTGTCGACCAGCAGGAAGGCGAACTGCCGGCCGCCCTGAACCGGATCAGCCATGGGAGGCCGTTCTACAGCAACAGGCGGCGTGGGCAAAATTGGCGCTTTCCGAGATCAGAAGACGGGACGGTCGATTCCGGCGGCAAGATAGGCCGAAGTGACGGTGTTGGCCATCAGCATGGCGATCGTCATCGGGCCGACGCCGCCCGGCACCGGCGTGATGGCGCCGGCGACCATCTGCGCCTCCGCATAGGCGACGTCGCCGACCAGCCGCGTCTTGCCCTCGCCTTTTTCCGGCGCGGGGATGCGGTTGATGCCGACATCGATCACGGTCGCGCCGGGCTTCACCCAGTCGCCGCGGATCATTTCCGGGCGGCCGACGGCGGCGACCAGTATGTCGGCGGTGCGGGCCAGCGCCGGCAGGTCCTTCGTGCGACTGTGGGCGATGGTGACGGTGCAGTTGGCGGCGAGCAACAGATTCGCCATCGGCTTGCCGACTATGTTGGAGCGGCCGACCACCACGGCATTGAGGCCGGAGAGGTCCTTGCCGCGCACGCGCTCTATCAGCAGCATCGAGCCGGCCGGCGTGCAGGGCACGAAGGCGGTTGCGAGTTCGCCGGCGCCGAGCTTGCCGACATTGATGAAATGAAAGCCGTCGACATCCTTTTCCGGCGCGATCGCCTGGATGACCGCGCCGGCGTCGATCTGGTCCGGAAGCGGAAGCTGGACGAGGATGCCGTGGATCGCCGGATCTGCGTTGAGGTCACCGACCAGTTTCAGGAGCTCGGCCTGGCTCGTCCCGACCGGCAGCGTGTTCTGGACCGAGTGGAAGCCGCATTCCTTGGCTGTGCGCGATTTCGAGGCGACATAGACCTGGCTGGCCGGGTCCTCGCCGACGATGACGACGGCCAGACCCGGCTTGCCGCCCTTGGCCGCCAGATCGGCCGTCAGCGCCTTGACCTTTGCCACGACGTCCTCGGCGACTTTCCTGCCATCAATCACTTCAGCCATCGGGCACCCTCGCAAGCGGACTTTTTCATTAGCCGCATTTATGCAACGCCAGGCGATATCGCCTGGCTGCAAAATGCTCTGGCATTTTCACGAATTTCGTGCCGCGCAATCCCGCGAGAGCGCCGTCCGGTGCCGTAAACTCGAAACCGCTGGCCGTCGATCAGAAAATCCGTCGGCGCGGACGGCTTTCGGCCAGTTCGCGCAGCGCCTCGCGAAATTCATGCAGGCTGGCGCGGATTTCGTCGATCGCCCCTTGGTCGATGACGGGAGCCGGACGCGCCTCCTGCGTCGCATAGGCGAAAGACGGCTGCGGCGGATAGGGGTGGCCGGCATATTGCTGCATCGGATGCACGTAGGGATAGGGCGGCATCGGCGGCGCTGGTTGCCAGGCCTGCGGATAGGCCTGCGGCGGATATGGCGGCAGCGGCTGCATCATCGGCTGCGGCGCGTAGCTCTGCGGCGGATAGCCGGCCGGCTGGAGCCATTGCTGCGGCTGGTCGTGCTGCTGCTCCGACGCAAATGCCTGGTCGGGATAGAAGGGCTGCATGGCAGTCTCCATGGAATCTGGGATTGCGGAGGAATCGAACGAACCGGACTGGTAAAGAGGGGATGCCGGCGGCAACTCGCCGAATGAACGCGCAAGCTCGGCCGGCTTGGATAGCGGCGCGGCGACCTTCATGGATTCCTGAGGATCGAAGCGGGCCTCCTCGTTCGACGGGAAATCCGCGCCGTCTTCGGCTTCGATCCCGGCCCTGCCGCGCAGCATGCCGAGGCCAAGCCCGGCGAACAGGCCCAGAAGCGTCCCGGCGAGCGTCAGCGCCATGCGCGGGGGGCCGCTTGGCTGCGACGGCGCGGTAGCCCTGGACACGACATGCGCGCCCTGCCCAAAGGCGGCGGAGTCATTCGCCGCGATCGAGGCGGTGATCGCCTGACGGTCGACCTCGGCGGCCTGCTGCTGGAGGCCGCGCAGCATGGCGATGTCCTCGCCGCTCAACCTGGTGCGCGCCAGGCGAGCCGCGAGCGTCTGTTCGGTTTCGACAGCCTGCTTCAAGCCGGCCTGCTGGGTGGCGACGATGCGGCGCAATTCGGCCGACAGCCGATCGCGGGCACCGGCGAGCGCTGCTTCGATGCCGCGCCTTTCGGGATTGCGCGGCCCGAGCTTTACCGCGGCACTGTCGGCCTGTCGCTTGAGGTCGAGATACTGCGCGCGCAGGGCCTCGACCCCGCCGGTCTCGAACTCGCGCGGCAGGCCGGTGGCCGAGTCGACACCGACCGAGCGCAAGGTCGCCATCTTGGCGTTCAAGGCCTCGGTACGGGCGCGCGCGGCTTTCAGCCTGTCGTCAAGCGCCAAAATCTCCGCAATCCGGCCGGAATCCTTCAACGGGTCGCCCAGGCCAAGCCGTTTCGCGAAATCGCTCAGTTGACGCTGCGCGGTGGCCGTTGCGCTGTCGGCAGGTTCCCTATCGTCGCTGCCGCTGGTCGCCCCGGACCGGCCCTGTTCGTGTGTCTGGACGAATGCGTCGGCGACCGCGTTGGCAATCAGCGCCGATTTCTCGCCATTGCCGGTCGTCGCGGTGATGGCGATGGAATCGACCCCATCGCCGCGGGCGACCGACAGGGTGGCGGCCAGGCGCTCCATGGCGCGCGCCTGGCGATGACCCTCATCGGGCGCGGCGTCGTCGCGCATCAGGATGGCGCGCACAAGACCGGAAAAACCTCCGGCGCCACTTTCGTCGCCGTTGAATTCCGGATCGCCGGCGAGGTTCAGCAGATCGACCACCCTGGTCAGGACCAGGCCGGAAGTGAGGACCCGCAACTGGCTGTCGATGGCGTCGCCGGCCAGCCGTTCCACGCCGTCGCCACCGACGGTCAGTTCGGCGGTGGCCTGATAACGTGTCGGCAGGGAATAGGCGAGCGCGGCGCCCAGGCCGGCGCCGAGCAGCGTCGTCGCCGCCACCAGCCGCCATGAGCGGCGTCGGGGCGCATAGGCTGGCGCCCGCTCGGCCGCAGGAGCGGCCTGAGCGATGCCGCCGTCCTCATCGGCTGTCGTCGCCGGTTCGCGCACCTGCTCTTGTTCGTCAGGTTCTTCCAAACCCTCAGGGGGCCAGACACACGGCGCTTCCGCTTCCCGTGCCGCCTCGCGGCGGGCTCTTGCAAGGCCATGACGCATGCGGGCCTCGAACCGGTCGCCCTCCTGCTCGGCCTGCGCGGCGAATGTGAGAAGCGAGCGGAAGGGAGGCGGCGTTTCGTCTTCTCCGCGCATCGCCCTGCCGAGCGCCATCAGCGAGCGCTCACGCCCCCACTCTTCCCGATTCTGGGTATCTTCCATGCCCTGCAACCCGCGACGGCGCCGGAACGCACCGCCATTCGTTACGACACGCTAAACAGGCATGGGTAACAAAAGGTTAATTTTACCCGTTGGGAATTTCTTTTCCTGATTGCATCTGAAAAATCACACATCTTTTAGGTGCATAATCGACAACGATCCCATCGATCGTCGAACGGGGCTTCCCCGGAGCCGAACATCCTTCTAAGGAGATCGGCACGGAGGATCTCATGACGCTCTCACTCGTTCTCGCCGGCTGCGGCAATATGGGCTACGCCATGCTTTCGGGCTGGCTGAAGTCGGGAAAACTGGAGGCGTCGGAGGTCTTCGTCGTCGAGCCGAACGCCGACCTCAGAGCACGCGCCGAAGCGCTGGGCTGCAAGGCCGCCGCTTCCGCCGGCGCCATTCCGGCGGATGCTGTGCCGCGGCTCGTCGTCGTCGCCGTGAAGCCCCAGGTGATCCGGAACGTGCTCGCGGACTACCGGCGTTTCGGCGACGGCCGCACGACCTTCCTCAGCATCGCCGCGGGCACTCCGATCGCGACCTTCCAGGAAATCCTCAGCGAGTTAGCGCCGATCGTGCGCTGCATGCCCAACACCCCGGCAGCGATCGGCAAGGGCATGATGGTGGTTTTCTCCACGCCTCTGGTTTCGGCCGAAACCCGGGATTTCGTCGCCGATCTCCTATCGGCGAGCGGCGAGGTGGCAAGCATCGGCGACGAGAGCCTGATGGATGCGGTGACCGCCGTATCCGGCTCCGGCCCGGCCTATGTCTTCCACTTTATCGAGTGCCTGACGGCGGCGGCCGAAAGCGCCGGGCTGCCGACCGAGACGGCGCGACTTCTCGCCATGCAGACCGTGTACGGCGCGGCTTCGCTCGCGGCCGAGAGTCGGCAGGACCCCGGCGTGCTGCGCCAGCAGGTGACCAGCCCCAACGGCACGACCGCCGCGGCCCTCGCAGTGCTGATGGGCGAAGACCGGCTGAAGACGCTGGTGACGGATGCGGTCGAGGCGGCGCGGCTGCGCTCGATCGAACTCGGCAAATAAATCGCTCAATCCCTGCGGAAGATGACGCGGCCCATCCAGCCGGTCACCATGGCCAGCGAAACCGACAGGAAGCCGTAGAACAGGCCGTGATTGTGGGCGAGGCGAAACACCGTCTGCTCGAAACCGGACTTGCGGATTTCGAGCTGGGCGGAACTCTCCTTGAGGAAGAGGCCGTTCTTGAACAGGAAGGCGCGTGCCTTGTGCGTGCCGACAGGCACGTCGGGCGCGAGGCGGACAGTGGCGCGGAACAGGTTCTGCGAAAGGAACTGTACGCCGCCGACATTCTCGCTGTAGAGGCCGGTGGATTTCTTGCGCTCGCGTAACGCCTTGGTGAACTCGGCGATCGTGAGCGGGCTCTGGTCGGACTCCGCGGGCTGCATGTAGATGTTGTTCGCGCCGAGCGAGAGCTGCTTGTAGCTTTCCGACTGGGTGATGTCCTGGAACGGACGCGTCGAGGCGACCGAATAGGATACGGGAACGTTCTGGAATGCCTCGGATTCAAGGTTGATCCAGATTCCGAGCACGCGATCCTTGCGGCGAACCACCACGGGACGCGCCGGCCCTTCGAGGACCACGATGACGTCGTAGCGGCCCTGGCGCGCGACCTGCGGATCGGCATCCTCCAGCGAGCCGAAAATGGTGAGATCGGCGCCGGAGAACCCGGCGGTGATGGTGATCTTGTCGGTCGACAGGCCGATCTGGATGGCTTCCTGGTGCGGCGCCTGCGCCGCGGCCGGGAGAGCCGTGGCCAGCATCGCGAACAAGACCGTGGCCAACGTCCTGCGCCGCGCCATCAGCCTTCCCCCAGGGCGGCGAGCGAATAGATGTTCGGCGGCGTCACGAACAGGTCGGCGGCGAGCCTGATCGCCACCGCCAGAACCAGCAGCGCCAGCAGCGCGCGCAATTGCTCGCCGCGCAGCCGCTGGCCGGCCTTGGCGCCGTACTGCGCGCCAGCGACGCCGCCCACCATCAGGAGGAAGGCCAGCACCACGTCCACCGTCTGATTGGTGGAGGCGTGGACCAGCGTCGTATAGGCGGAAGTGAAGATGATCTGGAACAGCGAGGTGCCGATGACCACGTTGGTCGGCACGCGCAGCAGGTAGATCAGCGCCGGCACCATGATGAAGCCGCCGCCGACACCCATGATCGAGGACAGGAAACCGATCGCGGCACCCAGGCCGAGCACCGGAATGACGGAGACGAACAGCTTCGAGGCGCGGAAGCGCATCTTCAGCGGCAGCCGGTGGATCCAGTTGTGCTGGCCGGATTTCTTCAGCATCGGCGCCGCGCCTGAACGGGTCGCGCGGATCGCGTTGACGCTTTCATAGAGCATCAGCCCACCGACGGAGCCGAGCAGGACGACGTAAAGCAGCGAGATGAACAGGTCGAGCTGGCCGATCGCGCGCAGCAGCGCGAACACCCAGATGCCGAGCGTCGAGCCGACGACACCGCCTCCCAGCAACACGCCGCCCAGCTTGAAGTCGAGCGTGCCGCGCTTCATGTGCGACAGCGCTCCGGAAAAGGACGAGGCGATGACCTGGTTGGCGCCGGTGGCGACCGCGATGGCGGGCGGGATGTTGTAGAAAATCAGCAGCGGCGTGATGAGAAAGCCGCCACCGACGCCGAACATGCCCGACAGGAAACCGACCGCCGCGCCCATCGCGAGCAGGACGAAGACGTTGACGGAAATTTCCGCGATCGGGAGATAGATACCCACCCGTCTTTCTCGATCATTGCCAACCGGGGTCTTGCGACCTCAGCTCGTATAACACCGAAAAGCTAATCCCACGTTGCACCGGCGGCGCAGCCGGACAAATCCGCGCCGCGCCGCCGAAACAAAAATCATCTCAACCGCTTAACAGGCAAAAGTGTGGCGCGGCGTCGCCGGTGCGACGCCCGGCGCGCTATTTGCGCGCAAGCAGCGCCTTGACCAGCTTTTCGTCGACTTCCCCCGTCGCCTTCATGCCGTTGTCGGACTGGAAGGCCATGATGGCGGTCTTGGTCCTTTCGCCCATGATGCCATCCGTGCCGCCGGCGTCGTAGCCGTTCTTGTTCAGGATGCGCTGAATGTTCTGCACCGCCTTCTTCATGTCGACCGAGGCTATCGTAGCCGGCTCGACGGAGGCCGTGGTGGTCGGCACGTCCTGCCACGCATCCGGTATGTCGACGCTGTTGGAGGCCTGATCCAGCGGCTTGGGCTTCCACAGTTCAACGGCGCCGCGGGCGCGCTCGAGTTGCTCGGGACGCAGCGCCTTGGCGATCTCGTCGCGCTTGGTGGCCGCGTCCTTGTCCCCGCTCTTGGCGACCAGCGCGAACCACTTGTAGGATTCTTCGAGATTCTGCGGCATCCCGACACCCTTGGCGGCCAGGATACCGAGGTTGAACTGGCTGTCCTTGACGCCGAGGTCGGCCGCCTCCTGGAACCACCGCGCGGCGGACTGGTTGTCAGTGGCGCCGTCGGCGGCCATGGCGAACAATACCGCCAGATTGTGCATGGCGCTCGCATTGCCCTGTTCGGCGGCGAGTTGATACCAGGTCTTCGCTTTCTGAATATCGCGAGTGACGCCGATGCCCTTCTCGTAGAAATTGCCGATGCGGTATTCGGCCGGCGCAAAGCCGAGGTCGGCTGCCTTCTCGTACCATTTGGCGGCGGCCGCCATGTCCTCCTTGACGCCGCGCCCTTCGGCATAGCGCGAGCCGACCTCGAACAGTGCCTTGGCATCGCCCTTGCCGGCGGCGTCGCGGAGAGCGGCGGGATCGATCTCGGCCGGGACGTCGACGGCGGCCACCGCGGGTTCGGGCGTCACCGGCATCGAAGGCGCTATCGTGCCGATCGCATTTTCAGGCGTGACCGGCGCCGCGGCCGCAATCGTATCGCCAGCGGGCTTGGCGTCCGTACTCTGCGCCGTCGTTTCATCGGCGACGGGCATGGGCGCAGCATCGCCTTCGGCGGATACCAGGTCGTTCTTGCCCTCGTCGGCCGTCTCGTCCTGGCCGACCACGCGAACCGGCGTTGCCGCATCGGTCTGAGCCGTATCCTGCTTGTCAGCGGCGCTGTCCTTTATCGCCGGATCGGCGTCGGTCGAAGCCGTCTGCACTGCCTGCTCACCAGCGAGCGGCGCCGGATCGGCGGCCACCTGCTGCGGATCGGAGAGGAAGGCCTTGCCAAGCTGCAGACCGGCGAGCGCCAGCATTATGGCGGCAGCGGCCATCAGGATCGGCTTGCGCCGCGCCTTGATGAGATCGCCGATCCTGAGCGCCTTGACCGGGCCGGAAATGGTCGATTGACGCTTCAGCGCGTCGGCTTCCGCAGCCGCGGCCTGCGCGGCGCGCCGAGCGGCGGCGATGAAATCCGACTTGGCGGCATCGCCGCTTTCCCCGGCCTTGGCAGGCTGGGCGCGTTCGTCGCGGACGCGCTTCATGATGGCGCTGAGATCCGGTGCACCCGAACCGGGTTCGAGCGGACGGTTGACGAGCTTCGGCTCGAGCGGCTCGTCGAGGCCGACTTCCGGCGCCTCGACCATCGGAGCGGCAGCGGCCGGCGCCGTGTCCGCATCCTTGCGGCTGAAGGCGCGCGCCAATCCCTCCAGCATCGACTTGCGGCGCCCGGTCGGCTTTTCAGCGACGGGCTCCTCGCCGAGCGCGGCCCTCGCCGCTTCGGCGGCGGCCTCCGCCGGTGTGCGTGCCACCGGCGCGTCGACCATGGGACCACCGCGATCGCCGGGATGCTCGTCCGCATCGGCGGCGGGCGGGAGAGGCATCGGCTCGTTCATGTCGAGCGCCGGCGCGTCGCGAACCGCGATCTTGCCGCGCGCTCCGGCGGAAGCGGCCGTTTCGTCCATACCGCCTTCCAGCGAACCCAGCCGGTCGACGATCTTGAGCAGCGTGTCGTGAATCGCTTCGAAGGTCTTGGCGTTGCGCTCGTCGGAACGACGGGTCAGCGTTTCCAGCGTCTTCAGATCCTGCGCCAGGCCGGCGACGGCGGGCGTATCGGGGCTCGCCGTACCGAGCGAGCGGACAGCATTGTCCGCGGCCTCGCGCGCCGCTTCCAGGATCGTGTCGCGGCTGCCGGCCACCGCCTGCTCGATGCGGGCGATGCGCGGGGCGATGTCCTCGAATTCGGGCAAGGGCGTGCCCGGCCTGCTGAGATGCGCGGACAAGCCGGCAACCTGCGCCTCGAGCGAACGGATCAGGTCCGGGTCGATGCCGGCGACCTGCGCAGCGGACGAATCGAGACGGCTCGAAATGCTCTCCAGCCGGTTTTCCAGGTCGCGCATCGCCGCGTGGCTCGCAGCGTCGGGCTGGCGCGCCTCCAGCCGCTGGGCAAGCGCGGTGAAGCGCGCGTCGATCGCCTCCATGATGCCGGCGCCGTCGATACCGGGATCCGGGCGTCGGTCGAGCCGATCCGCCACTTCGTCCAGGCGCCGCTCCAGGTCGTGGAAGAGCACGTTGCCGTGCTCAATGGCATCGCCCTGCCGGCGCTCGATCATGCCGGCCAGCACGTCGAAGCGCTGTTCGATGCCGCGCAGAACCTCCTCCGTTTCGGGAGCCGCGGGCGCGCGGTCGACCTTTTCGGCAATGAGGGCGATCTGCTGCCCGAGCCGTTCGATCGCCTGATGCGGCAGATGGGCGGTCGCTGCAAGCTCGTCGACACGGCTGGAAAGCTGGTTCAACCGGTCGATCAGTTCGCTGCCGGGACGGTCTCCGGCGACTTCCTCGATCTGTTGCGCCAGGGAGGTCATGCGCTGCTCAATGCGCTCGAAGAGCGCGGGATCGAAAGCGTTCGACTGCGCAGCCGCGGTGGAAGCGACGATGGCCCGCGAAATCTCGTCCAGCCGCTCGTCGATCAGGCCGAGAGTCTCGCCGCCACGGCTGCCCTGCTGGTTGGCGAAATGATCCACCGCGCCGGCCAGTGCGCGAACCTTCTCCTCCAGCGAGCGCAGGGAAAGCGATTCCGGCAAGTTGTTGACGGCATTGCCGATCTGTTCCAGCCGGTCGAACAGGGTCGACAGGCCCGGCCCGTCGGCGCGCTTGCGCGCATCGGCGTCGATGCGATCCTCGAAAGCATTCCAGCGATGGTAGAAATCGTCCCAGCGGCGGTCAGCCTTCTGGACGCTTTCCTCGCGCGCCAACGTGTCCAGCGCGGCCTTCATCTGCTCGAGGTCGAGCCGAAGCATGTTGACGCTCCTGTCGTCGCTGCGTTCGGCCAATGTCTGGATGGCGCCGGAAAGGCGTTCGAATTCAAGGCCGAGTTCGGCGCTGCCCTTGGCGGTCGGCGCGGAACGGACGGCACGGTCTATGTCCTCGCGCAGCGCCTCGAACTCGCGATGCAGGCCGGCCGACATCTGCTGGCGCAGCTCGTCGCGCAGGCTGCGCAGTTCGTCGGCTATCTTGCCGACCACGGCGACCCCGTCCTCCTGGCCGCGAACGCGCTCGATGTCGCGGGCGATCGACTGATAGTTCTGTGCGGTACGGGCAGCGGGCGCGGTCGTGCCCGCTGCCTGCCCATGGGTCGCGCCCTGCCGGTAGGGCTGCTGCGCGCGAGGCTGCTCCTG
>CAZBBT010000055.1:0-18144 GCA_964490065.1 uncultured Mesorhizobium sp. | reverse complement strand
TCAGGCGCGCGCTCGACTATCCGGAAGAGACGGCCGGCCGGCGCATGCAGACCGAATTCGTGGCGGTGCCGCCGTTCTGGACCATCGGCCAGACCATAGACTACATGCGCGAGGACAAGAACCTGCCCGACCGCTTCAGCCAGATATTCGTCATCGATCCCACCTTCAAGCTGCTCGGCGCCATCGACCTCGACCAGATCCTGCGCACCAAGCGCGCGGTCAAGGTCGAGGACGTGATGCACGAGACGCGCCACGCCATTCCCGCCACCATGGACCAGGAAGAGGCGGCCCGCGAATTTGAACAGTACGATCTTCTCTCGGCTGCCGTGGTCGACGAGAACGAGCGCCTTGTGGGCGTGCTCACCATCGACGACGTCGTCGACGTCATCCAGCAGGAAGCGGAAGAGGACCTTCTGCGCATGGGCGGCGTCGGCGACGAGGAACTGTCCGACTCGGTTCTGTCCACTTCCCGCTCGCGCGTTCCCTGGCTGCTGGTCAATCTGGTGACGGCCTTCCTCGCCGCGTCGGTCATCGGCCTGTTCGACCGTACCATCCAGCACATCGTCGCGCTCGCCGTGCTGATGCCGATCGTGGCCGGCATGGGCGGCAATGCCGGGTCGCAGACCATGACGGTGACGGTGCGCGCGCTGGCGACCCGGGATCTCGACATCTACAACGCCTGGCGCGTCATCCGCCGCGAACTCGGCGTCGGTTTCATAAACGGCGCCGTTTTCGCGGTGCTGATCGGCATGGTGGCGGGGCTGTGGTTCCACGACCCCAATCTCGGCGGCATCATCGCGGCCGCCATGATAATCAACATGTTCGCCGCGGCGCTCGCCGGCATCCTCATCCCGCTGCTGCTCGACAGGCTGGGTATCGACCCGGCGGTCGCCTCGGCGGTGTTCGTCACCACCGTCACCGACGTCGTCGGCTTCTTCGCCTTTCTCGGCCTGGCGACCTGGTGGTTCGGAACGTCCTGAAATACGTCTTTCGGCTTCGGTGGGTTGAATTGACTTTTACGTAAACGCCGTGCGAAATTCGCCCGAATTTTTCGACGTGGCGAGCGAACGTGCTGGCCAGGCACGGCGAGGGGCACGGATGGACAATCGACGCGAGTATGCCCCCGTGCGCGGAGTGACGATGCGGGAATATTATTCCATCACCGAACTGACGCGCGAGTTCGACATCTCGACCCGCACGCTGCGTTTCTATGAGGATGAGGGGCTGATCCAGCCGGTGCGTCGCGGGCGGACACGGCTTTTCCGGCCCTCGGACCGCCATCTCGTCCGTCAGATATTGCGGGGAAAGCGTCTCGGCTTCTCGATCAACGAGATCCGCGAAATCATCCAGATGTACAAGGAGCCGCCGGGCGAGGTCGGACAGCTCAAGCTGATGATCAAGCGCATGGAAGAAAAGCGCGAAGATCTCAGGCAGAAGCGCCGCGATCTGGAAGAGACGCTCGCCGAGCTCGACCAGGCGGAGGAATCCTGCGTCGAGCGACTTGTCGAGCTTGGCGTCAACACCTGATCCCCGCCTGCCGGTTCGCCGCGAGATGACCGTGGCGCCGGATCAGATCCAGCGCCTGACGCGCTTGGCGTAGTCGCGGTACTTCTTGCCGAATTTTTGGCTCAGCACCTTTTCCTCTTTTTCGACCGCCAGTTTTCGCGTCGCAAAGGCTGCAAGGAAGGCGGCGAGGATGAACCAGATGCTGCCGACGATCAGGCCGATGGCGATGAGAAGCAGCGTGTTGGCGAGATAGAGCGGGTTGCGGCTGACCGCGAAGGGGCCGGCGGTCAGTAGTCTTTCGGGAATTCCGTTCGGGTTCAGCGTGGTGTGCGCCGCCTTCATCGCGCGGATCGCCGTTACCCACAGCATGACCACGGCGACAACCGCGATCCAGCCGATGGCGAACAGAAGGTCCGACAGCAGGCCCCGGAGCCAGGGCAGGGGATAGACCATTCCCAGCGCAACGGCGGCGATCAGCGCAATGAGATAGACAAGCGGCGGCCACGGCACCTTGCCGGTACGGATTTCAGCTTCTGTCATTGCGCCTCTCCCTCCATTGCATCGCCCACCTCGGCCGTGCAGGTGCTGGCGAGGTCGGCGACGCGGGCCTTCAGGGCGGCATCCACGTCACCCTTGTCGAGGCGGGCCAGCATATCGCCGCTGCCGAGCCTCTCCAGCATACAGCCACAGTAGCTCGTGCAGAAGGCGTCGTCGCGGACCTGCCGGCAGGAGGCGTGGCACGAGGCGGTGAACGCATCCCGCGGCGAAAGGGCCGTCGCCGGGGCGATCTGCGAGAACAGCCAGATGCAGCCGATCAGCACCGGCTGGTGGATGAGGTAGAAGGCGAGGCTGTGCTGGCCGGCCAGGATCAGCGGCCGAAGCCAGCGGCCGGGCGAAAGCGTCGCCAAGCGGTCGAGGACGCCGGCGGCGGCCGCCAGTTTCGCCACGCCCATCCCGGTCAGCACCGCGCCGAACCAGGGGAACAGCGGCACGTAGTCGTTGGAGCGCGGGTCGACGCTCGACAGGCCCACCCACCAGAGCGCCGGATGGTCGAATGCCGGCGACCTGACGTAATGCGGGGCGGCGATGACCAGCGCCGCCACGACAAGCGTCGGCAAGGCGGGCAGGCGCAGGAAAAGCAGGCCGAGCAGGCTGGCAAGCGCGATCTCGTGCAGGATGCCGAAGAAGATGAAGCCTTGCGGGACGGCGATCAGCGTGACCAGCGTAATGGCGGCGGCGGCGCCCGCAACCATCGCGAAGCGCTTCCAGAAGCCGTCCCAGCGTATGCCGCGGCCATGCGCCAGGACGAGGCTGACGCCGACCAGGAACAGGAAGCTGGAGGCGATGCAGCGGGCATAGAACTTCCAGCCGCCGAAGGCGGTCAGCCCAGGCGCGGCATAGCCGAAGAATTCGAGATCCCAGGTGAAATGATAGCTCGCCATGGCGAGAAGGGCGGCGCCGCGCAGCGCATCGATGACGACGATACGGCGCGAAGGCTTGCCTGCCGCCTCGGCCGGTTGCTCCAGGGTCATGTCGAGCGGTCCACTCCTGCGGGCTTGCATGAGGGGTAGGGCGAAAGCCCGGGGCTGTAAAGTTGGGCCAGCGCGGGAAAGCTGTTGGCCGGCTTCACATTCCGACAGCTTCGTGTCGGTTTCCTGCTACCGGAAGCCGGCGCGCAAGCGCAGATTTTCCACGCGAATCCGTTGCTGGAACCGATGTCCGTCCACGTCCGCCACCCGATCTGGCTTCCGGCCGTGCGGCCCGTCGATGCGCGCACCTTCGCTTCGCTCTATGCCATCGAATCCTTCGCGCGGGCGACCGTCTCCAGCGTCATCCCGATCCAGGCCTACGAGATCCTGAACAGCGAGCAGACCGTCTCCATCCTCTACACGGTGGTGTCGCTGATCGGCCTGTCGGCGACGTTGTTCATGCCGCTCCTGATCCGGCGCTTCGCGCGGCGCTGGGTCTATACGGCAGGCGCCTGCCTGCTGGCTGTCGGCTCGCTGTTCTTCGTCACGCATACGCTGGCCGGTCAGATGCTGGGAATGCTGGCGCGCGTGATGGGCGCCAGCGCGCTGTCGATCACGCTCAACCTCTACATCATGGACCACATCCGCAAGGCGGATTTCATGCAGGCCGAATCGCTGCGCATGGCGCTCTCGATGTTCGCCTGGACCGGCGGGCCGACACTCGGCATCTGGCTTTACACGCGCTACGGCATCTACGCCGCGCACGGCGCGGTCGCCGTCTTTGCGCTGTGCCTGCTGGCACTGTTCTGGTTCTACCGGCTGAGCGACAATCAGATGATCGCGCCGGGCAAGAGCCGTGCGGCCAATCCGCTCGCCAATATAGGGCGCTTCGTGGCGCAGCCGAGGCTCAGGCTGGCCTGGCTGATCGCCTTCGGGCGCTCCTGCTACTGGACGACCTTCTTCGTCTACGGGCCGCTGTTCATGGTCATCGCCGGCCAGGGCAAGCTGGCGGGCGGGTTGCTGGTGTCGGCCGGCAACGCGCTTCTGTTCTGCGCCATCTTCTGGGGCAAGGCGGGCAAGCGCTTCGGTGCGCGCAAGGTCATCACGCTTGCTTTCTGCGGCATGGCGCTGGCGTTGTGGGCGGCCGGCGCGGTCGGAGAGGCGGTGCCGCTGCTGACCGCCGGCCTGCTTCTGGTTGGAGCGCTGTTCACCATCGCGATCGATGCGCTGGGATCGACGGTCTTCATGCGCGCGGTGCGCTCCTATGAGCGGCCGCAGATGGCGGCCGTCTATCGCACCTATCTGGATTTCTCGGAACTGACGCCGCCGCTGGTCTATTCGGTCGTGCTGGCTTTCTTCGGTCTCGGCTCGGTGTTCGCCACGCTGGGCTGTCTCACGGCGGCCTGCGCCATCATCACCTGGCGCTATTTGCCGAAGTCGATGTGAGAGCGCTTCGCCTGACCGGACTGCGGCGTTTGCGCCCCATGCGGCTGGCCGTCATTGCCGTCGGCGATGGGCAATCTATAGTTCGCGACAATGTTTGAATCGGTGGAGATGGGTGGCGCATTGCCAGGCAGCCTGACCTTCGTTCTCGGTGGCGCGCGCTCGGGCAAGAGCGCATATGCGGAAAGGCTGGTGAGCGCCCATGCCGCGCCGTGGACCTATATCGCCACCGCGCAGGCCTATGACGGCGAGATGCGCCAGCGCATCGCCGAGCATCGCGCGCGGCGCGTCGAAGGCTGGGAAACGGTCGAGGCGCCGAGCGATCTTGTCGGCGCATTGCGGCAGGTGCCGGATGGCCGGGCGGTGCTGGTCGATTGCCTGACGCTGTGGCTGACCAACCGTATGCTGGCCGACAGCGACGTGGCGACGGAATGCGCCCGGCTGGCCGGGATGCTGGCGCAGCCGCGCGGGCCGTGGGTGGTCGTATCCAACGAGGTCGGTCTCGGTATCGTGCCGGACAATGCGCTGGCGCGCCGGTTCCGCGATGCGGCCGGCCGGTTGAACAGCCAAGTCGCGGCCGCGGCCGATTCTGTCTTGATGATGGTGGCGGGGCTGCCGCTGAAGGTGAAGTGATGGTCGAAATCCAGGATTCGGAAGCAGAGCGGCACCGCGCCAAGATGGCGAAGCGCAAGGCGGTGCAGGATGCCGAGGTGGCGCAAAAGAAGATCGAAAAGGGGCTTCTGATCGTCAACACAGGGCCGGGCAAGGGCAAGACCACCGCCGCCTTCGGCCTGGCGTTGAGGATGCTCGGCTATGGCCGGCGGGTCGGCGTCGTGCAGTTCATCAAGGGCGCGTGGCACAGCGGCGAGAAGGACGCCTTCGCCGCCTTCGGCGACAAGGTCGCCTGGCACACCATGGGCGAGGGCTTCACCTGGGAGACGCAGGATTTGAAGCGCGACATCGCCGCCGCCGAGGGGGCATGGGCGAAGGCGCTGGAACTGATGGCCGACCCGACGATCAGCCTCGTCGTTCTCGATGAACTCAACATCGCATTGCGCTACGACTATCTCGACCTGGACAAGGTCGTCTCGGCACTGAAGGACCGGCGAGCGGACCTGCATGTCGTCGTCACCGGCCGCAATGCCAAGCCGGCATTGGTGGAGGCGGCCGATCTCGTCACCGAGATGGGCTCGACCAAGCACCATTTCGCCACCGGCGTGAAGGCGCAGCAGGGGATAGAGTTTTGAGAGGGCGTTGCGCTCGCCTGTGATACTCCCTCTCTCTGCTCCACTGAGAGAGGGGCTACGAGTTCCGTTGCGTCGCCTCCCCGATCCGTAGCCGCCTTCCGCTTGTCGAGCACTTGCGCTTGCGCATTTGCGCGAGGGAGGCTGAATGCCGACAGGGGCGTCCGCGCCGTCAGCCTGTGGACAGTTCCACAACCTCTAGAGAATAATTCTCAAGCCTTTTCAGCCTGTTAAGGCCGCCGGCCATCTCAATCTTTCCACACCCGCGGGACCTCTCCCATACTTGCCGGCGTAAATTGGAGACCGGAATGGCTGGTTGGGACAGAAATGCGAACTCGAACCGCGATGTGCTGGAGCGCATGGTGGCGCTGCTGTTCGCGCTGGCCTGCCTGGCCGAGCTTGCCGCCTGCCTTCCCTGGCTGCGCCGCCAGCAGTTGCTCGGGATTCTGAGCCACGGCGAGGCTGAGGCGTGGGCCTTCGTCATGGGCCTGCCGCCCGACGTGCAGGCTCCGGCATATGCCTCGGGAGAGGCCGACGAAGCGGCGCGGCTCGCCGCGAGTTTCCGCGCGCTGGCGCTGGCACTGTGCGCCCTGTTGGCGCGGACCGCGCTGTCCACGCTTTCCGGTGCCGTCAGCTCGCGAGCCGACCGGCCGTCGCCTCTGATTTCGGGGCCGACGGTTCGCGGGCTGGAGGCGCTGCCCCCGCCCGACACGTAGCGGCGTGCCGGCGCGTTGTCGGGCTATGCCCGCCATCCTCAACGGCGACGGCTTTTCTTGAACCTGGCGGACAAAATCGCGCCGCCGGGAACGCAGAGCCGCGCGCCTTGCTGCAAAAAATTCCTCCCATTGCCCCAAGGAATCGCTGATAGCCTTCGTCCAATGGGCAAATGTTGGCGATGATGCTGGATGAAGGCGACGCCTCCGACAGCGAGCTGATCGGACTGGCGAAGGACGGAGATCGGGGGGCTTTCGGCCAATTGGTCGAAAGACACTACGACTTCGTCCATCGCGTTGCCTGGCGCTGGTGCGGCCGCAAGGCCGATGCCGAGGACATCGCGCAAGACGTCTGCGTGCGGCTCGGCCGTGCCATCCGGGACTATCGCGGCGGCGGCGCCTTCACCACCTGGCTCTACGCGATGACGCTGAACGCCGCCCGCGACCATGCACGGAAATCGGCGCGCGAAACCGCCAAGACCGAAGCCTATGGCGTGCACGCACTGATTTCCGGCGAGACGCCGGAGGAGCCGGACGATCAGGCCGAGGCGTTATGGTCCGCCGTGCGCAGGCTGCCGGACAAGCAGCGCGATGCGGTCTTGCTGGTCTACGGCGAAGGCCTGTCCCACGCGGCGGCGGCCGAAGCGATGGCGATCTCGGAGACGACGGTTTCGTGGCACATCCATGAAGCGAAGAAGCGGCTGAAAGCGCTGATGCGCTCGGCCGGGGAAGTATGATGATGGTCGACGACAACGAACTGGCGAAGCTGCGCAATCTGCGCGCGCCCGCGCCCAATCCGGAGGCGAAGATCGCCGCCATGCACGCGGCGATGGCCGCCTTTGACGACTCGCAAGAAAAAATTTCACCGGCCGCCCAAGGATCGGCCGAACGGCAGCGTCTCACCTCACGAGCAGCAAAACTCTGGAGGGAGATCATGCAGAAGAAACTCATCGCCACGCCGGCCATCGCCGGCCTCGTCGCCCTGCCCATCGCCGGCTACACGGCGCTCTATTTGCTCGACCAGCAGGCGTTCGATTTCGGCGGCGATCATGGAATTACCAAGACCAGCGCCGACAAGGTTGCCGTCGTCGCTCCCCCTGCGCCGCCTTCGCCGAAGGCCGAAAGCACGGTTGCCGGCCAGCCACGGGATGCGCTGGCGCGGCAGGTTGCTCCGGCCCTCCCTGCCATGGAAGCGGCACCGGCTGACGGCCGCACCCGCGACCTCACCGGCACGAAACCCTTCGTCCAGCCTTCTGTCGCGCCGATCATGGCGCCCCTCGATATGACGCCGCCGCAGGCGGAAAACCGCGACCGCATCGAGGATTTCAAGACCAACCCGGTGCATTCGGCCAAGGACGATCCCGTCTCTACCTTCTCGATCGATGTCGATACGGCATCCTATTCCTTCGTGCGCCGCTCGCTGAAGGAAGGCATCCTGCCGCAGGCCGACACGGTGCGCGTCGAGGAGATGGTCAACTACTTCCCCTATGACTGGAAGGGGCCGGACAAGGCGGATACGCCTTTCAATTCCACGGTCACGGTGATGCCCGCGCCCTGGAACGCTCAACACAAGCTCATGCACGTCGCCATCAAGGGTTTTGACCTGCAGCCGGCGACGCAGCCCAAGGCCAATCTCGTCTTCCTGATCGACGTGTCCGGCTCGATGAACGAGCCGGACAAGCTGCCGCTGCTTAAGTCCGCCTTCCGCCTGCTGGTCGGCAAGCTCAAGGCCGACGACACCATCTCCATCGTCACCTATGCGGGCGATGCCGGCACGGTGCTGGAGCCGACCAAGGTTTCCGAGAAGGACAAGATCCTGCATGCCATCGACAATCTCCAGCCGGGCGGCAGCACCGCCGGCGAAGCGGGCATCCGCGAGGCTTACCGGCTGGCCGGGAAGTCCTTCGCCAAGGACGGCGTGAACCGTGTCATGCTGGCGACCGACGGCGACTTCAATGTCGGCCAGACGGACGATGACGACCTCAAGCGCCTGATCGAGGAGGAACGCAAGACCGGTGTGTTCCTGTCGGTGTTCGGCTTCGGCCGCGGCAACCTCAACGACCGGATGATGCAGACCATCGCCCAGAACGGCAATGGCACGGCGGCATATATCGACACGCTGCAGGAGGCCGAGAAGGTGCTGGTCGAGGATGCGTCCTCGACGCTGTTCCCGATCGCCAAGGACGTGAAGATCCAGGTCGAGTTCAACCCGGCCAAGGTTTCCGAATACCGGCTGATCGGATACGAGACGCGCGCCTTGAACCGCGAGGATTTCAACAACGACCGCGTCGATGCCGGCGATATCGGCTCCGGCCATTCGGTGACGGCGATCTATGAGATCACGCCGAAGGGCGCTGCCCAGCAGATCGACGACCTGCGCTACGGCGAAGCCTCGACCAGCAATGGCGGCGTGGCGAATGCGGACGAATATGCCTTCGTCAAGATCCGCTACAAGCTGCCGAACGAGGACGTCTCGAAGCTCATCACCACGCCGGTGACGAGCGCGAACGAGGTATCGTCCTTCGACGCCGCCGGCACCGACCAGCGCTTCTCCATCGCGGTTGCCGCCTTCGGCCAGAAGCTGCGCGACGAGGACGCCACCGCCAGTTTCAGCTTCGACAGGATCGAGGAGATTGCCACTGCCGCCCGGGGAGCCGACCCGTTCGGCTACAGGTCCGAGTTCCTCTCGCTTGTGCGCCTGGCCTCGGCGCTCAGTTCGAACCGGTAGTGGCAATGACGGCCGGTTCCTTTCAGATGGGATCGTTCCGATACGGGAGCCGGTCCAAGGGCGGGTGAGGCAGGCCGGCGAGGATAAAACCTTGCCGGCTTTTTTGCCGGCAGCCGTTTGGGTAAAATGCGATGGAATTCCGGTACGGCTTTGAAATTCCTGGCTGCTATGGGTTTTCCGCCAGAACTTGTTTGAGGGAGCGGTCAGTGCAGATTTACGGTTCCACACCCCGCGTGATCGATCGGTCGCAATGGGGTACGGGCTCCACCTACGAAAGCGCGAACAAGGTCGGCTCGCATCCCGCGGATGCAGCCTTGAGCTCGGGAGGCAACAGTCAGGCGCCTGACGCGGCGCGGAATGCAGCCGTCTCCGCCCTGCGCAACGAGCGCTTCGGCTCGATGCTGGAAAAAATCAGCGATCCTCGGGCTTCGGACACGATGATGCGGATGAGCCGCAGCGATGGCGCCGGTGCCGACCACGGCTCGATCTTCGCGGCTTACGGTGAGAATAGCTGAACCATCCGCCGGGTCACTACGCCGTTGAACGAAGCGTGACCCCGGCTTTTCCGCTTGCACCTGCGATCTCCCTTTCCCACTGTCGCCGGGAAAACGGGAGACGACAGGTGGCGAACGGAAGGCAGGACGATGTCGAGCCGCGGACTTGACGAATGGGATATAGCGCGGCGCGGGCTGCGCTCGATCTCCTCGCCTGAGATCAAGACGTTCTGGAACGGCTACATCGCGCACCGCCGCCCAGTGGTGATCGATCATGGCAGCCTCTACTCGCGCTGGCGGCCTGTATCGGACGATCTCGTGATCTCGCTCTACCTGACGAACCGCAGCGTCGGCCTGTTCGTCAGGGGACAGCGCGGAGAGCGCTACCGCATGACGCTCAGTCGTCTGTCCGCCCACGAGCCGCAACTCGGCGAAGCGCTCGGCGCCAGCCTGGATGGCTATCCGGGCTGCTGCTATCTCACAAACCTGCCGCTGCCGGTGACCGACCTGGAAAACTGGCCGCAGGCCTATGCCTGGCTCGAAGAGCGGGAAGAGCTATACCACCGGGTGCTGAGCCGCTTCGCGGCAAGCCCGGCTGACTGATCCCGTCAGGCGCGAGAGCGCCGGCGTTCGCGGCGGCCTTCGCCTTCGCCCGGATTGGCGTTCGCGGCCTTGTTGCGTAGCGGGCCTATGCGCTCCACGATCGTTTCCAGCGTCGGCCGCCCGGCTTTCGTGTGCGCGTCCAGTGCCTTGCGCATGGCGGCGAGGTGCGCGAAGGACGTGCCGCAGCAGCCGCCGACGATCTTGGCGCCGGCATCCACCGCCAGCCGCACATAGTCCGACATCAGTTCCGGCGTGCCGGAATAGTGGATTTCCGAGCCGCGGAATTCCGGGATGCCGCAATTGCCCTTGACGATGACGGTGGCCTCCGGCTTGGCTTCCGTCATGTCGAGCAGCGATGCCAGGATGTCGGACGCACCGACGCCGCAATTGGCCCCGACCCCGAGCGGCGCCTGGGAAAGGCCGTCGGAGACGCCATGGATGTCTTTCGGCAAGAGGCCCATCATGGTGCGGCCGGCCGTGTCGAAAGAGCCGGTATAGGTGTAGGGCAGGCCGACGCGGATGGCGGCTTCGGCCGCGGCGCGGATCTCGTCCGGCGCCGACATGGTCTCGATCCAGGCCACTTCGGCGCCGCCGGCCTTCAGGCCCTCGATCTGCTCGGCGAAGGCTTCGACGGCATCCTCATAGGTGAGGGCGCCGAGCGGCACCAGAAGTTCGCCGGTCGGGCCGACGGAGCCCGCCACGATCACCTTGCGGCCTGCCTTGTCGGCGACCGTACGGGCGATCTCGGCGGCGCGTTTGTTCAATTCGAACACGCGGTCTTGCGCGTGATGCAGTTTCAACCGGTGGCGTGTGCCGCCGAAGGTGTTGGTCAGGATGATGTCGGCGCCGGCGTCGACGAAGTTCCGGTGCAGGCTGGCGATCGTCTCCGGCGCGGTGTCGTTGAGCAGTTCCGGCGCTTCGCCGGCCTGCAGGCCCATGGCGAACAAGTTCGTCCCGGTGGCGCCGTCGGCCAAAAGGACGCCTTTCTCCGCGATCAGGGCGTCGATCGGATTGGTCATGCGAAAAGATCTTTCAAGCAATGTAGCTAGATAAAGATATAAAGAATTCTTTATGTGGCGTCAATGCGCCGCATGCTCCGTTCAGGCATCCAATTGCCTCTCCGCGAGGTCATGTGCGAAGGCCGCCGCCTCGTGCGCGTTGATCTCGGCCGCGCGGATGAGATTGTCGAAATGGCCGGTCAGGGCGCGGATCGTGGCCGTGGCGTTGAGCACCAGATACATGTCGCCGACATAGATCGCCGCCCGATACGGCCCGAATATCGTATACGGGATGGAATAGCGCATCCGACCGTCATAGAGGAACAGCCGGAAGGTGGGATAAAGGTCCTCGAGCAGCCTGGCCATGTGCGACAACTGCTCGCGCCGCACCGTTGCGGGCAGGCCGCTCCAGACGCCGAGGCCGCGGGCGAAGATGTCGAGCGTGTGGCGCGGCATGCAGACTTCCATGTCCGTTTCCGGCCGGCGGTTGTAGTCGATGCGGTACTGCGTTTCGCCGGCCTGCGCCCTGATGCTCTTGTTGGCGATTTCGGCCTCGTATTCGACCAGCGCCTCGGTGCGCAGCAGGTCGGGGATGCCGGCCGGCACATAGCGGATTTTCGTTCCGACCGCTTCGGCGTGCCATTTGGCGAGCAGCGTGCGGTCGAAACCGCCCGCCGCTTCCTCGATTTCGAGGCTTTCGCGGATTTCGCCGGTGACGCCTTCGTCGTGGCTGAGCCCCAGCAGCCAATCGAGCGACACCTTGAACTCGGCGGCGATGTTGAGCAGCGTCTCGGCGCGGGGCAGGCGGGTGGAGGCGCCCGACATCAATTGCGACAAAGCCGAGCGGTCGATGCCGACCGCCGCCGCGAAGGCCGACTGATTCAGGTCGGAGCGTGTCAGGAGGAGCTTCAATCGCTCCCGGAACACGCTTGAGAGATCGCGCTTGTCCATTTCGTCTCCCCGCTCTTTCTGGAATGGAATTCCTTGTTTGCGCCGCGCGGCGCCTTCCTACCGTAAACGAATCCTTATGGATGTTTACTAAACATAACATTTGCAGATTTATATGCGCAATCGCAACGTTCTGTGCGCATTGTCGCGTTGTCGAGACCCCGCGCCCCTGACACAATACTGTCAGTAGCCGGCTGATTCAGGCGGCTCGGGATCGGTGGAATGACACGAAATCGAAATGCGGAACGCAGGCTGGCCGTGGAGTGGCCGACTGCGTTTCTTATCCTGGGGTGCTACGGCGTCTGGCTGGCCGCCGGCCTGCTGCTCTGGCCAGCCTATCCGGTTCTTGCCCTGGCGGTCCTCGTTCTCGCCGTGGCGTTGCAATCGTCGCTGATGCACGAGGTGTTGCACGGCCATCCGACGCGCAACGCCTTGGTCAACGAGGCTTTCGTCTTCCTGCCGATCGGCATGGCGTGGCCGTTCCGCCGCTTCAAGACGCTGCATCTGCGCCATCACGCCGACGAGCGCCTGACCGACCCGCTCGACGACCCGGAAAGCTGTTACCAGGCGCTGTGGAAGCACGAGGAGATGCCGGCTGTCCTGCAGTTCCTGCTGCGGGTCAACAACACCATGGCCGGACGCTTCATCCTCGGGCCTTGGCTGTCGTCCGTCGGCTTCGTGATCGACGATTTCAAGCAGGCGCTGGCCGGCGACAGGGCGATCCGCAAGGCATGGCTGCTGCACGCGATCGGTCTTGCCGTGGTATTGGCCATCGTCGTGCTCGGCTTCGGCATGCCGCTCTGGCTTTACATCCTGGTGCCGGCCTGGTTCGGCCAGTCGCTGATCGCCATCCGCACCTTTGCCGAGCACCAGTGGTCGGAGCATCCGGAGGGGCGGACCATCATTGTCGAGCGCTCGCCGCTGTCCTTCCTGTTCCTCAACAACAACCTCCACTTCGTCCACCACAAGAAGCCGACCGTGGCGTGGTACAGGCTGCCGAAGCTGTTCCGCGACGACCGCGAGACATGGCTGAGGGCCAATAACGGCTATGTCTACCCGAACTATCTGGCGCTGGTGAAAGCCTATGCCTTCAAGGCCAAGGAGCCGGTGGTGCATCCGGTGCTGCGCCGCCAGCCGGAGCCGGGCCGGGCGTTCAAGCCGCGGGTAAGGGCGCGCAATGTCGGCGGACTGGGCAGCGTGCCGGTGCCGGCCGAACCGCCGAAGGAGTGAGGGTCGGTCGCCCCTGGCCCTGGCGGACGCCACATAGGACCGCTAGCTTTCCGTCATGACCGCTTTTGTCGCAGCGCTGCCGATGTACGACTGGCCGGAAGTCCGTGCCGAAGTCGACGCTGAATGGATGCGGCTGCGCGACGCGTTGCATGGACGCGGGATCGATGCGCCGGACCAACTCGTGCGGCGCAATGCCGAGATGTCCTCGGTGCCGGGCGGGATTCGCGACGCATCGGGCAGGGTGATCGCGCCGGATCCGGCGACATTGGCCCCCGATGAGATGGACCCGCACGTGCTGTGGCTGCATCCACGGCTGCTTTTCGCGCAAACCTGTTGGGGGCCGATGGAACTCGGCATGGCCGGGCATGTGCAGGTGGTCGGCCAGCCGGACTATTCGGCATTCGAGGGCGGGAAGGGCGCGGCCTATTCCAGCGCGCTCGTGATGCGCCGAAAGGGTGTTCAGACGACTCCCGATGGCAAGCCCCTTATCCCTCTCGACCTCCTGCGCGGCAAGCGCCTCGCCTATAACAGCATGGATTCCATGTCCGGTATCATTGCTCTTGGGCGTGATCTCGAAACGATGGGCGAAAGCCTGGATGTCTTTTCCGAGCGCATCGTCAGCGGTGGCCATCGTGCATCTGTCATTGCCGTTGCCGAGGGCAGGGCGGATGTGGCGGCGATCGATTGCCGAAGCTGGGCCATGGCGCAGCGCTTCGAGCCGGCGGCGAAGGAACTCGTTGTGGTCGGCTGGACCGGCCGGCGCAAGGGGCTGCCTTACATCGCGGCCAGCACCACGTCGGCAGCAACCATGACGGCCTTGCGCGAAACGCTGTCGCAACTCGGCATGACGGCTCGGCCGGCGATGGAAGGTCAGCCCAGCAGGCGTTCGTCGAGCGGGTAGCCGGAAAGCTTCTCGTTGCCCGTTTCGGTCACGAGGATCTGTTCCTCGATCTTGACGCCCTCGCTACCGCCGAGGCGGCCGATATAGCTTTCCACACACAGCACCATGCCGGGCTCCAGCACACCGTCGGGCGTGTCATCGGTCCAGTCCGAAGCGTGCGGCAGGGTCGGATATTCGTCGGCAAGGCCGACGCCGTGGTAGAGCACGCCGTAGCGCGTCGGGAAACAGTCCGGCGGCGGTACTCGCGAGCGCTCGACAAGGTCGCGGAATGAAATGCCCGGCCGCATCAGTCCCGTATTGTGCTCGATCTGCTCGGCGGCGATGCGGAACAGGTCACGCTGCTCGTTGGACGGTGGTGCGTCACCACAGAGCCAGGTGCGCGAGAGATCGGCGCAATAGCCGTAGGGGCCGATCAGGTCGGTGTCGAAGGCGACGAGGTCGCCCGCCTCGATAATCCGCGCCGAGCACTCCTGAAACCAGGGATTGGTGCGCGGACCGGAGGACAGCAGTCGGGTCTCGATCCATTCGCCGCCGCGCGCAATGTTGCCGCGGTGCAGTTCCGCCCACAGCTCGTTCTCGGAAATGCCGGGCTTCAGCGCCGCCTGCATCTCGCCCATCGCTGCCTCGCAAGCGACGATCGAGCGGCGCATGGCCAGCAATTCGTCGGGCGATTTGATCAGACGGGCGTTCTCCATCACCGCCTCGCCGTTGCCGACAGTGACGCCGAGCGATGCCAGCGCCTCGACACCCTCCGGATCGAGATGGTCGACCGCGATACGCCCGCTGCCGCCGCCATGCTCGCGAACGAGGTCGGCTATGCCGGCAGCCCAGCGGCGTGCCTTCGCCTGCGTCAACTCGCCGCTGTACATATACATCCACGACACCGCCGGCCGCACTTCGTCCACCGTGCCGGCGTGGTCCGACAGATGTTCGCAGGAGAAATAATCGAACAGCACCACCGGGCCTTCGGTGGCGATGAAACAATGGCGCGTCGGGTTGTGCGCCACCCAGAGCTGCATGTTAGTGGAATCCGTGGCGTAGCGGATGTTGACCGGATCGTAGAGCAGGGCGCCGGCATAGTCGCGGCGCTTCAGTTCGGCGCGAATGCGGTCCAGCCGGTATCCGCGCATCGCCGCCAGATCGGGCGCGGCGATGCCGGCAGCGGCCCATTCGCGCTCCGCCGTTTCGCCATAGCCGAGGGCGTGCTGGTTGAGCGATGCCGCCTTCTCGCGCGATTGCAAGTACAGCGCTTCGACGTCACCGGCCAAGGCGGGCTCGAAGGGCATGATCTTGCGATGCCGGCCGAAGTGGGGCTTTTCGCGCAGATCAGTCATTTGTCTTGCGCGCTTCAGAGGCGTCTGCCTCCGTCTTCATGCGCTTTTCCCATCGTGCGAAGCTGACCTGCCGTCCATCGGAATTGCCGAAGCGCTCGGGCACGAGAACTCGTTTACTTGGACCCGATTGCTCGTAGCCTGCCTGCTGCAACACTTCGACGATCTTGGAATCCGGCCGGTCGTCGTCCAGCCAGACCAGGACGGCCGGCTCTCGAAGCAGCTTGCCAAATCCTGGCACTTCCTCGTTAAGCAGGATCAGTTCAGGTCGGACGAGGCGGAAATTGCCGATCCATGAAGATTTGCCGATTATCGTCTGGACGGGGCCTTCGGCCAGCAGATCGGTGTAGAGCGCTTCGTAGTCGAGACGTGCGCTGCTCGACTTGCCGTCGCCGCCCTTGGCCTGCAAGTACCAGGTGAGAGGGGCAACCAGAACCGCCGTGGCGATTGCCGCCGCGATGAAATGTATCTGCACTTTCCTGCCGACCAGCCCGAATCCCTCCGTGCGGACGCCGATATAGGCCGGCACCAGGAAAAGGAGCGGAGTGAGCCAGCGGTTGCGGATCGTGGTCGAGCCGCTGGCGATGACAAGAAGTACCATGAGAACCAGGCCGAAAATCAGAATCCGGCGCACAAACATCTCGTTCGGATTTGGTTCGGTCCTTGAGAAGGGGTTTTGCCATTCGAGCATGAAGGCGACGGCCCAGATAGCCACTGTTATGCCGCAGAAGAGAAATATCGCCCACGCCAGTTCCGCGATTCCGCCGGCGCGCGTCATCAGGAAGCCCTGGTCCGCCTCCTGAATGCCGAACTTGTAGGTTCGAGCCAGTATCGCGCCCGGATGCTCGAAACTCCACAGGATGGTCGGCGCCAGAGCGGCAAGCATGACCACGATGCTGAGAATCAGTCGGCGATCCAGGATGGCCGGTCTGTATTCGCGAACCGATAGGGCTGCCGCCAGGATCGCAGCCAGAAAGACCACATCATTGAACTTGGCGAGTGTCGCCAGAGCGCAAGCGAGGCCGAACAGGACATGGGCAAGGGTGGTGCGTGCCTTCACGAGGTGGACGAGCGCCAGCAGCGCAAGCGCCGAAAAGCCGACGGCGGCGACCGTGTGCGTCAGGCTGTGCTGGGCCTCCCAGAATATCTGGGGCAGGGTCATCATGCCGAAGGAGCCGGCGGTGGCGGTGAGGCGGGAGCAGCCGAGGCTCCGCAGCGCCGCATGCACGGAGAAGAAAGCAACAAACAAAATGAGATACTTGACGACCTTCAGCGTCAGCATGTTGGTGCCGAGTATGTGGGAGATGCCCCAGACCATCCAGGTGTAAAGCGGCGGCTGCGAGCCGCCGTATCCCGCCCACAGATGCGGCAGGTAGATGAGCTGTTCGGCGTCGTCTATGCTGGCGCTGGTCGCGGTCAGATAGCTGACCAGCGACAGGCACGCCACCTGAACCACGCAATAAAGTGCGGTGAGCGCGATGGCGGCGTTGGCGGGGCCAAGTTTGCCCTGCCCGATCCACTTGATCCACCTGGTCAGCGTTATCAGCAAATGCGCCCCCGGCACCATACCACGGGCGCGCGTAGCATAGGCGTCGGGTACCCACAATAATAGGTTTTGCGAACCTATTGCCTCATCTTCTCGCCAGCCGGATCGAACAGCGGCTCGGTGTTGATGCGGGCAGGGCGCCGCTTGCCGAGGATCTCGATCTCGAACAGGCCTTCGCTCTCGTTTCCGGCAAGGGCTGCCGGAACGTATCCTTGCGCCAGCGATTGGCCGACATAGTGCGCGTAGCCGCCGGATGTCACCCAGCCGACGACGCGCCAGTCGCCATCGACGATGCCGCGGATGGAAGAGGCGCCTTCATCCGCCGCCGAGACGCGTACCTCCTTGCCTTTAGTGTCGAAACGCGGCGCGCCGTAGCCGTGCGGCTTCTCTACCGTGCCGTAGTCGGTCGAGACCTTCGCCCAGATCGGCTCGTCCCCCATCACGTCGGCATCCAGCGCATCGACAATGAAGGAGACACGCCGCAGCTTCGGCGGTCCTCCGGCTTTCATGGCAGCCTGTTCCTTCGCCGCCGCCTCACGGCCGATGAAATCGTTCTTCTCTAGTCTGATGAAGCGATCCATGCCGCCCTCGAACGGCCCGTAGATCGGGCGAAGCTCGCGGAACCAGGTCGGGAAATTCTTCTCCAGACGCATGGAGAGCAGGGCGCGCATGCCAAAATCGACGATGCCGAATTCCTCGCCGGCTTCCTTGATCGCCTTGTACACCAGCCGCTGGTAGGCCGGCTGCATCCATATCTCGTAGCCAAGGTCGCCGGTGTAGGTGATGCGGTTGACCATGCAGGGGGCGCCGCCCACCGCCATCTCGCGGAAATCCATGAAGCGGAAGTTCTTGGTCGAGATATCCTGATCGACCAGCTTCTGCAGCAGCGCCTGGCTTTTCGGCCCGGCGATGGACAGACCGACCAGCGTCATGTCGAAGCGATGGATACGCACCGATCCATCTTTCGGCAGGTGCTTTTCGAACCAGCGC
>CAZBBT010000054.1:1165-18155 GCA_964490065.1 uncultured Mesorhizobium sp. | reverse complement strand
ACACCAAGAAGGTCATCTTCCATCCGAAGATGCTGCCCGAGATCGTCATCGCCGACCCGGAACTGTCGGTCGGCATGCCGGCCTTCATCACCGCCGGCACCGGCATGGACGCGCTGGCGCATTGCCTCGAAGCCTATTGCGCGCCCGGCTATCACCCGATGGCCGACGGCATCGCGGTGGAGGGCATCCGGCTGGTGTTCGAGAACCTGCCCAAGGCCTTCGCCAACGGCAAGGACCTCGTCGCCCGCGCCCACATGATGAGTGCGGCCGCCATGGGCGCCACCGCCTTCCAGAAGGGGCTTGGCGCCATCCACTCGCTGTCGCACCCGATCGGCGCGCTCTACGATACGCATCACGGCATGACCAATGCCGTCTTCATGCCTTACGTGCTCGCCTTCAACCGCGACGCGATCGAGGACAGGATCGCCCGGCTCGCCGCCTATTGCGGCATCAAGGGCGGCTTCGACGGTTTTGCGAAAGCGGTGATGAAGCTGCGCAAGGAACTCAAGGTTCCGCATGCCCTGCCGGCCCTCATCAAGGGGCTGGAAATGGACAGGAAGCGCAAGGCGCTGATCGCCGATATGGCGGTGGTCGACCCGACCGCCGGCGGCAATCCCGTCAAATTGACCAAGAAGGCGGCGCTGTCGCTTTTGGAAAACAGTTTGTCGGGAACGGTCTAGTCCATGCGCGGAACGGGTGCGAAAATTTTCGAATAACTTGCGAAAAATAACAAAAGCAAGGGGAACCGAAACCTTGAGGGAGGAGGGTCACTTAGCCGGAAAATGAACGGCGGCGCCCGATTGCGGGCCGCCGCCGAAAGGAAGTAGTCTTCCGTGCCTTCAGGGGTGCGGGGCGGTCCGCCTTCATCGGACTGTCATGGAACCGGGATACCGCATCGCCGGCGTCCCACGGCGTCAGTTCAACGGAGAGAACAAATGTTCAAGTTAACGGGGAAGCTGCTTTCCCTTTCGGCCGCGGCGCTGCTGGCGTCGACGGTCATTTCGTCCGCGGATTCGATGGACGATCTCGTCAAGGCGGCCAAGGCGGAAGGCCAACTCACCACCATCGCGCTGCCGCATGACTGGTGCGGCTACGGCGAAGTCATCGACGCGTTCAAGAAGAAATATCCGGAAATCACCGTCAACGAACTCAACCCCGACGCCGGCTCCGGCGACGAGGTCGAGGCGATCCGCGCCAACAAGGACAACAAGGGCGCCCAGGCCCCCGACGTGATCGACGTCGGCCTCTCCTTCGGCCCGTCGGCCAAGAAGGAAGGGCTGCTGATGCCCTACAAGGTATCGACCTGGGATTCGATCCCCGACAGCGCCAAGGACGCGGAAGGCTACTGGTACGGCGACTATTACGGCGTGCTGTCCTTCATGGTGAACAAGGATCTGGTGCAGAACCCGCCCAAGGACTGGGCCGACCTCCTGAAGCCGGACTATGCCAACGCCGTGGCGCTGGCGGGCGATCCGCGCTCCTCCAACCAGGCGATCCAGGCCGTCTACGCGGCCGGCCTCGCGACGGGCGCGGCCGCCGGCAAGGATGCGGGAACCGCCGGCCTCGACTTCTTCAAAAAGCTCAACGCGGCCGGCAACTTCGTCCCCGTCATCGGCAAGCCGGCGACGCTGGCGCAGGGCCAGACGCCGATCCTCATCAACTGGGACTACAACAACCTCTCGGGCCGCGACACGCTGAACGGCAACCCGCCGACCGACATCGTCATTCCGGCCACCGGCGTCGTCGCGGGCGTCTACGTGCAGGCGATCAGCGCCTACGCGCCGCACCCGAACGCCGCCAAGCTGTGGATGGAGCATCTCTATTCCGACGAGGGCCAGATCGCCTGGCTGAAGGGCTACTGCCACCCGATCCGCTTCAACGATCTCGCCAAGAACGGCAAGGTTCCGCAGGAGCTGCTGGACGCGCTGCCGCCGGCGGCCGCCTACGAAAAGGCCGTATTCCCGTCGCTCGAGGAGCAGGGCGCGGCCAAGGAAGAAGTCACCAAGAACTGGGATTCGGCGGTCGGCGCCAACGTGCAGTAAATTCGCCATGCGGGGCGGCCCGACGGCCGCTCCGCTTTTCCCAGCGCACAACCGATGAATGTCGGGGCGCAATCGATACGGGACGAGCGCTTCAATGGCCAATCTGATGGCTTCCGACACCGCCATCGCTCCGCCGGCGCCGCCTGCGGCAAGTGCGGGCGTGCGGCTGCCGACCCAATGGCTCGGCATCGCGCCGTTCATCCTGTTCGCGCTGCTGTTCCTGATCCTGCCGACGCTCTATCTCATCGTCGGCGCCTTCCAGAACGCGGCCGGCGAGTTCTCGCTGGACTCGATCCGCGACCTGTTCGCGCCAACCATTCTCGCCGCCTACTGGATCTCCATCAAGATCAGCCTCGCATCGTCGGTCATCGGCGCGCTGGTCGGCCTGGCGATCGCCATCGCCATCATCCGCGGCGGCCTGCCGGAATGGCTGCGCTCGACGGTCATCACCTTCTCGGGCGTCGCCTCCAATTTCGCCGGCGTGCCGCTCGCCTTCGCCTTCCTGGCGACGCTCGGCCGCCTCGGCCTCGTCACCGTGCTGCTCAACGAGATCGGCATCAACATCTACCGGCTCGGCTTCAACATACTGTCCTTCTGGGGCCTGACGCTGACCTACCTGTTCTTCCAGATCCCGCTGATGGTGGTCATCATCACGCCGGCCATCGACGGGCTGAAGAAGGAGTGGGGGGAGGCGGCCGCCACGCTCGGCGCCACCACGCTGCAATACTGGCGCATGGTGGTCATCCCGGTGCTGTGGCCGAGCTTCCTCGGCACGCTGGTGCTGCTCTTCGCCAACGCCTTCGGCGCCATCGCCACCGCCTACGCGCTGACCGGCTCCTCGCTCAACATCGTGCCGATCCTGCTCTACGCGCAGATCCGCGGCGACGTGCTGCACAATCCGAACCTCGGCTATGCGCTGGCTTTCGGCATGATCGTCATCACAGGCCTCGCCAACGCCTTCTATATCTGGTTCCGCACGCGCTCGGAGAGGTGGTTGAAATGAACCGCAGATCCTCCCCCTGGGCCTGGGCCGCCTTCTTCGTCGGCGCCGTCTATTTCCTTTTGCCGTTGATCGCGACCTTCGAATTCTCGCTGCGCATGGAGCGCGGCGTCTATTCGTTCAAGGCCTACGAGGTCGTGTTCGGCGACCCGCGCTTCCAGGAAACCTTCCTCTACTCGGTCACCATCGCCATCTTCACCATCCTGCTCGGCGTGTTCCTGGTGGTGCCGACGGCGTACTGGATAAGGCTGAGATTGCCGCAACTGCGGCCCGTGGTGGAATTCGTCACGCTTCTGCCGCTGGTCATCCCGGCCATCGTCATCGTCTTCGGCTATATCCGCATGTACGGCTCGAATTCGCCGCTGCCGCTGCTGGCCAGCACGATGGGCACCAACGTGCTGCTGGTCATCGGCTATGCGATGCTGTCGCTGCCCTACATGTACCGCGCCGTCGATACGGGCCTGAGAACGATCGACGTGCGCACACTGACGGAGGCCGCCCAGATCCTCGGCGCCGGCTGGGTCACCATCATCGGCCGCATCATCCTGCCCAACGTGCTGATCGCGGTGCTGTCGGGCGCGTTCCTGACCTTCGCCATCGTCATCGGCGAGTTCACCATGGCCAGCCTGCTCAACCGCCCGGCCTTCGGCCCCTACATGCAGTTGCTTGGCGCCAACCGCGCCTATGAACCGGCGGCGCTTGCCGTCATCGCCTTCGTCATCACCTGGGGCTGCATGTCGGTCATCCAGGTGCTGGCGCGCTTCGCGCCGCGATCCCCCAACACGCGCTGACAACGGGAAGAGCCCATGGCAGACACGTTCCTCTCCATCAAGAATGTCAGCAAGACCTTCGGCGCCGTCACCGTCGTCAACGACTTCAATCTCGACGTCGCTCCCGGCGAATTCGTCTCCTTTCTCGGCCCATCGGGCTGCGGCAAGACGACGGTGCTTCGGATGGTGGCCGGCTTCGAGGAGCCGACTTCCGGGCAGATCGTCATCGCCGACAAGGACGTGACGCGGCTGAAGCCCAACCAGCGCAATGTCGGCATGGTGTTCCAGGCCTATGCGCTGTTCCCGAACCTGACGGTTGCACAGAACGTCGCCTTCGGCCTCAAGGTCGCCGGCGCGCCGAAAGCGGAGAGCGACAGGCGCGTCGCCGAGATGCTGGAACTCATCAAGCTGCCGGTGGCCGAGTTCGGCGACCGCTACCCCTACCAGCTCTCCGGCGGCCAGCAGCAGCGCATCGCGCTTGCCCGCGCACTGGCGCCGAAGCCGAAGCTGCTTCTGCTCGACGAGCCGCTGTCGGCGCTCGACGCCAAGGTGCGCGTGTCGCTGCGCGAGGAGATACGCTCCATCCAGAAGGAGCTAGGCATCACCACCATCTTCGTCACGCACGACCAGGAAGAGGCGCTGTCGATCTCCGACCGCATCGCCGTGATGTACGGCGGCAAGGCCGAGCAGGTCGGCGCGCCGTTCGAGATCTACAATCGGCCGGCGACGAAGTTCGTCGCCAATTTCGTGGGTACGCTCAACGTGCTGGAAGGCACGGTGGCCGACGCCGGCAACGGCAAGGTGCGGGTCGCCAGTCAGGAACTGGCGCTGAAAGGCAAGCTCAACGGTTCGAAGACCGGCGACACACTTTCGTTCGCGCTCAGGCCCGAGGCGATCGCGCTCGGCGCGCGTCCCGGGCACGATAGCCGGCTTGCCGGCGAGATCGCCGACGTGCATTTCCTCGGTTCCGTCATCCGCGTCCGGGTCGGCATCGGCGACAAGCAGATTTCGCTCGACACCTTCAACAACTCCGCGACGCCGCCGCCTTCCGTCGGCGACAAGGCCGAGATCAGCTTCTCGTCGGGAGACGTGCTGGTCCTGCACTGAGCGGCGGCTTTTGCGGGCGGCCGTTTCGACTGCAGTCCTTCCGCCGGGCGGCCAGGATACGGCCGGAGGCGGCGACGACGGACGTTCACCGCCTATGCAGGCCCCTCTGCCAAAATGCCAACCGCGCCGCTAGTGTGAGCCATGGAACTCTTCGAACTGACGCTCGTGCTGCTGCTCGTCGCCGTCGCGCTCACCGCGCTGTCGCGGCGGTTGCGGATTCCCTATCCGGCCTTGCTGGCGCTGGCCGGTGCGGGCATCGCCTTCCTGCCCTTCGCGCCGACAGTGGAGATCGATCCCGAACTGGCGATGGCCCTGTTCATCGCGCCGGCGCTGCTCGACGCGGCCTATGACGCGTCCCTGCGCGACATGGTGCGCTACAGGCTGCCGCTCGCGCTGCTTGCGCTGGGCGCCGTGCTTTTCACCGCAGCCCTGGTCGCCTTTGCAGGCTGGGCCGTCGCCGGCCTGCCGCTTGCGGCGGCCGTGGCGCTGGGCGCCATCGTCGCGCCGCCCGACGCGGTGGCCGCGATGGCGGTGCTCGGGCCGCTCAAGGTGCCCTACCGCATCACCGCGCTGGTCGAAGGCGAGGGGCTGCTCAACGATGCGACCGCGCTGCTGGTCTATCGTATCGCGGTGGGCGCGGCGGCTGGCTCGTTCGCCTTCACCGGCGCCATTCCCATTATCGCGCTCGCCACCATCGGCAGCGTCGTCGTCGGCTATCTGCTCGGTCGGCTGTCGCTGATGACGCTTGCGCGCGTGCGGGATCCGGCAAGTGGCACGGTGCTGCAGTTCGCCGGCACGTTCGGGGTCTGGATTCTGGCCGACCGGATCGGGCTTTCGGCGATCATCACCATCGTCGTCTACGCCATTACCATCGCCCGCTCGGCGCCGCGGCTCATGCCGGCCCGCAACCGCGTCAGCTCCTATTCGGTGTGGGAGACGGCGGTGTTCGTGCTCAACGTCCTGGCCTTCGTCTTCATGGGCCTGCAGGCGCGCATCATCGTCACCCGCATGGCCGGCAGCGGCGGTCTGCTCGACCCGTTCGCCTTCGCCGCCATGGTGGTGGCGATCGTCATCGCTTCGCGCTTCGTCTGGGTGCTGGGCAGCGGCGTGCTCGCGCGGGCACTGGGCCGCGACCGCATCGTCCCGCATGAGGAACCGCTTTCGTTCAGCGGCGACCTGGTGGTGGCCTGGTGCGGAATGCGCGGACTGATCACGCTGGCTGCCGCCTTCGCGCTGCCGTTCGACTTTCCCGGCCGCGATCCGATCGTTCTGGCGGCCTTTTCCGTGGTGCTGGCGACGCTGGTGCTGCAGGGCATGACGCTGCGCTGGCTGCTCACCGTGCTCCATCTCGAGTCGGAGGACCCGGTGGAGAAGGAGGTTTCCAAGGCGCGGGTCGCAATCATGGACGCGGCCATGGCGACGCTCGACGACGACGCCTCGGAGGCGGCCGCTTTCGTGCGTGTCGAATACGAGGCGCGCCGCGCCGTCGCCAGGAATATCGGCGAGGCACAGCAGGGCACCGCGTATGACGAACTGCATCTCAGGGCGATCAAGCGCCAGCGCGACGTGCTGGAGAAGCTGCGCGCCGAAGGGACGATCGGCGACCAGGCCTATCACACGCTGGAAGAGGAACTGGACTGGTCCGAGCTTGCCGCCTCGCCGCACGGGCGGTTCCAGCCGCTGAACACGAGCGGCTGAGATATTCTCGAATACCCGGCAAGGCTGTCAGGAAAACGAAAACACCGTGCCCGGCTTCATTTCGCCGAAATCCGGCACGGCGTAGCTTGCAAGCGGCCGCAGCCGCCGTTTCGGCAGGTGCGCACGTCCGACATCGCCGACCAGCACCGCAATGCCGGCATCGAGGCAGCAGCCGAGAAAGCGGGCGACGCGGCGGGCCAGACGCTTTTCGTAGAACAGGTCGCCGACGAGCATGAGATCGGCCTCAGGCGGATCGCCGGCGGTCAGGTCGTGGCCGATCGTCGCGATGGCGACCTCGTTGAGTTCGGCGTTGAGGCGAAGCGCGGCCAAGGCGTTGCGGTCGATCTCCGCCGCGGCCACGGTCGCGGCGCCGGCCTTCGCGGCGGCGATGGCGACCAGACCGGAACCGGCGCCAAGATCAAGCACCCGGCGGCCGGCCACGGTTTCGGGCCGGTCCAGCACGAAGCGCGCCAGCGAAAGGCCGCCGGCCCAGGAATACGCCCAATAGGGCGGCGCGTCGCCGAGACGATGGAGTCCGCTCGAGGGCGTTGCCTGATGCAGGCGGATTTCGGGAATCGTCGCCACCGGCTTCACCGGCAGCCGGGCGCGGATAAAGGCGGTTGGATCGGGCGGCATGTGGCCGGAATCGTCGGATCGCATCGAGAGCGTTTTATGCGGAAAGCCGCACGATGACATGCGAACCGCGGCCGGCACCGAAAAATATTTGCCGGATTCTATTCACACCCCCGAAACCTCTCTCATACTGTTCGCGGATGAAGCGGAGAGCAGGATGACTGGTTGGGAAACGAATTGGAGCCGAGACGCGCTGGAGCGCATCGTAGCGCTGCTGTTCGCGCTGGCCCACCTGGCCGACCTTGCCGCCGGCGCGCCTTTTCCGCGCCGCCGGCGGGTGCTCGGTATCCTGAGCCAAGGCGAGGCCGAGGCGCGCGCCTTCCTCTTCGGCGGCGCGCCGGTGCCATCCGAAGCGTTGGAGAATACCGGAGACGCGACGCGGCTTGCGGCGCGTTTCCGCTCGCTGGCGCTGGTTCTCTGCGCACTGATGGCGCAGGCAGCGCGGTTCGCTCCGCACGGTACGACCCGCTCGCAAGACTGCCGGCAGCCGCACGGGATTTTTGCGCTGGCGGTTCGCCGGCCGGTCGCCCCGAAGCCGCGCGCGCCCGACACGTCGTAGAGCTAAGGTCCGGGCCTTCGTTGCCTGACTTCTCCTTGGGTCCACCACGGACCGGGCGTTCGTTGATAACAGCCAGGGCGGAGTTCCGCAGCGTGGCAACGGGGAGGTGCGGCCTATCTCCCCCCGCAGGGTGAGAAGGGAAGGGGCTGGCCCAAGCCGGCGTCCGGCCTCTGCACATTGCCATCGCGTCATCAAACGGCTACGCCAGCCGCGACTATTGAGCCGGCCAAGCAAGTGAAGCTCGTCTCCTACAACATCCAGTACGGTTTCGGCAGCGACGGGCGCTACGACCTTTCGCGCGCGGCGCGCATCGTCGACGGCGCCGACATCATCGCGCTGCAGGAGGTCGAGCGGCACTGGCGGCGCACCAACGAAGACGACCAGCCGGAAATCCTCTCGCGGCTGCTGCCGGACTATTTCCGGGTCTACGGGCCGGCCTTCGACATGGACGCCTCGACGCGGGAGAACGGCAGGATCGCCAACCGGCGGCGCCAATTCGGCACCATGCTGCTCTCGAAACTGCCGATCGTCTGGTCGCGGCTGCACGCGCTGCCGATGCGGCGCATGGCGCGCCCGCTCAACACGCGCAACGGGGCGCTGGAGGCGATGATCCGCACGCCGGCAGGGGCCGTGCGGGTGCTGTCCCTGCATCTTGCCCATGTCGGGGTCGAGGAGCGGCTGGAGCAGATCGACTATTTGCTGGCCGAGCACGCGCGCACGCCGCGCGAGGGCGGGCCGTGGAGCGGCGAGGACGACGAGCCGGCGCGCAACTGGACGCAAGGCGAGCCGGAGCCGGAAAACCCCGCCGCCGCGATCTGGCTGGGCGATTTCAATTCGGAACCCGGCAGCGCCGAACACCGGCGCATCACCGGCACGGCGCCCTATCATCCGGGCGCGGTCTATGCCGACGGTTTTGTCGATGCGGCCGCGTTCGCGAAGCAACCGGCCGGCGATTTCCACACGCATGAGAAGGTGATCGCCGGCGAGATGAAGCTGCGCCGGCTCGACCACTGCTTCGTCACCGGCGATCTGGCCGGCAGGGTGCGCTCGGTCTCAGCCGACATCGGCGAGGTCGCTTCCGACCATTTCCCGCTGCGGGTCGATATCGATCTGGAAACGCCGTTCGCTACGGGCGGGAGGACCGGCGCATGACGCCTTTCGTCTTCGGTGCGGTTCTTGTCGCCGCCGCCATGCACGCCATCTGGAACGCCCTGGTGAAAGCCCAGGGCGACCGCTTCGCCTCGATCACGCTGACCTCGCTCGGCATGACGCTTTCGGCCTTGCCGGTGCTGCCTTTCGTGGACGTGCCGGAGGCAAGGGTGTGGCCGTGGATCGTCGCCTCGGTCATCATCCATATCGGCTACCGGCTGTTCCTGGTGCGCGCCTACGAGCATGGCGATCTGGCGCAGACCTATCCGCTGGCGCGCGGCACCGCGCCGCTTATCACGGCCATCGGCGGCGTCTTCGTGCTGTCGGAAGTGCCGAGCGGCCTTGCGATGATCGGCATATTGCTGCTCTCGCTCGGCACGCTGCTGATGTCTCTGCGCGGCGGGCACGTCGCGGTGCCGAACCGTGCGGCGGTCGGCTATGCGCTGACCACTTCGCTTTGCATCGCCGCCTACACGCTGGCCGACGGCAGCGGGGTGCGGCTGGCGGCGACGGCGGCGAGCTACGCGGCGTGGCTGTTCGTCTGCGACGGGCTGTGCGCGATCGCCATCGGCTTCTTCTATCGCGGTCGCAGGCTGTTCGTCGCCTCCGGCAGGGAATGGACGAGCGGCATCGTCGCGGGTTTCCTCAGCTCTGCCGCCTATGCCATCGCCATGTGGGCGATGACGAACGCGCCGGTCGCCTCGGTCGCCTCGCTGCGCGAGACCTCGATCCTGTTCGCCATGCTGATCTCGGTGCTGGCGCTCGGCGAGAAGATGACCGGCTGGCGGGGCGCCGCGGCGCTCTCCATCGTGTTCGGCGTCATCGCGCTCAGGATGGGGTAGGGGTCAGGCCGCCCGGTTGGAGGCGAACACGGCCGGCGGCAGCGGCTCGCGTCCGAGGATCAGGTCGGCACCCTTCTCGCCGACCATGACGGTCGGCGCGTTGGTGTTGGACGACGGCACGCGCGGCATCACCGAGGCGTCGCAGACGCGCAGGGCCTCGATGCCGCGCAGCTTGAGGTCCGGCGTCACCACTGCGTCCTCGCCATGGCCCATGCGGCAGGTGCCGACCGGGTGATGATCGGTCTTGGCCGCGCGGCAGGCGTAGTCGAAAAGCTCGTCGTCGCTCTCCAGCGACGGGCCGGGCTGCACCTCGCGCAGCACATAGGATTTCAGCGCTTTCTGCCGCATGATCTCGCGCGCCAGCCTGAGCCCCTTGATGGACATGGCGCGGTCGTGCGGGTCGGACCAGTAGTTCGGATCGATCAGCGGCATGGTGGCCGGATCGGCGCTCGCCAGCCGCACCGTGCCGCGGGAGCGGGGCCTGAGATAGGCCGAGTTCAGCGTCACGCCCGGGTTCTTCAGCTTCTCGACGCCCGCCTCGATGCCCGAGCCGAGGCCGAGATGGAACTGGATGTCGGGCCAGCCGGCCGTCGGGTCGGCGTACCAGAAGCCGCCGGTCTCGAACAGCGAGGAGGCCGCCGGTCCCTTCTTGAGCAGCAGGTACTGCAGGCCGGCCCACGCGGTGCGATGAAGCCTGGCATAGTTGTCGTAGGTGTGGTCCCCGGTGCATTCGGCGATGACGAACAGGTCGAGATGGTCCTGCATGTTGGAGCCGACGCCGGGCAGGTCGTGTACCGGAGTTATGCCGACCGATTTCAGATGGTCGGCGGGGCCGATGCCGGACTGCATCAGGAGCTTGGGCGAACCGATGGCGCCGGACGAGACGATGACTTCGCGCTCGGCGTGCAGGACCTGCGGCTGGCCGCCCGGCCTGTCGAGCACCTCGACGCCGATGGCGCGGCCGTTTTCGACGACGATGCGGGTGACAAGCACATCGGTGCGCACGGTGAGGTTCTTTCGGCTCGCGATCGGCCGTAGATAGGCGACTGCGGCGGAGGAGCGCCTGGCGTCCTTCTGGGTGAGCTGGTAGTAGCCGACGCCCTCCTGGGCAGCGCCGTTGAAGTCCGGGTTGAAGGGGATGCCCATTTCCTGAGCGGCCTGGAACCAGGCTTCGCAGATGGGCAGCGGCGCGATCGGGTTGGAGACGCCGAGCGGCCCGCCATAGCCGTGATAGTCGTTGGCGTAGCGCTGGTTGTTCTCGGCGCGCTTGAAGTAAGGCAATACCTCGCGGTAGCTCCAGCCCTCGCAGCCTTCGTCCTTCGCCCAGCCGTCATAGTCGCGGGCGTTGCCGCGCGTGTAGATCTGCGCGTTGATCGACGAGCCGCCGCCGATCACCTTGGCCTGCGTGTAGCGAAAGACGCGGTCCTTCATGTGCCTTTGCGGCACGGTCGACCAGCCCCAGGCGGCGATGCCCTTGGTCATCTTGGCGAAGCCGGCCGGCATGTGGATCAGCGGGTGCCAATCCTTGCCGCCGGCCTCCAGCAGCAGCACGGAGTTGGCCGGGTCTTCCGACAGCCGGTGGGCCAGCACGCAGCCGGCCGGCCCACCGCCGACGATGATGAAATCGGTCATGATCGAACCTTCATAGTCTCGGCACCGAGAGCGCGCCGTCGACATTGACGACCGAGCCGGTGGCGAAGGCGAACTTTCCCGAGGCGAGAGCGGCGACGACGGCGCCGATATCGGATGGTTCGCCCCAGCGTTTTGCAGGCACGAGGCCGCCGTCGATGAGTGAATCATATTTGGCCGAGACGCCGGCGGTCATGTCGGTGCGGACGATGCCGGGCCGTACTTCGAACACGCCGATGTTCTCGGGCGCCAGCCTGAGCGCCAGGTTCTTCACCCACATGGAGAGTCCCGCCTTGGAGATGCAGTAGTCCGGCCGCTCGGGCGAGGCGGCCTCGGCGCTGATCGAGGTGACGGTGACGATGGATTTCGGGTGGTCGGTCGGGGTGGAGAGCATTGTCTTCGCGACCGTTTGGGAGAGAAACACCGTGCCGCGCAGATTGATGGAGAGCACGCGGTCGAAGTTCTCGGGCTTGAGGTCGAGCAGGTCGCCGCGCACCGGCGCGCCGATGCCGGCATTGTTGACCAGGCAGTCGATGCGACCGAATTTTTGAAGGGCGGCTTCGACGAGGGGTTGGTGGGTGGCGAGGTCGGCGATGTCGCAAGGATGATAGGCGAGGGTGGCGCCGTGCTTTCCGACGGTTGGTGCCAGATCGGCAGAGGGCTCAGCGGCCAGGTCGGCCACCATGACGTCGAAGCCGGCCTCGGCCAGCGCTTCGGCGCAGGCGCGGCCTATGCCGCGCGCTCCGCCGGTGACGAGGGCGGCGGGGCGGGTCATGGAAGCGCTCCGAACGTGAAGCAGACTTCAATGTCGCGCTCCGTCCAACCCCCCTCTGTCCTGCCGGACATCTCCCCCCCAAGGGGGGAGATCAACCGCCGCGTCGGCTTTCGCCGATCGCCAGCGTTGCAGGAAGAGTGGTGAGGCTGGAACTGCCAATCTCCCCCCTTGCGGGGGAGATGTCCAGCAGGACAGAGGGGGGTGGAAAGAAACGAGAGGTCGCTAATCATCCGCCCAACTCCATCCGCCGAATATGGTCCGCCACCCTGAGCGCCTGCGCCGCCACTGTGAGAGACGGATTGACCGCCGCCGAGGTCGGCAGGAAGCCGGCGTCGACGATGAAGAGGTTCTCGTGGTCGAAGCTGCGGCACCACGGATCGCAGACATGAAGGGCGGGGTCGTTGCCGATCCGCGTCGTGCCGCATTGGTGCGAGGGCAGGCGGCCATCGACGAACTGGCTGGGCAGGATCGGATAGCCCGCCGCCCGCATCCGCTCCTTGACCCGCTTAACCAGCGTCTCGTGCGCCTTCATGTTGGAGAAGCGCCATTCGAGCACGACCTGCGATCCGTCGAGTCGCACGCGGCTTTCCTCGCGCGGCAGGTCCTCGGAAACCAGATACCAATCGACGGCATGCCTGCTGACCCAGTTCAGCGCGAATTCGGGTACGGCCTTGAGCCGGCTCTTCAGGATGGGTGCGGTCACGCGGCCGAGCAGTTGCACCTGGCCGAGGGGTCCCGACCCGTTGCCGTCGTCGAAATAGAAATCGTTGAAGTGCAGGCTCTTCTGGTAGACGGAATCGTTGACCGAGCGCGGATCGATCGCGAGCATGAAGGTCGCGTTGTGGTTCATGAAGTTGCGGCCGACCTGGTCCGAACTGTTGGCCAGACCGTTCGGGTTGCGCCCGTCGGCGGAACTCAGCAGCAGCGTGGCGGAGCGGATGGCCCCGGCCGACAGGATAACGATCTTCGGCGACAGGCGCTTTTCCTCGCCGTTCTGGCGGTAGACGATCGAGGCGATCCGGTTTTGCGTATCCGTCTCCAGCCGGACAACGTCCGCGCCGGTCTGGAGTTCGATGTCGGGGTCCTCGATCGCGGCGGCCAGACCGCAGCTTTCGGCGTCCATCTTCCCGGTCAGCGTGTCGGGATAGGCGTCGAAGGGTGTTTTGGCGCGGGCCAGCCAGCGGTCGATGTCCACACCGAGCGGAAGGCTGGCCGGGTGCAGGCCGACTGCCTTCAGACGTTCGCGGACCTTGGCGATGGCCGGCTCGTCGGGCACGGGTTTATGCGGGTAGTTCCGAGAGTGAAACGGCTCCGTCGGGTCTTCGTCTACCGTGCCCCGGACCTGATAAAGCTGCTCCGCCCTGGAGTACCAGGGCTCGAGCTCCTCATACGGAAACGGCCAGGCCGGCGACACGCCGCCGGCGGGGAATTCGAGTTCGGAAAAATCCTCTTTCCGATAGCGGAACAGCACTGCGCCGTAGAACTTCGTGTTGCCCCCGACGACATGGTAATTTCCGGGGTTGAAGGGCTTCCCGTCCGCATCGAGCCACATTTCCTTTGGCCGGAAATGGCCGCGCTGGAAGATGGCGCGCGCGTCCCGCGTCTCGGGCGTGTCGAGCAGGCGCTCGCCCTTTTCCAGGATGGTGATCTTGGCGCCGCTGCCCGCCAGGCCGGAGGCGACCGTCGCGCCGCCCATGCCGGAGCCGACGATGACGATGTCGGGACTGGACATTTTCTCAGACGATGCGGTTCTGTGTCGCTGGATCGAAGAACACGGCCTTGGTCAGGTTGAAGGCCAGCGGCGTGGTGGCACCGGGCTGGATCTGCGCGTCGGCCCGCAGCCGCGCGACCACGCCCTTGCCGCCAAGATTGGTGACCGCGAAGGTGTCGGAGCCGGCGGGCTCGACCACTTCGATGTGGCAATCGGCGGTGGCGATGGCATCGGCGTTGCGGTCGGCGCCTTCCGGATCGGTCAGCGCCTCGGGCCGCACGCCGAAGACGATCTTCTTGTCGCGGAAGTCGGACAGGCCGGCAGGCGCTTTCGGCAGCGGCAGGCGGATCGGCTCGCGCGCCTCGCGTTCCATCACCACGGCAAGCGCGCTGCCATTGGCCGCGACGGAGGCGGGAATGAGGTTCATCGCCGGCGAGCCCATGAAGTCGGCAACGAACATGTTGGCGGGGTTGTTGTAAATCTCGGCCGGCGTGCCGAACTGCTGCAACACGCCGTCCTTCAGCACGGCGATCTTGGTGGCCAGCGTCATCGCCTCGATCTGGTCGTGCGTGACGTAGACGATTGTGGTCCCCATGCGCTGGTGCAGCCGCTTGATCTCGGTGCGCATGTCGATCCTGAGCTTGGCGTCGAGGTTGGACAGCGGCTCGTCGAAGAGGAAGACCTGCGGGTTGCGCACCAGGGCGCGGCCCATGGCGACGCGCTGGCGCTGCCCGCCGGAAAGCTGGCTCGGCTTGCGCGTCAGAAGATGGTCGATCTGCAGGAGTTGCGCGACGTCGGCGATGGCTTTGTCGCGCTCGGCCTTCGGCACGCCGCGGATTTCCATGCCGAAGCCGATGTTCTGGCCGACCGTCATGTTCGGGTAGAGCGCGTAGGACTGGAACACCATGGCGATGTCGCGCTTGGACGGATGCAGATCGTTGACGCGCTGGCCATTGATCCTGATCTCGCCGCCGGTGATCGGCTCCAGCCCCGCGATGGTGTTGAGCAGCGTGGACTTGCCGCAGCCGGAGGGGCCGACGAGGACGAGGAAGCCGCCTTCCTCGATCGCCAACGAGACGCCCTTGAGGATCTTGGCAGTGCCGAAGGACTTTTCGAGATTGTCGATTTCCAGGAAGGGCATGGTTCAGCCTTTCACCGCGCCGGCCATCAGGCCGCGCACGAAATAGCGTCCGGAGACGATGTAGACGATCAGGGTGGGAAGCGCCGCGAGGATCGCGCCGGCGAAGTGGACGTTGTATTCCTTCACGCCGGTCGACGAGTTCACCAGATTGTTCAGCGCCACGGTCAGCGGGATGGAATCCACGCTGGAGAAGGACGAGCCGAACAGGAAGTCGTTCCAGATGTTGGTGAACTGCCAGATGACGGTGACGACGATGATCGGCCCCGACGACGGCAAGAGGATGCGGCGGAAGATCTGGAAGAAGGAGGCGCCGTCGATCTGGGCGGCGCGCACCAGTTCGGTCGGGAAGGCTTCGTAGTAGTTGCGGAAGAACAGCGTGGTGAAGCCGAGGCCGTATATGGCGTGGATCAGCACCAGGCCCGACACCGTGCCCGCCAATCCGAGCAGACCCAGTATGCGCGCCGAGGGGATAAGCACGATCTGGAACGGAATGAAGCAGGCGAGCAGCATCATGCCGAAGACGATGTTGTCACCGGGGAAGCGCCACTTGGTCAGCACATAGCCGTTCAGCGCGCCGAGGATGGTGGAGATCGCGACAGCCGGGACGACCATCAGTATCGAGTTGAGAAAATAGGGTTTCAGTCCCGTCGGAGAGACGCCGATCTGCGCCGTCGACCAGGCCGACAGCCACGGCTCGATCGTCCACTGGTGCGGCAGTGCCAGCATGTTGCCCTGACGGATCTCGTCCAGCGGCTTCAGCGAGTTCACCAGCATGACGTAGAGCGGCAGGAGATAGTAGACCGCGAAGAGGATCAGCACGGCATAGATCGCTGCGCGGGCGAAGACGCCGTTGCGAGTGGCGTTGTCCTGGGCGGCGGCGCTCATTTCTTCTGCCCCAATTCGGAATAGAGGTAGGGGACGATGATGGCGAAGATCATCATCAGCATGATGATGGCGGAGGCGGCGCCCATGCCCATCTCGTTGCGGCCGAAGGTGAATTTCTGCATGAAGAAGGCCGGCGTCCAGGTCGCCGTGCCGGGGCCGCCGTCGGTCATCGCCACCACAAGGTCGTAGGATTTGATCGACAAGTGGGCGAGGACGACGAAGGCGGAGAGGAAGACGGGTCGCATCAGCGGGATGATGATGCGGCGGTAGATCATGGTCGTCGAGGCGCCGTCGATCTGGGCGGCCTTGACGATCTCGTTGTCGACGCCGCGCAGGCCGGCCAGGAACATCGCCATGACGAAGCCGGACGACTGCCAGATCGCGGCGATGACGATGGTGTAGATCGCCATGTCGCCCTGCTTGATCCAGCGGAAGGAAAAGCTCTCCCAGCCGATCTGGTGCATGACATGCTCCAGGCCGATGCCGGGGTCGAGGAACCATTTCCAGGCGACGCCGGTGACGATGAAGGACAGCGCCATCGGGTAGAGATAGATCGGCCTCAACAAGCCCTCACCGCGGATCTTCTGATCGAGGAAGATGGCCAGCGCCAGGCCGATGACGCTGCACACGACGATGTAGAGGATCGAGAAGATGGCCAGGTTCTGGAGCGAGACGATCCAGTTCGGATGCTTGAACAGGCGTATATAGTTGCCGAAGCCGACCCAGGTGGAGAAGTCGGGCAGGAGCTTCGAACCCGAAAAGGAGAGGAAGCCGGTGAAGATGATGAAGCCGTAGACGAAGACGAGGATCAGCGCGAAGCTCGGAGCCAGCACGATCTTCGGCAGCCATTCCTGCAGCATTTCCTTCGGCGCGCGGCTGGTCCTGGTGAGGACCGGCGCGATCTCGGCTTGTGTCTGGGTCAAGGCCTGGGTCCCATCTCAATCGTAGCGAAAAATCCCTCTCCGTCGCGGGGGGCGGGCCCCCCCCCCGCAGGGGGGCGGGACCCCGCGGGGGGGGGGCCCGCGGCGGGGGCGCGGCGGTGTGGCCCG
>CAZBBT010000054.1:0-1155 GCA_964490065.1 uncultured Mesorhizobium sp. | reverse complement strand
CTTCGCGCGCCACCTCTCCTCAGGGCGAGGAACCCAGGCTGGAGAAGCGCCGGCATCGCGGCCGCGGCTTTCTCCCCGTTGGGGGAGGTGGCGCGCGAAGCGCGACGGAGAGGGGAACAGGGCCTTCCGCGGGAAGGCCCTGTTTTCTTTATCACCCCTTGGCCGCAGCGATCGCGTCAACCAGTTCCTTGGCGGCTTCCTTGGAATCGATGTCGCCGTTGAAGTGGCGCGTCACCACGTCGTAGAGCGCGTTCTTGATCGCCGCCGGCGCCGCATAGCCATGCGCCATCGAGCCGAACAGCTTGCCGGACGAGTTGGCCTCGGCCAGGTCCTTGATGCCCTTCTTGCCGCAATCGTCGAAGGCGGTGTCAGGAACGTCGGTGCGTGCCGGCACCGAGCCCTTGACCACGTTGAACGAGGACTGGAAGTCCGGGCTCTCGATGTCGGAGGCCATCTGCAACTGCGCCGCGCGCTTGTCTTCGCCGACCTTGAACATCATGAACATGTCGGAGTTGAAGGTGACGGCGCCCTGGGTGCCCGGGAAGCGGATGCAGACGAAGTCGGTGCCCGGTTTCTGGCCGGCCTTGAGGAACTCGCCCTTGGCCCAGTCGCCCATCATCTGCGCGCCGGCCTTGCCATTGATGACCATAGCGGAAGCCAGGTTCCAGTCGCGCCCGGAGAAGTCGTCGTCGACATAGGTGCGCAGCTTCGCCATGCGGTCGAAGGCCTCCACCATCTTGTCGGAGCCAAGCGCAGCCGGATCGAGATCGATGAAGGCGGACTTGTAGAAGTCCGTGCCGAGCGAGAGCACGACGGAATCGAACAGGGTGGCGTCCTGCCAGGCCTGGCCGCCATGCGCCAGCGGGGTGATGCCGTTGGCCTTCATCTTGTCCAGCATGGCGACGAACTCGTCCCAATTGGTCGGCTCCTTGCCGCCGGCGGCGTCGAGCGCCTTCTTGGAGATCCAGACCCAGTTGGTCGAATGCACGTTGACCGGAGCCGCGATCCACTTGCCGTCATATTTGGCGAAGTTCTGCAAGGCCGCCGGTATCACCTTGTCCCAGCCTTCCTTGTCGGCCACTTCGCCGAGGTCACCGACGACGCCCTGCTTGGCCCAGTCGGTGATGTCGAAGCCGAGCGCCTGCACGGCGGTCG
>CAZBBT010000053.1:0-18585 GCA_964490065.1 uncultured Mesorhizobium sp. | reverse complement strand
AGATCAAGGGCTACGAGGTGGAGGGCGGCGACTATGTCCACATCGAGGAGGACGAGATCGAGGCGGTGCAGGTGGAGTCTTCCAACATGCTTTCCCTCGACGGCTTCGTCGACAAGGCCTCGATCCAGCAGATCTATCTCGATACGCCCTATTACCTCGCGCCAGCCGACAAGGTGTCGGAGGACGCCTTCGCCGTCATCCGCGAGGCGATGGCGGCGAAGAAGAAGGCGGGGCTGGCGCGCATCGTGCTCTATCGCCGCGAGCGCCCGGTGGTGATCGAGCCGCTCGGCAAGGGCATGGTGCTGACCACGCTTCGCTACGACAGCACGGTGCGCCAGCCCGACACCGTCTTCGACGAGATCAAGCCGGTGAAGCTCGACAAGGAGATGATCGAGCTCGCCCAGCATATCATCGACAAGAAAGCGACGAAGTTCGACCCGTCCGAATTCGACGACAAGTACGAGGAAGCGCTGATCGAGCTGGTCCGCGCCAAGAAGGCGGGCAAGAAGGCGCCGAAGGCCAAGGCCGCCGCCAAGCCGTCCAACGTCGTCAACCTGTTCGATGCGCTCAAGAAGAGCCTCGCCGCCGACAACGATGAGCGCGCGCCTTCGGTGAAGGCAACGAAAGCCTCGAAGAAGAAGGCGCCGGAGGGGAAGGCTGCGTCGAAGAAAAAATCGGCCTGATGCGGATGGCTCTGTTCCGGCTCTCTGGCACTCCCCTCTGGCCAGTCGGCCATCTCCCCCTCGGGTGGGGAGATTGGCAGCTTCGACGCCACAGTCTCTTTTGCGATGCCGGAGATTGGCGAAAGCCATGCGGCAGTCTGATCTCCCCCTTTGAGGGGGAGATGGCCGACTGGCCAGAGGGGAGTGCCTGCGTACAACTGGATGCAACGGCAGTCTCGTAATGGCCGAAGCCCTCGAAAAATACCGCGCCAAGCGCGATTTCTCCAAGACCGCCGAGCCGGCCGGCAAGGCACCGCGCGATAAATCCAAGACAGACAGCGGCGGCATCTTCGTCGTTCAGAAGCACGCCGCCACGCGCCTGCACTATGATTTCCGACTGGAGCATGACGGCGTGCTGTGGAGTTGGGCGGTTACCCGTGGCCCGAGCCTCGACCCGCACGAAAAGCGGCTGGCCGTCCATGTCGAGGACCATCCGATCGACTATGCATCCTTCGAGGGCACGATCCCGAAGGGCGAATATGGCGGCGGTTCGGTGATCGTCTGGGACGAGGGCACCTGGACGCCCGAGCATGATCCCGCCGCCGGCATGAAGAAGGGCCATATCGACTTCGAGCTGCACGGCGAGAAGCTGTCCGGCAAATGGCATCTGGTACGCCTCAAGCCGCGCCCGGGTGAAAAGAAGGACAATTGGCTGCTCATCAAGTCGGTTGATTCCGCCGCGCGCCCGGGCGAGGACATTTTGAAGGAGCGGCCGGAATCGATAAAATCCGGCTTCACCATCGAAGAGGTCGGCGAGGGCAAGGCTGCCAAGGGCCAAAAGCCGAAGGTCTGGCATTCCAACAAGCCGGCGACGGCCAAGGCAAGGCGCGAGATGGCGGCGAAGCTCGATTTCATCGAGCCGGCGCTGGCGACGCTGGAGCGCGACGCGCCGTCGGGCAGAGAATGGCTGCATGAGGTGAAATTCGACGGCTACCGGATGCAGGCGCAGATCGCCGGCACCGAGATCCGGCTGCTCACACGCACCGGGCTGGACTGGACGAAACGCTTCGGAACCGAAATCCCGGCAGCCCTGGCGTCCCTGAAATGTTCGGACGCCGTCATCGACGGCGAGATCGTCGTGCTGGCCGACAATGGCGTCTCGTCATTTTCGCTGCTGCAGGCCGACCTTTCGGCCAGCCGTACGGACCGGATGATCTATTATGTGTTCGATCTGCTGCGGCTGAACGGCGAGAAGCTGCGCAAGGAGCCGTTGGTCGAACGCAAGGAACGCCTGCGCGAATTCATGGAAAGCCTGCCCGACGATGCGGCCGTGCGTTTCTCCGACCATTTCGTCGAGCCGGGCAAGGTCATGCTCAAGCATGCCTGCCGCATGGGCCTGGAGGGCGTCGTCTCAAAGCGCGCCGACGCGCCCTACCGCTCCGGTCGCACCGGCGTCTGGATCAAGTCCAAATGCACCCAGCGTCAGGAATTCGTCATCGGCGGCTATCTGCCGTCGGACAAGACCGGCCGCGGCCTCCGTTCTCTGCTGGTCGGCTATCACGAGGGCGGCAGGCTCAACTATGCCGGCCGTGTCGGCACCGGCTTCTCAGCCAAGGCCGGCGACGACCTCAAGGAAAAACTGGATGCGCTGAAGGCGAAGAAATCGCCTTTTGCCGCCAAGGTTCCGGGCGGCAAGGGGCTGGTCTGGGTCGAGCCGGAACTCGTGGCCGAGGTGGAGTTCCGTTCCTGGACGGCCGATCGTATCATCCGCCATGCCTCCTTCCAGGGATTGCGCGAGGATAAGCCGGCCGAAGACGTCGTGCAGGAGACGCCGGAAACTGGCGGCGGCAAGACCAAGGCTTCGGGAGGGAAGGAGAAAGTGCCTGTGAAGACCTCGATCAAGCTCACCCACCCGGACAAGCTGCTGTGGCCCGACGAGAAGGTATCCAAGCAAGACCTGCTGGAGCACTACGACCGGGTCTGGCCGCGTATGGAACAGTTCGTCGTCGACCGGCCGCTGGCACTCGTGCGCGCGCCAGACGGCGTTGGCGGTCAGCGCTTCTTCCAGAAGCACGCCTCGGCGGGCATGAGCGACAAAATCTTCAAGTCGGAGGACCCCGAGGATAACGAGGAAATTCTCTATGTGAAGGATTTCGACGGCGTCGCCGCGCTGGTGCAGATGGGCGTGGTCGAGATTCACATCTGGGGATGCAAGGTAGACGAAATCGACACGCCCGATCAGATCGTCTTCGACCTGGACCCCGACGAGGGCGTGTCTGTCGATACGGTGCGGCAGGCTGCCATCGACATCCGCGCCAAGCTTGAAGAACTATCGCTGCCGGTCTTCGTCAAGACCTCGGGTGGCAAGGGTTACCATGTCATGGTGCCGCTGAAGCCGCAGGCAAAGTGGGAAGCCGCGAAGGGTTTTGCGCATGATTTCGCCCGCGCCATGGAGCAGGCGGAACCCGACCGCTACACCGCTACGCTGTCGAAGAAGGCGCGCACGGGGAAGATTTTCATCGACTATCTGCGTAACGGCCGCGGCTCGACCACGGTGGCGCCCTATTCGTCACGCGCCAAGAAGGGGGCAACAGTTTCGATGCCGGTGACCTGGAAGGAGATCGAGGACGGCATGCCGCCCAACGCCTTCCCGATCGGCGACAGGACGACGCTGAAGCGGCTTTCTGCTGACGATCCCTGGAAGGATTTTTTCAAGAAGGCGAAGGTGCTGAAGCTGGGGTGAAGCCTTTCCTCTCCCCGTTCACGGGGAGAAGGAAGATTAGGCCAAAAACACCCGAGCGAACTCCGCCTTTCCCTTGGGCGAGAACGTCACGACCCGGCTGTCCTTCTCGCGACGTGCCCATTTCTCGGTGAGGATCTTGTCGAGGATCGCCGCGCCCAGCGTGCCGGCGAGATGCGAGCGGCGCACGCTCCAGTCGAGGCAGTCGCGACACACCGGCCGGCGCGATTTCCGCCCGGCCTCGACATCGATGCCGATGGCGGCGAAGTGCGAGGCGCCGGTCTCGCCTAACCGGATTTCTTTGTCGTCGCGGACAAGGATTTTTCTCTCCAGCAGCGAATCCAGCATCTTCACGGCGTGTTCGCCGGCGAGATGGTCGTAGCAGACGCGCGCCTCACGCATCCTCGGCTCGCGCGGGCCGGGTCTGACGCGCTTCGGCCCGACGCTGGCCGCAACGCCCATGATCGCCTCCAACATCCCGGCCACCTGCGCCCCTGATAGGCCGTAATAGCGATGGCGGCCTTCGCTTGCCACGACAAGCAGGCCGCCTTCCATCAGCTTGGCCAGATGCGAACTCGCCGTCGGCAGCGTCACGCCGGCCTCCAGCGCCAGTTCGCTGGCCGTCAGCGCGGAGCCGGCCATCAGCGCGGTCAGCATGTTGGCGCGGGCCGGGTCGCCGACCAAGCTGGCGATGCGGGCGATATCGGGTCCGTCTTTCAGCGCGTCATTCATAGTTCGATCCTTGTCGAAGCATACTTGCACCATAACGTCTATTGTCGCTCCGGATCAAGGAGATTGACGATGACCTTCGGCCCGCTTTTACATCGCCCTGCGATCGGCATCCGGTCGCTTTCCCTTTACGACGTCTGGCATCTGCTCGCCCGCTGGCTCCAGCGTACCCGGCAGCGCGCCGATCTTGCCGAACTCGACGATTACCTGCTCCGCGATATCGGCAAGACGCGCGAGGAAATCCGCCACGAATGCGTCAAGCCGTTCTGGCGCTGACACCCCAGCCTATCCGATTGCGTCGTGCGACGCTTCGATCACGATCGAACCATCGAACCAGGAGAAGGAAATGAGCATCACCTGCTTCATCCGCTATGAGATCGACCCGTTCAAGAAGGAGGCGTTCCAGCAATACGCCCGCAACTGGGGCCAGGCTATCCCGCGCTGCGGCGCCGACCTGATCGGCTATTTCGCACCGCACGAAGGTTCGGCCACCACCGCCTATGGCGTCTACAACATCGAGAACCTGGCCGCCTACGAAGCCTATCGCGCACGGCTTGCCGCCGATCCGCTCGGCATTGAAAACTACCAGTTCGCGCGGGGGGAAAAGTTCATTCTCAAGGAAGACCGTATCTTCCTGAAACTCGCCTCCGCGCCACATGCGGATCTGGTGAAGCCATGATCGCAGTCATCTTCGAGGTCGAACCGGCGGATGGCCGCCGCGACGCCTATCTCCGCATCGCCGCGGACCTGAAGCCGCTGCTCGAAACCATGGACGGCTTCATCTCGGTCGAGCGCTTCCAGAGTCTGACCGACCCGGGGCGCGTGCTGTCTCTGTCGTTCTGGCGCGACGAGGAGGCGGTCAAGGGCTGGCGCAACACCGAGGAGCATCGCCAGGCGCAGATGGCCGGGCGCGGCGGCATTTTTGCCGATTACCGGCTGCGCATCGCCCATGTCGTGCGCGACTACGGCCTGACTGAGCGCGCCGAAGCGCCCGCCGACAGCAGGCAGGCGCACGGCTGAGCGTCAGGCGTTGCCGATCAGAACGCCGGCGGCGAACACCAGCGCGCCGCCCAGCACCACCTGGAAGGCGGCGCGCCAGAACGGCGTCTCCATATAGCGGTTCTGGATGAAGGCGATCGCCCACAATTCGAAGAAGACGACGATGACAGCCACCCCGGTTGCGGTCCAGAAATGCGGGATGAGGTAGGGCAGGGCATGACCCAGCCCGCCCAGCGCCGTCATTGCGCCGACGGTCAGCCCGCGCTTGATAGGCGAGCCGCGCCCCGACAGCCGGCCGTCGTCCGAGGCGACCTCGGTGAAACCCATCGAGATGCCGGCGCCGATCGAGGCCGCGAGCCCGACCAGCAGGGTCTGCCAACTGTCATGCGTGGCGAAGGCGGCGGCGAAGATCGGCGCCAGCGTCGAGACCGAGCCGTCCATCAGCCCGGCCAGCCCCGGTTGCACGTAGGTGAGGATGAACTGCCGCCGTTCGGTCGACACCTCCTCCTCGCGCACGGCCTCCGGGGCATGCATGAGGCCGAGACGATGCGCCAGCGATTCATGGCTCTGCTCGGCTGCGGCCAGCCGGTCGAGCAGCTTGCGGGTGGCGGCATCGGTGGTGCGCTTGGCGGCTGCGCTGTAGAAATTATAGGCCTGCCGCTCCATCTCCTCGGCCTGCGCGCGCACATGGTCTATGCCCAGCGGTCGCACCAGCCAATCGGGCTTGCGCTGGTAATAGCCTCGCACATGCTCGCGCCGGATCAGCGGGATGCGCTCGCCGAAGCGCTTGCGGTGCAGTTCGATCAGCGCGTCGCGATGGCCGTCTTCCTCGACGGCCATTTCCTCGAAGATCTTGGCCGACTTGGGAAAATCATCGCGCAGCCCGTCGGCATAGGCGCGATAGATGCGGCCGTCGTCTTCTTCGGAGGAGATGGCCAGCGCCAGCATCTCCTGTTCCGATAGCGAATCGAACGAGCGGCGGCCGAAGCCGAAAACGCGGGAAAGCATGACAACGGGTCTCTAGTTTAGAATCATTCTAAACTATGGAGTTTGTCGCGCGCGGTCAATCGCGCCCGAGTGCCGAAGCCGTTCAGATTTATTGATCCCGTCGATTTTCCCGGCGGTCTTTTTATCGGTGAACATTCACCTATATTGGCTCCTTCCGCCAAAGCGAAAGGCAGCAGATGACGACGAAGAGAGAGCCGCAGCATTTCGACCCTCGGCCGGTGCTGGACCTGATCGCCTCAATCGAGGCGGATCTGCAGCGGCTCAAGGGCCTGGTCGAACAGCAGGCGGAAAAATTCGACCCGGCCAATCCCCACAACAAGACGTCGGACGGCAAGCTGACGGACGAGGGCGTCGAGTGCTGCTATCGCATGTTCGACGAAGGCAAGTCGCGCTACACGGTCGCGCAGCAGATGAAAATCTCCTTCGCCGCCGCCACCCATCGGTTCAACCGGTGGCGCAAGGCGGGGGGCGCCAAGCGGCAGAAGACCCTGCTCGGCTGAGTGAGTGCCTCGGGGAGCGTGCCCGCCCTCAATAGTCGACGACCGGGCAGCGCCTGTCCCAGCGTCCGAAGCTGACCATCATGCGGCCGCCGTCGCGTGAGCGGCCGCGCACGTCGATGATGCTGCGGCCGACCCGGCCGATGCGCGCGTTGCGGACGCCCATGCGACCGGCCTTGGCGAGCGCCCGCTGGGGCGTGCATTCACGACGCGCGCGGCCGCGATCGGGATCGCCGCGGCAATTGTCGCGACGCGGATCGCAATGACGATCGCGTAGCGTCGGGCCGCCCTGCGGAGTGATGTTGCGTTCAAGGTCCTGAGCGTTCGCCGCGGGCGGGACGCACAGTCCCAGGCCGAGGGAAATGACGGCAAGGGTGAGAATCCGCCGCATTGAATATCCTCCTGGGCCGTGTGGAGGGCGTGGCGCCATTGGCGCCGCAAATCCCGTTCCGGTGAACCGTTCATAACATCTTTTCATTGGCGCTTCGATCCGCTTTGCTGGAATGATGCGGCAACCGTCGCTGGAACACGATTCCCATGACCGCTTCCCCTCCCGACATAGCCGATGTCCGTAGCGCCGCCGAGCGCCTCTCCGGCCTGATCGTCGAAACGCCGCTGATCGAATCGCTGGTGCTCAACGAGCGTTTTGGCGGACGCATCATGTTCAAGCCGGAAACCCTGCAGCGCACCGGTTCCTTCAAGTTCCGCGGTGCCTACAACAAGATCGCCTCTCTCACCGAGGAGGAACGCGCTCGCGGCGTCGTCGCCTTCTCGTCGGGCAATCACGCGCAGGGCGTCGCCGCCTCGGCGGCGCTGTTCGGCATCCGCGCCGTCATCGCCATGCCGGTCGACGCGCCGGAAGCCAAGGTCGGCAATGTGCGCCGCATGGGCGCCGAGGTGATCCCGTTCGACCGTTTCCGAGACGACCGCATGACGGTGGTGCGGGCATGGCTCGACCAGGGCATGGTGCTTGTGCCGCCCTACGACGATCCGGCGATCATCGCCGGTCAGGGCACGATCGGCCTGGAACTGATGCGGCAGACGGAACAGATCGGCGTTGGCCTCGACGCCGTCATCATGCCCTGCGGCGGCGGCGGCCTGTCTAGCGGCATCTCGATCGCGGTCAAGGATGCCTCGCCGCAAACCGAGGTGTGGGCGGCGGAACCGGAGTATTTCGACGACACCCGCCGCTCGCTGGCCGAAGGTCGGCGGATCGCCAACGAACCCGGCCACACGTCGATCTGCGATTCCATCCTGACCTCGGAGCCGGGCGCCATCACCTTCGAGATCAACCGCCGTAATCTCGCCGGCAGCGTCGCCGTATCGGAACGGGCGGTCGCCGCTGCCATGCGCGACGCCATGGCCTTTCTCAAGCTGGTGGTGGAACCGGGCGGCGTGGTCGGCCTCGCCGCCCTTGCATCTGGCCGTATCGAAACGCACGGAAAAAACGTCGCCGTGGTACTTTCGGGCGGCAATGTCGATTTCTCCACCTATGCCAAGCTCATTGCGCAGGCAGCATAGACGGCGAAAAGCCCCACCAGTGGCGGGGCTTTCCAGCCGGTGGCTGCCCGGTCGGTTCTGCGGTCAGTCGAGAATCTGGACGACCTCGCGGGTGCCTGGCTCGACGATATAGGTGCGGCCTTCGATGACCGTATAGTCGTAATGGACATCAGGGGCCTCGATGGTGTGCAGTTCCACCGTGTCGGGAATCGGCGAGCCGATGTTTAGCTCGACGCCGGGCAGGTCTATCGAGGCGAGCGGCTGCTTCTTCACATATTCGCGGATCACCGTTTCCTGCTGCGGCTGGATGACCACGGTGTCGGCGGCCGCGATGCCGGAGCCGCCCAGAAGCAGCAAGGCGGCGGTGGCGCCATAGATGTGCATTTTCATAATAGCCTCCTGTTGCGAGGTTGGACCCGCCCAAGCTGGATTTTCGCTATTTCACGGACGTCTAATGCGTCCCGTCGAATACCCAACCCTTTGGCGGCGGCACAGTTCCCTCACATAATGTAACGGGGCCTTGACCTGGGTCAGTCCAGCGTGCGGCGGAAGCGCACCAGCGCGGCCCCGGCGAACAGGACCACGAAGCCGACCAGCCAGAGGATTTCGGTGGACACCGCCGGGAGCTCGGCGCCTTTCAGCATCACCGCGCGGATGATGCGCAGGAAATGCGTCAGCGGCAGGATCTCGCCGAAGACCTGCGCCCAGTCCGGCATGCCGCGATAGGGGAACATGAAGCCGGACAGCAGGATCGACGGCAGGAAGAAGAAGACGGTGAGCTGCAGCGCCTGCATCTGCGTGCGCGCCAGCGTCGAGATCGAATAGCCGAGCAGCACCAGCGCCAGCACGAAGACCAGGATGGCCGAGAGCAGCAGCCACAGAGAACCGACGAAGGGCACCGAGAACATCAGCTTGGCCGCCGCCAGCACCACCAGCACCTGCACCGCGCCGACCACCAGATAGGGCAGCACCTTGCCAAGCATGATCTCCAGCGGGCTGGACGGCATGGCGAGCAGGTTCTCCATCGTGCCGCGCTCGGTCTCGCGGGTCAGCGCGATCGAGGTCATCATCGTCATGGTCATCTGCAATATGACGCCGAGCAGGCCGGGCACGATGTTGTATTGCGAAATGCCTTCGGGGTTGTAGCGGCGGTGAACGACGACATCGAGCCGGCTTCTCGCGTTCTCGGCCGCCGTCGCCTGCATGCCCTGCGCCCTGAGCAAGGCCTGCCCGGCGACTGTGCCGAGCGTCGAGATGGCGCCGCTGGCCACGGCCGGATCGGTGGCGTCGGCCTCGATGAGGATCTGCGGCTGGTCGCCGCGCTCGACGCGACGGGCGAAATCGGCGGGAATCGTGACCACGAAGGCGACATCGCCCCGCGCCATCAGAAGCTCGGCTTCGGCCGCCGTCTTCGCGACATGGTCGAAGCGGTAATAGCCGGTGTTTTCCAGCGCCGACACCATGGCGCGCGTGTACTGGTCGTTGCTTGTGGCCAGAAGTGCGGCCGGCAGGCTCTTCGGGTCGTTATTGATGGCGTAGCCGAACAGCACCAACTGCATCAGCGGCACGCCCAGCATCATGGCGAAGGTGATGCGGTCGCGCCGCATCTGGATGAATTCCTTGATGAGCAGCGCGCCAAGCCGCGCGAAGGAGAAGACGGCGTTCATCCCATATTGTCCTTCGAGCCGGCCATGAACTGGATGAAGACGTCCTCCAGGCTTGTCTCGCCGGGCTTCACCACAACGCCCTTGTGCGTTTTCCCCACATCCGCAAGCGCGGCCTTCAGCGCCTTGGCGTCGGAGCCGACGACATGCAGCGCTGCGCCGAACGGCGCCACCTGCTCGACGCCCGGCCGGCCGCGCAGTTCCTCGGCAACCGCGTCGAGGTCAGATCCGGTCAGCACGAAGGTGGTGAGACCTGCATTCTTCACCACATCGTTCACCGTGCCGGTGGCCAGAAGCTTGCCGTAGGAGATGTAGGAGATGCGGTGGCAGCGCTCGGCTTCGTCCATGTAGTGGGTGGAGACCAGCACGGTCAGTCCGCCGTGGGCAAGCCGGTGGATCTCGTCCCAGAACTCGCGCCGTGCCTTGGGATCGACGCCGGCGGTCGGCTCGTCGAGCAGGAGAAGCTTGGGCTTGTGCATGGTGCAGGCGGCGAGCGCCAGCCGCTGTTTCCAGCCGCCCGACAGCGTGCCGGCGAGCTGGTCCTTGCGCGAGGTCAGCCCGAGGTCTTCCAGCGTGTCGGCGACATGCTGCGCCACCGGCTTCAACTGGTAGAGCCGGGCCACGAATTCGAGGTTCTCGGCGATGGTGAGGTCCTCGTAGAACGAGAAGCGCTGCGTCATGTAGCCGACCTCGCGCTTGATCTTCAGGCTCTCGCTGCGGATGTCGTAGCCGAGCACGGTGCCTTCGCCCTCGTCGGGCGTCAGCAGGCCGCACATGATGCGGATTGTCGTGGTCTTGCCCGAGCCGTTCGGCCCGAGGAAGCCGACGATCTCGCCTTCCTCGACCGTCATCGACACATGGTCGACGACGGTCTTGTCGCCGAAGCGCTTGGTGAGGTCGCGGACGGAGATGGCGGTCATGATTGCTGTGAGGGGAGTAGGGGAATACGGGAATAGGGGAATATGTTTTCCCTATTCCTCTGCTGCCTTACTCCCCTATTCCCTTGCGATATCCACATCCACGATCTGCCCCGGCTGCAGCGGTCCGGCTCCGACTTCCGGCTTGGCCTCGACCAGGTAGACCAGCTTCTGGCGGTTTTCGAGCGAGTAGATCACCGGCGGGGTGAATTCCGGATCGGGCGAGACGTAAGAGACGCGCGCCTTGATGTCCGGCCCGCAACCGTCGCAATGGACGGCGAGTTCGTCGCCGACCTTGACCGAGGAGAACGCCTCCTCGGGAATGTAGAGCGTCAGCTTCACCGCGCCGTCCGGCAGGATCGACAGCACCGGTGCGCTCGGCCCCGCCGTGTCGCCGGGATTGCGGATCACGTCGTCGACGCGGCCGGGGGAGGGGGCCGACAGCGTGCGCTTGGAAAGCCGCCAGCGCGCCTGGTCGAGCGAGGCCTGTGCCTGCTTGACCTGGCCCTCGGCGGCCTTGATCGTTTCCGGCCTGGCAGGGAGCTTCGCCACGGCGAGGTTCGCCTCACTCTGACCGATCGCAGCCTGCGCGACCTCGACGGTGGTGGTCGCCTCGTCGAGCTGCGCCTGCGTGGCGATGCCGCGCGTGAACAGGTCCTTCGTGCGCGACAGCACCCGTTTGGCCTCGTCGGCTTGCGCCTTGGCCGAGCGGACAGTCGCCTCCAGCACGTCGATCTCCTCCGGCCGCTTGCCGACCTGCAGGTCGGCAAGCTGCGCCTGCGCCTGTGCCAACGCGGCTTCCGCCCGGGCGACGGCAATCACGGCATCGTCATTCTCCAGCGTCACCAGCGGCTTGCCGGATTCGACGCGGTCGCCGCGCCGCACCGTCACCGTCTCGACCTGCGCCACCTCGGTCGGCGCCAGCAGCACATAGTCGCCTTCGACATAGCCGACGGCGAAGGGCGCGGCCGGCGTGCAGGCGGAAAACAGCGACGCCGCGAGCGGCAGCGAACAGAGGAAGCTCATGGCCTTTTCCTTCCGCGCGCCGCGAGCAACGCTTTCAGATTGTCCCGCGTCACGTCCAGCACCTTGGCAGCCTCCGCATCGCCGATGCCGTCCCAGCCCATGCGGCGCATGACGACCTCGCGGCCGATGCGGAAATAGACGACCTGGCCGATCAGCGTGAAGACGGTGAGCTTGGTGCGCTCGGATTCCGCCGGTTCGCCGGTGGCCTGCTCCCAGATCAGGCAGAGTCGCCCGTGCAGCGGCGCGAACACGCCCTCGTAGATGCGGTCCAGCGCGGTTGTCGGCTGCGCCATCTCGCGCAGCATGAACTGGGCGATCTCGCCCGCTTCGGGACGTGCCACCATGAAAGCGACCATACGCTCCAGCGCAGCCGTGAGCTGCCGTTCCGCGGCTTCCGGCGTGGCGGCGTCGAGACTGGGCACCGGCACCGAGCCGATCGCCTGGCTGGCGACGGTCTGGATCGTGTCGGTGATGTAATCGGCCACCGCCGTTCGCAGCCCGTCCTTGCCGCCGAAATGGTACGCGATCGAGCCGATGTTGGCTTTCGCTGCCGCAGCGATCTCGCGCGTCGAGGTGCCGTCGAACCCCTGTCTTCCGAACAGCCTGAGCGCGGCGCGGATCAGCGCGGCACGCGTCATGTCGGGGGGCGAGGCAGGCGGCTTCCCGCCGGTGGGCCTGGTTCTGGGCGGATTGATCATGAGTGCACTTTAATCAATCGAATGATTAAAGTCAAATCGGGCTGACGGTCTCCTCACCGAGACCGGTTGATTTGCGCCTCCCGCCACGCTTTAGTCCGGTCGATGGCGAAGGAAATCGAGCGAAAGTTCCTGGTGGCGAGCAGCGCGTGGCGGCCGGCCGTGCAGTCCTCGACGGTGATTGTCCAATTTTATCTGGCGATCTCGTCCGAACGCTCGATCCGGCTGCGCATCAGAGACGGCAGCAAGGCCAAGCTGACGCTGAAATTCGGCTCCGATCTCGCCGCCCGTGACGAGTTCGAATATCCCGTGCCGCTCGCCGAGGCGCGCGAGATGATGCAGTTCGCCATCGGCACCGTGATCCGCAAGACGCGCCATCATGTCCGCCACAACGGCCATCTCTACGAGATCGACATCTTCGCCGAGCCGCTTGACGGCCTTGTCGTTGCCGAACTGGAGACGCCGGACCGCGTGCCGCCGGAAATGTTGCCCGCCTGGCTCGGGCGGGAGGTCACCGGCGAGATCCGCTATTCCAACGCCTCGCTGGCGCTGAACGGCTTTCCGGAACCGGCATCGTGAGGCGGCATCCCATCCATGCCGCCCCGCATAAAGCGGCTGGAGATGCACGATGACCGCGCCGGCCGAAACTCTGCTCGACCGCATCGGACGCTGGCTGGCCGGACGCCTGCAGGACGAGTCGTCCGGCTACGAACCCTACACGCCGTCGGATCCCGAAACGCTGCGCCGCGTGCTGCAGCCGGGAGACATATTGCTGGTCGAAGGCAACCAAAAGATCTCGGCGGCGATCAAATACCTCACCCAATCCACCTGGTCACATGCCGCGCTCTATGTCGGCGACGCGATCGCGGAACCGGAGGACGGCTCGGAGCGGCCGCGCCTCATCGAGGTCACGCTGGGCGAGGGCTGCGTCGCCGTGCCTCTGTCGCGCTACCGCACTTACAACACCCGCATCTGCCGGGCGAGCGGCCTTTCGCCGGAGGATCGCGATGCAGTGGTCGCCTTCATGATCGGCAAGATCGGCCTCAAATACGACCTGAAGAACATTTTCGACATGCTGCGCTATTTTCTGCCTGCGCCGCCGGTGCCGGTGCGCTGGCGGCGCAGGCTCATCGCCTTCGGCTCCGGCGATCCGACGCGGGCGATCTGCTCGACGCTGATCGCCGAGGCCTACGGGAAGATCCGCTACCCCATCCTGCCCGAGATCACACTGGCGCCCGGCCGGGCCTCGGCGCAGTCGCGCTACTCCCGCAGCGAGATACTGCACATCCGTCATCATTCGCTGTTCACGCCGCGCGATTTCGACCTGTCGCCCTATTTCCGCATCGTCAAGCCGACGCTGGAATACGGCTTCGACTACCGTAGGCTGCGCTGGAGCGAGGAGGCTTCGGACGTGGCGAACGAGCCGAAGCAGATCGCGCCTTCTCCCTCCGACACCGAACCGTGACGGCGAGAGCCGGCGCTACGCCACTGCTTCCGTCTCGGAAGGTTGTGCCAGGCGTGCCTTGGCTTCGCCTACGGAAGCGGCGAACGTCGCCAACGGCCGCTTGACGCCATGGGTGATCAGCATGCGCCGCACCTGCGGTGTGGCGCCGGCGACGACGAAGCGCACGCCGGCGCGTTTCGCCTTCTTCGCCGCGCCTTCGATGACGTTGGCCGCGGTGGAATCGAGGAAGGGCACGGCCGAGCAGTCGAGCACGAAGTTCTTGCGCTGGTCCGCGATGCGGTCGAGCACGGTGGCCACCGTTGCCGCCGCACCGAAGAAGAAGGCGCCGGAGATGCGGTAGACCACTGTGTCCGGATCGGCGCCGACAGCCGGATCGTAGGCCATGCGCTGGCCGTTGGCGTCGTCGGCGCGGTCCTCCGCGACCGACGGGGCGTGTGTCTCGACCTCGACCGACCGCGCCATCCGGCCGATGAACGACAGCGCGCCGAGCGCGAAGCCGACGACGATGCCGGTGGTGAGATCGCGGAAGATGACCAGCGCGAAGGTGACGATGAGCACCAGCGCGTCGCCGCGCGAGGATTTGAGCAGCGCCGTCACGGCGGGCTTCTCCACCATGTTCCAGGCCACCGTCGCCAGCACGCCGGCAAGGGCCGCCAGCGGAATGTAGCTGGCGAGCGGCGCGGCCACCAGCATGAACAGAAGGATGAACAGCGAGTGGAAGATGCCGGAGGCCGGTCCGTGGGCGCCGGCACGGATGTTGGTGGCGGTGCGCGCGATCAGCCCGGTCACGCAGATGCCGCCGAACAGCGCCGAGCCGATATTGGCCACGCCCTGCGCCACCAGTTCGCAGTTGGAGCGGTGGCGGCCGGTCATGCCGTCTGCCACCACGGCCGACAGCAGCGATTCGATCGCCGCCAGCAGCGCGAAGGAGAAGGCGTCCGGCAGCAACGCCATCACCTTGTCGAGGCTGAGCGCGGGTATTGCCGGTTCCGGCAGCGTGCGCGGGATGCCGCCGAACTGGCTGCCGATGGTCGCGACCGGGAGTTGGAGCAGCACCGTGACCACGGACGCTGCCGCCACGGCGACCAGCAGACCCGGCCAGGACGGGCGCCATCGCTTCAGCCCGACGATGACGGCGATGGTCAGCGCCGCGACCAGGACCGCAGCGGGATTGATCGTTCCGGCCGCCCGGCCGAGCGCAACCAGCCTGGGCACGAGGTCGCCCGGCTCCTTGCCCGGCAGGGTGAGGCCGAACAGATCGTGCAACTGGCTGGACAGAATGATGACTGCGATGCCGGCGGTGAAGCCGACCGTCACCGGATAGGGGATGAACTTTACATACGCGCCGAGCCTGAGATAGCCGGCGGCGATGAGGAAGCAACCGGCCATGAGCGTTGCCAGGATAAGGCCGTCGACGCCGTGCCTGTCGACCGTCGAGGCCACCAGCACGATGAAGGCGCCGGCCGGGCCGCCGATCTGGAAGCGGCTGCCGCCCAGCGCGCCCACCAGGAAGCCGCCAATAACGGCGGTGAAAAGGCCGCGCGCGGGCTCGACATGCGAGGCGATGGCGATCGCCATCGACAGGGGCAGCGCCACGATCGCCACCGTCAGGCCGGCGATGACGTCGGCGCGCAATTGCTTGGCGTGGTAACCCTCGCGCAACACCGTCACCAGCTTCGGCGTGAAAAGCTCCGCGAAGCTCGGCCCGTCGGGCCGCCGGTAGGACCGGCTGATCTCACTCATGCTCTGCCATCCGCTCCGAAAGCGGCGGGATCGTCGGCTGGAACCTGTCGTGGCCATGTCGGCGGTCGCCGTCGCGACTGGTCTTTCTTGCAATTCCCGACGGAAAGCCGGTCTGTACCCACTTTTCCGGGAATTGCCTTACCTGCGCCGACTCCGGGCTGGAGCGCTGCCTAGGAGCCAGCCTTGAGGCGAACGCCTCGGCCGCCGCGCTCGCTGGTGTGGTTCTCGCCGATCAGTTCCACCCCGGCCTCGTCGAGCGCCTGGATGACCTTCATCAGCGTGTCGACCACGCCGCGCACCACGCCTTCGCTCGCCTCCATCCGCTGGATGGTCGGCAGCGACACGCCGGCACGCTCGGCGAGCGTCTTCTGGTCAATGCCAGCCAAGGCTCGCGCGGCGCGCATCTGCGCTGCGGTGATCATCGGCCAGCACTCCTGTCTGAGTCTGCAATATGCACGTATGAACCTTTTATAATGATGTGTCAAACATGAATATGGATAAACAATACGTAATCATTCTCTGTCGCTGACCGTTCCGCGCCGCTGCAGCAACCGCGCCGCCAGCCACCACAGCATGGCCCAGGCGAAGCCGGCGCACCAGCCTGCCAGCACGTCGGACGGCCAATGCACGCCGAGATAGATACGGCTGACGCCGACCATCAGCGTGACCAGCACGGCCAGCGCCAGCACGTAGATGCGGGTGATGCGGCCGGACAGGAAACGCGCCGCCAGCGCGCCCAGCGTGAGATAGGTGATCGCCGACAGCATGGCGTGGCCGCTGGGGAAGGAAAGGGTCTGCACGTCGACCAGATGGGAGACGAGTTCCGGCCGCGGGCGATCGACCTCGAGCTTGAGCAGGCTGGACAGCACCTGTCCCGAGACGACGGCGAACAACACGAACAGGGCCGACCGGGTTTTTTCGACCAGCAAAAGATAAATGACCACGGCGGCGACCACCAGCACCAGCACGCTGGTGCTGCCCAGCGCGGTGATGTCGCGCACGGCACCTTCCAGCCAGGCTGGGCCGATCGGCAGGTCCGGATGGCCGGGCTGTCTGAAGGCCAGCAGGATCGCCGTGTCGAAGGTATGGGGCGTCGTGTCGCGGGCGATCTCCGCCAGTTGGACGACGGCCCAGAGCGCGCCGGCGATCGCCAGGCCGGCGAGCAGAATGTCGATCTCGATCCAGCCGGTCCATGCGCGGGTCTTTTTCGGCAGCGGTCCGGGCCTTTCGGGATTCGTGGTCATCGCCCCTGAAAATAGGGGCCGAGCGTGATCAGTGCCACCGAGACGATCGCCAGCGCGACGCCGGCGCCCTGCAGGGTGTTGAGCTTCTCGCTATAGAAGGCGAGAGCGATGATGTTCACCGCCACGAGCTGGATCACCGCCGACAGGCTGAGCGAGATCGCCATGCCGAACTCGCGGATGAGCCTCAGCATCACCAGATTGCCAAGCGTGTAGAGCGCCAGCGTCCACACCAGCTTGCCGAGGCTCGGAGACAATCCCCATTGCTTGGCGGCGGTCGCGGCAAGGAGAAAGATGAGGGTCGACAGTCCAAGTTGCGCCAGCCCGAACAGACTCACGGAAATGCCTCCACCACCGACCCAGCGAGCTTGTTCCCGAAGCCGGGGCGCGGTCAAGAGGCGTCGGGCCGCGGACAGCTTCGCGAAGTCTGGCCCGGTGCGCGGCCGGAGCAGCGATCCGCCTGAAACCCGCTCAGGTCCGCAGCCGGTAGCCGGTGCGAAAGATCCAGGCGATGACGGCGATGCAGGCCAGCAGGAAGGCCACCGTCATGCCGAGGCTGACGGCGACCGAGACGTCCGATATGCCGAAGAAGGCCCAGCGGAACCCGCTCACCAGATAGACCACCGGGTTGAACAGCGTGATCGTGCGCCAGATGCCGGGCAGCATGTCGATCGAATAGAACGAGCCGCCAAGGAAGGTCAGCGGCGTGACGATCAGTAGCGGCACGAGCTGCAATTGCTCGAAATTCGCCGCCCAGATGCCGATGATGAAGCCGAACAGCGAGAAGGTCACCGCGGTCAGGATGAGGAAGGCGACCATCCAGAACGGGTGCTCGATGTGCAGTTCGACGAAAAGTGCTGCGGTGGCCAGGATGATCAGGCCGATCGCCACCGACTTGGTGGCGGCAGCGCCGACATAGGCGACGACGATCTCCAGATAGGAGACCGGCGCCGACAGCAGCTCGAAGATCGTGCCGACGAATTTGGGGAAATAGATGCCGAACGAGGCGTTGGAGATCGACTGCGTCAGGAGCGACAGCATGATCAGCCCCGGCACGATGAAGGCGCCGTAGCTGATGCCGTTGATCTCCGAAATGCGCGAGCCGATGGCCGCGCCGAAGACGACGAAATAGAGCGAGGTCGAGATGACCGGCGAGACCACGCTTTGCAGGATGGTGCGCAGCGTGCGCGCCATCTCCACCTTGTAGATCGCCCAGACGGCGCGGTGGTTCATTGCTCTTTCCTTACCAGCGAGACGAAGATTTCCTCCAGCGAGCTCGCTTCCGTGTCGAGATCGCGGAAGGCTATGCCGGCCTGTTCGAGATCGCGCAGCAGCGAGGCCACGCCCGGCCGATCCGCCTGGTTGTCGTAGGTGTAGGTCAGCCTTTCCCCCTCGGCGGAAAGTTCCAGCTTGTAGTTCGACAGCGCCGCCGGGATCGCCTTCAGCGGCTCGCGCAGCTCGAGCTTCATCTGCTTGCGGCCGAGCTTGCGCATCAGCTCGGTCTTGTCCTCGACCAGGATGATCTCGCCCTTGTTGATGACGCCCACCCGGTCGGCCATCTCCTCGGCTTCCTCGATGTAGTGGGTGGTGAGGATGATGGTGACGCCGCTCTCGCGCAGGCGCCGCACCAGCGCCCACATGTCCTTGCGCAATTCCACGTCGACGCCGGCCGTCGGCTCGTCGAGAAACAGGATCTTCG
>CAZBBT010000052.1:0-18742 GCA_964490065.1 uncultured Mesorhizobium sp. | reverse complement strand
CGACGCGCAAGAAGACCATCTATGCCCGCTCGCTCAATCAGGACGCCTATATGCGGGCGCTGGAGCGCTCGGAGATGGTGTTCGGCATCGGCCCGGCCGGCACCGGCAAGACCTATCTGGCCGTGGCGCACGCCGCCATGCTGCTCGAACGCGGCATGGTGGAGCGCATCATCCTGTCGCGTCCGGCGGTGGAGGCTGGCGAGCGGCTGGGTTTCCTGCCCGGCGACATGAAGGAGAAGGTCGACCCTTATCTCAGGCCACTCTATGACGCGCTCTACGACATGATGCCGGGCGACAAGGTGGAGCGGGCAATCGCCGCCGGCGTCATCGAGATCGCGCCGCTCGCCTTCATGCGCGGCCGCACGCTCGCCCACGCCGCCGTCATCCTCGATGAGGCGCAGAACACCACGCAAATGCAGATGAAGATGTTCCTGACGCGGCTCGGCGAGGGCGGGCGCATGATCGTCACCGGCGATCCCAGCCAGATCGACCTGCCGCCCAACACCCGCTCCGGCCTGGTCGAGGCCTTGCGCATCCTCGACGGCGTGCCGGGCATCGTCACCGTGCGCTTTACCGACACCGACGTGGTGCGCCATCCGCTCGTCGCCGAGATCGTCAAGGCCTACGACCGCGACGGCAAGGTCGCGCGCGGGCTGGGCGCGGAGAGCTGATTGCCGGTTCTCGTCCGATGCCTTTTGTAAATAATACCGTCGGCGCACCCCCACCCCTAACCCCTCCCCACACGGGGGAGGGGAAGCTGCCGCGCGCCAAGTCCCCCTCCCCCGTGTGGGGAGGGGTTAGGGGTGGGGGTGCGCGACCTATATTGGGTAGTTGCCCATGAAAGCCGCCCGCACCGACGCTGAACTGGAATGCCCTGGCATCGATGTCGGGCTGCGGGCGCGGGGCGTCGAGCTGGTGACGCTGCCGGACGGCATCGGGGAAGCCGAACTCTGCCGAGCGGTTGCCGACGCCGATCTTCTGCTCATGTGCTACACGCCGGTGAGCGAAAGGGTGATCGCGGCGGCGCCTAAACTGAAAGGCATCGTCAAATACGGCGTCGGCATCGACGCCATCGACATTCCGGCGGCGATCCGGCGCGGCATTCCGGTCGTCAACGTGCCTGACTATGCCGAGGAGACGGTGGCGGAAGGCGCTTTCGCGCTGATGATCGCGCTCGCCAAACGCCTGCCGGAAGTCGGGCGTGCGATGGAGCGCGACGGTTGGGTCTGGCCGGAACAGCGCTGGCTGGGGCGCGACATTTCGGGCTCGACGGTCGGGCTGGTCGGTTGCGGCAAGATCGGCCGATCGATGGCGCGTATGGCAGGCCAGGGATTTCGCGCCAAGGTGCTGGCCTACAGTCCCCACAGCGATCCCGACGAGTTGCGGGCGATCGGCGTGGAGCCGGTGCCCGACCTCAAGGCGATGCTTTCCGCCTGCGATTTCGTCTCGATCCACTGCGTTCTCAACGACGAAACCCGCGGCTTGGTCGGCAAGGCCGAGCTTGCCTGTCTGAAACCGTCGGCGGTACTGGTCAACGTCTCGCGCGGCGCTATCGTCGACGAAGCGGCGCTGGTCGAGGCAGTGGTCTCCGGCCGCATCGGCGGCGTCGGGCTGGACGTCTATTCGCAGGAGCCGCTGAAGAAGTCGGGCCATCCGATGAGCGCCCTGTTCGGCCGCGACAACGTCATCCTGTTTCCACACCTCACCTTCTTCACGCGCGAGGCGATGCAGCGGCTGGAGGAGGACACGCTCGCCCGCTGCTTCGAAATCCTCGACGGCCGCCCGGTGACGGTGCGCTCGCGCGATCCCCGTCTCAGGGCACAGGCCGCCGGCATCGTCTTCGGCTGAATCCAGCCGGTTCATCACGTTTCGACAGCGCTGTCATCGGCAGGACACGGATTGGCGTCATCTTGCCTGGGAAACAACCTGCGGGCGGCTTTCGGCCGGGCGATGAGGCCCGCGTTTCATGAAAACCGAATCATAAATCCAACTTTGCTCTTCATAAGATAAATAGATTTTACTTATCGATGCAGCCCCAACACATTAACCGTCGAGGATGGCCCAGACCGCAGACGGAGCGGCTGAAAACAACAAAAACCGCCTTCGGAACACTTAGAAGCGTCAAGCAAAGGAGAAACCATGAAAACGAAATTCACGGTGGTCGCGGCCTGGATGCTCGCCGCCACGGCTCTTCCGGCTCTCGCCGACGAGGGCGTCGTCACCATCTACAGCGCCGACGGCCTGCATGACGGCGACCCGAGCTGGTACGGCAACCAGTTCGCGGCTTTCACCGAGGCGACCGGCATCAAGATCCAGTTTGTCGAGGCCGGCTCCAGCGGCGTCGTCGACCGGCTCGCCAAGGAAAAGTCCAACACCCAGGCCGACGTGCTGGTGACGCTGCCGCCCTTCATGCAGAAGGCCGCCGCCGACGGCTTGCTGGCGGCCTATACGCCGGCCGGCGCCGACAAGATCGAGGCGCGCGACAAGGACGCCGACGGCCGCTACTACGCGATGGTCAACAACTACCCGAACTTCATCTACAACGCCGAGGTGCTGAAGGAAGCGCCGGCGACCTACGAGGATCTGCTCGATCCCAAATTCGAGCAGAAGCTGCAATATTCGACACCCGGCCAGGCCGGCGACGGCACCGCGCTGATGCTGCAGACCTTCCATGCCTTCGGGTCGAAGGAGAAGGGTCTCGACTATCTCAAGAAGCTGCAGGTCAACAATCTCGGCCCCTCGGCTTCGACCGGCAAGCTGACCGCGCTGGTCAACAAGGGCGAACTCTACATCGCCAATGGCGACATGCAGATGAACACGGCGCAGTCGGCCGACAACCCGAACATCAAGATATTCTTCCCGGCCGGGCCGGACGGCAAGAAGTCGGCGTTCGCGCTGCCCTATTATATCGCTCTGGTCGATGGCGGGCCGAACACCGAAAACGGCAAGAAACTGATCGACTTCCTGCTTTCCGAGGATGCGCAGAAGGAAGTCAGTTCTGTCGCGAAAGGCTTTCCCGTCCGCACCGACGTCAAGCCGGACGACGACAATTTCAAGAACCTGAACGCAATGCTGGAAGGGGTCGAAATATGGTCGCCGGACTGGGCCAAGGTGCTGGACAGCCTGAAGGACGACGTGGCAGCCTACAATCAGGCGATCTCCAACTGATGTCCCAGGCGACGGTCATGGAACGGACGCCGTACATCGCGAAGCCCTTTGTGGCGTCCGCCCCCGCCGCCGCACCGGATGGCAGCAGGATCGGTTTCGAGAACGTCTCGGTCGCCTACGGTGCGCTCACCGTGCTGGAATCGCTGACCCTGACCGTCAATCCGGGCGAGATCGTCGCCCTGATCGGCCCTTCCGGATCGGGCAAGACGACGGCGCTGCGCGCCGTCGCCGGGTTCGTCAAGCCGTCTTCCGGCCGCATCCTGATCGGCGACCGTGACGTCACCCTCCTCGCCCCCTACGACCGCAAGATCGGCATGGTGGTGCAGAACTACGCGCTGTTCCCGCACATGCGGGTGGAAGAGAACGTCGCCTTCGGCCTGCGCGCCCATGGCGCGCCCGAGGGCGTCATCAAGGCGCGCGTGCCCGAATGCCTGGCCATGGTCGGCATGTCGGCCTATGGCAAGCGCTATCCGCGCGAATTGTCCGGCGGCCAGCAGCAGCGCGTGGCGATCGCCCGCGCGCTGGCGCCGAAGCCGCAGGTGCTCCTGCTCGACGAACCGCTCTCGGCGCTCGACGCGCAGATCAGGCGCTCGATGCTGGACGAACTGGCCAAGCTGCACCGCGACCTGCCGAACCTGACCGTTCTCTACGTCACCCACGATCAGAGCGAGGCGCTGACCCTGGCCAATCACATCGGCATCATGCGCGACGGCAAGCTGAAGGCCTTCGGCGAGTCGCAGGCGCTGTTCCGCCATCCGCCGAACCGTTTCGCGGCCGAATTCCTCGGCCGCGCCAATCTGTTGCCCGTCTCGGATCTGCAACCGGCCGACGGCCGGATGGCCAGGGTGCGCTTCGGCGACGTGACGCTTTCGGCGCGTAACCATCATGGCCTGCCGGCGGGCAAGGATTGCCTGGTCTGCGTCAGGCCTCACGATTTCCGCTTCTCGCGCAGCGCGGCCGAGCCGAACTCGATTTCGGGAACGGTGCTTTCCGTCCAGTGGCAGGGCGACGTGCACAACATCACGCTCGACGCCGGCGGCGAGACCGTGCGCATGACGTCGGCGCCGATGGCCGACCCGCCGCGTGTCGGCGAGGCGATCGCGGTGCATTTCAATCCTGCCGAGGTGACGCTCGTGCCGGAGGACGCAAGCCATGGCTGAGGCGGCGATCGCCGCCGCGCCCGCGCCGCGGCTCAAGCTGGACGGTCTGTGGATCGTACCGCCGCTGCTGGTGCTGGCGGTGCTGTTCTTCTATCCGCTCGGCCTGATCGTGCGGGCTTCGTTCGGCGAGGAGGCGCCGTCGCTCGCCACCTTCGAGCAGGTGCTGATGTCGAGCCGGTTCCTCGACGGGCTCTACCACACCATCGTCATCGCGGTGAGCGCCACGGCCGGATGCCTGGTGCTCGGTTTCATGCTCTCGCTGATCATCGCGTTCGTGCCCTTTCCGGGGGCGAGGATGGCGGGACGGCTGATCGACACGGTCATCGCGCTGCCGACCTTTCTGGTCACGCTCGCCTTTACCTTCATCTACGGTTCGGCCGGACTGCTCAACGAGACGCTGATGCACGTGTTCGGATTCGACCTGCCGCCGATCGACTTCCTCTATTCGCAATGGGGCGTGATCCTCGCCGAGACGACGGTCTACACGCCCTTCGTGATGCGGCCGCTGCTGGCGACCTTCTCCACCATCGACCAGGCGCAGATCGAGGTTGCGTCGAGCCTGGGCGCGAGGCCGCTGCGCATCGTGCGCCAGATCATCCTGCCGGCCGCGCTGCCGGCGCTGCTGGCGGGCGGGAGCCTGTGCCTGCTGCTCACCGTCAACGAATTCGGCATCGTGCTGTTCATCGGCGCCAAGGACGTCATCACCCTGCCGCTGCTGATCTACTCGAAGGCGATCCAGGAGTTCGATTACACGACCGCCTGCGTCATCGCCGTGGTCAACGTCGTCCTGTCGCTCGGCCTCTACTCGCTCTACCGGCTGGCGATCGCTCACTTCGGAGGCAGACGTGCTGGTGTGGTCTAAACCCTGGCGGATCGCCACCTGGGCGCTCGCCGTGCCGCTGTTCCTGGTCGTCTACGGCCTGCCGATCGGCGTCATCGTGCTGGCCTCCTTCAGCGGCCAGTGGAACGACATCCTGCCCTCCCACATGACGCTGGAACACTACGACAAGGCGTTTCGAACCGACTCGTTCGACGCGCTGAAGGCGAGCCTTCTCACCGGCGTGATCGCCAGTGGGGCGGCCCTTGTATGCGGCACCTGGGCGGCGCTGGCGCTGCGCAATTTCAAGGCGTTGCCGAAGCGGGTGCTGGACCTTTTGTTCTTCATCCCGAGCGCCGTGCCGTCCGTCTCGGTCGGCCTCGCCCTGCTGGTCGCTTTCAGCCAGCCGCCTTTCCTGCTCAACGGCACGACCTGGATCGTGCTGATCGCGCATTTTGTGCTGATCTCGGCCTTCACCTACGGCAACGTCACGGCCGGGCTGGCGCGGATTCCGATCGATTGCGAGCAGGTGGCAGAGAGCCTCGGCGCACGGCCCTTCTACCGGCTGCGCCGGGTGACGCTGCCGCTGCTCCTGCCCTATCTGGTCGCCGCCTTCAGCCTGTCCTTCGCCCTGTCTATGGGCGAGTTGGGCGCGACGGTGATGATCTATCCGCCGGGCTGGGTGACGCTGCCTGTGCGCATCTTCGCGCTCTCCGATCGTGGCGCGATCTTCGACGCGGCGACGATGGCGACCATCCTCGGCGTCGGAACGCTGATCGTGCTGGCCGTGCTCTCGCGGGTGTCCAACAAGGCGGCGGTGCGGTGAGAGCCTGCTGAACGGAGCGTGGCATTGCCGGAGATTATCCGAGCACGGCAAGTCGGCCCACAGGTTGCGCGATCTATGGCATTTCGAAAAATTCCTGATATTTTTCGGGAATGCAGGAAATCCACGCCGGAACCACCGTATCCGAGACGACCTATCGACAGATCCGGGCGGACATCATTTTCGGCCGGCTGGCGCCCGGCGAGAAGCTTCGCCTGGACCGGCTGAAAACGCTTTACGGCGCAAGCGTTTCCACGCTGCGCGAAATCCTCAACCGGCTCGCTTCGGACGGGCTGGTGATCGCCGAGGGACAGCGCGGTTTCGAAGTGGCGCCGGTGTCGCCGCAGGATCTCAAGGAGATCGCGGCGCTCAGACAATTGCTCGAATGCTATGCGATGGAATTGTCCTTCGCCGCCGGCGATATGGACTGGGAAGGCCGCGTGGTCGCCGCGCACCACAAGCTGCAGCAGATGGAGCGGCGCATGATCGCCGGCGACCATTCCATCACCAAGGAATGGAAGCGCTACGACTGGGAATTCCACCAGGCACTGATTTCGGCCTGCGGTTCCAAGGTGCTGATGGACACGCATGCCGCCGTCTTCGACAAATATCTTCGCTACCAGATGGTTTCGCTGACGTTCCGCGGGCAGATCGCCGCCGACGAGCACCGCCAGATGCTGGAGGCCGCGCTGGCGCGGGATTCGGCCACCGCGCAGACGGTGCTGCGCAAGCATGTCGAGGCCGGCGTCGAGCGCGGGCTGCTGGCCAGCGAGCCGGAATTCCAGAAGCAGCGCAAGCCCGGCGCGCCGGGCTGACGTCCAGGGCAGGCGCGCGCCTTGCCGGCGATCCCGCGCTGAATCTTCCTGTCGCTGGTTGCCTCGAAATTCTTCGTCCGATAAAACGAAAAATCTATGGTGCCGGCCTCTTTATGGGTTGCTGCTAGGGTATGATCGTGCCATGATTTTCCACGGACGGCGCCGGCGATGAAGCGCCGCTCATGCAATTCAGGGAGGAAAGCATGAATTTCAGGATCGATCGCCGCCGTTTCCTTGGCGGTACGGCCTTGGCTGTAGCCGCGGGCGCGCTTCCGGTTTTCGGCGCCAGGCCATCCGTCGCGCAGGACAAGATCACGCTGCGGCTATCCTCGCCCGCGACGCCGACCGACCAGCGCGCTGTCGCGCTGACGGAGGTGTTCGGTCCGGCGGTGAAGGATTTCGCCAATTTCGAGCCGCACTGGAATGCGACGCTTTTCAAGCAGGGCACCGAGCTCGAAGCGATCGCCCGCGACAATCTCGAAATGTCGATCGCCTCGGCCCAGGAATTGGCGACCATCTATCCGGAATGGTCGATCTTCACCGCCGGCTATCTGCACCGTGACGCCGAGCACCAGAAGAAGGTCTTCGCCGCCGACTTCATGGAGCCGATGAAGAAGAAGGTCGAGGACGAGCTGGGCGTCAAGCTGCTCACCGTCATGTATCTGGGGCGCCGCCAGGTCAACCTGCGCGGCGACAAGGAGATCAAGACTCCGGCCGACATGGCCGGCATCAAGCTCAGGATGCCCGGAACGGACGCCTGGCAGTTCCTCGGCAGCGCACTCGGCGCCAATCCCGTGCCGATGGCCTTCACGGAAGTCTACACGGCGCTCCAGACCGGCGCGATCGACGGCCAGGACAACCCGCTGCCGACTGTCCGCGACTCGAAATTCTATGAGGTCACCAACCAGATCGTGCTGACCAGCCACCTGGTCGACCTCAACTATCTCGCCTTCTCCAAGGCAGTATGGGACAAGATGACGGCCGAGCAGCAGGCGGCGGTTCAGAAGGCGGCGGACGACGCCGCCGAATCCGGGCGCCAGCAGCAGCTCAAGCTCGAGGCGGAACTTGAGCAGTTCTTCAAGGACAAGGGGCTGAAGGTCTACACTCCGGACGTCGACGCGTTCCGCAGCCATGTGCAGAAGGCCTATCTGGAGTCGGATTTCGCCAAGAACTGGCCCGAGGGCATGGTCGACAAGATCAACGCGCTCTGAGCCGGGCCCGATCCGATGTCGGCGACGAGGCGCTGGCTGCGGGCGAGGGCGGACAACGTGGCGGTGGCGTTGCTCGCCGCCATGTTTACCGCCTTCCTGATCCAGATATTCACCCGCTACGTCATCAACTATCCGCTCGGATGGACGCTGGAGGTGTGCGTCACCACCTGGCTATGGCTGGTGTTCTGGGGAGCGGCCTTCATTGTCGAGGAGCGCGACCATGTGCGCTTCGATGTTCTCTACCAATGGGTCGGAAACCGCACGCGACGGATTTTCGCGCTGGTCAGCGCCGCGGCGCTGCTCGCCGGCTTCGCGGCGTCCTTCCCGGCCTCCATCGACTACATCACCTTCTACAAGATCAAGAAAAGCACGGTGCTCGGCATCCGCCTCGATATCGTTTTCAGCGTCTACGCGCTGTTCGCGGCGGCCGTCATCCTGCGCAGCGCAGTCCAACTCGTTCAAATCCTGCGGGGGCGTCCGCTGGAATCCCACGAACCGGACGAGGAGACCCCGATCATATGAGCCTCGCCTTCTTTCTGTGCCTGGTGGTGCTTTTCGTGCTCGCCGGCATAGGCGCCCCCATCGCGCATTCGATGATCGTCGCGGCAGTCGTCTATCTGGCGGTCAAGGGCCAGGATCTCGGTCTCGCCGCCGAGCAGATCATCCAGGGCCTCTACGACAGCTTCGTCATCCTTGCCGTTCCGCTGTTCATCGTCGCCGCCAACATCATGAACGAAGGTTCCATCAGCGACCGGCTGCTCGATTTCTGCAAGGCGGCGGTCGGCCGCTTCCGGGGCGGGCTGGCGCAGGTCGACATCCTGGTCAGCCTGATCTTTTCGGGCATGTCGGGCTCGGCCATCGCCGACGCGGCCGGCGTCGGCAAGGTCACCATCAACATGATGATCAAGAGCGGCCACTACACGCCGGGCTTCGCCGGCGCGGTCGTAGCCGCTTCGGCGACGATCGGTCCGATCATCCCGCCTTCGATCCCGATGGTGATGTACGCGCTGATCTCCGATGCCTCGATCGGCTACCTGTTTCTCGGCGGCGTGGTGCCGGGGCTGATCATGACGATCGCGATGATGTTCATGACGACCTGGATGGCGCACCGCAACGACATCCCGGCCGAGGACACGGTTCCACTGAGACGGCTGCCGGGCTTGACGCTGAGGGCGATGCCGGCGCTGCTTATGCCTGTCATCCTGCTCGCCGGCATCTATGGCGGCGCGACCACGCCGACAGAAGCGGCTGCGGTGGCGGCGGCTTATGCCTTGCTGCTGGCTGCGCTGTTCTACCGGGCGGTTACTTGGAAGGCGCTCTACAACATCTTCTCCGAGAGCGCGCGGGCCTCGGCCTCCATCGGGCTGATCATCGGCGCCGCGCTCATCTTCAACTACATCGTCGCCTCGGAGAATGTCCCCAACCAGATCGCGACGCTGCTCGGCGGCATGGATCTGTCGCCGCTCGGCTTCATGTTCGTCGCGAACCTCATCTTCCTGTTCCTCGGCTGCTTCCTCGACACCACCACAATCATCCTGGTCATCGTGCCGCTGTTCGTGCCGGCCTGCCGCGAACTGGGCATCGACCTCGTCTATTTCGGGGTGGTCATGGTGGTGAATTGCATGATCGGCCTGATCACGCCGCCCTACGGCATGCTGCTCTTCGTCATCAACGGCGCGACCGGCATTCCCGTAAGCAGCATCGTGCGAGAGGGCGTACCCTATTTCGTGGCGCTGCTGATCTCGCTGATCGCGCTGATCCTGTTCCCGGAACTGGTGCTGTGGCTTCCCAGGCTGTTCGGCTACCAGGGTTGAGATGGCGCCGATGGACAATCGCGGCGGCCGGGTGCGGCTCGGCCTGATCGGCGACAACATCGCCCGGTCGCGCTCACCCCATCTCCACCGGTTGGCCGGCCGGCTGTGCGGTCTCGATGTCAGCTACGACCTTTTCGTTCCGCGCGACATGGGCAGCGATTTCGATGCCGTCTTCGATGCCTGCCGGGCCAGCGGCGTGCGCGGCGTCAACGTGACTTACCCTTACAAGGAGTCGGTCGTGGCGCGGGTCCGCCGGGCCGGCGTACAAGTGCGGCGCATCGGTTCGCTCAATACGGTCGTCTTCGGCGAGAACGGCGCCGTCGGGCATAACACCGACCATTCCGGTTTTATCGCGGCCTATCGCTCGGCTTTCGGCGCCATGCCGCCGGGCCGCGTGGCGCTGGTCGGGGCAGGGGGTGTCGGCAAGGCGGTGGCATTCGGGCTGATTGCGCTCGGCGCGCGCGAGATCGCGATTGTCGACCAGGATGAGGTAAAGGCCAGGGCGCTTGCCGTTGCCGTGGCCGCGGCATCGGAAGGAGTCGTCGCGACGTGCGCCGGAGATGCGGGCGAGGCCGTGCGGCATGCCGACGGCGTCGTCAACTGCACGCCGCTCGGCATGGTCGGCTATCCCGGTTCCGCCGTGCCGCTCGATCTGCTTAGGTCCCAGCGTTGGGCGTTCGAAGCCGTCTACACGCCGGTCGACACGCCCTTCAAGCTGGCGGCGGAAGCGGCTGGCCTGAATGTGCTGTCCGGCTATGAATTGTTCTTCCACCAGGGCGTCGACGCCTTCCGCATCTTCACCGGGCTGACGCCCGATCCCGATGCGCTGCGCCGCCTGCTGCTGGCGGAATCCATATCAACCTGAAACCGAAGGAAATCCGCCGTGCCCGATCCGCATCCCATGCGCGAAAAAATCGGCCTAAGCGCAGCGCTTGCCACGCCTTTCGACGAGCAGGGCGGCGTCGACTGGCCGCGCTTCACCGCTCATGCCGGTCGGTTGCTGCGGCAAGGGATGAAGGTCGTGACGGCCTTCGGCACCACCGGCGAGGGCGTGTCGCTACCCGTCGCGGCACGCGCTCCGCTCTACGACAGGATGGCGGAGACCGGCATTGCCGCCGGACAATTAGTCGAGTGCGTCTACGGCCCGCCGTCGCAGGAGGCAGGCGCGCATATGAGACGGGCGCTGGCGGCCGGCGCGGCCGGCATTCTCCTGGCGCCGCCCTTCTATTTCAAGCAGCCGGGCGAAGAGGGCGTCCACCGCTGGTTCAGCGAGGCGCTGGAAGCTGCCGGTCCGGCATGCCGCGACATCATCCTCTACAACATCCCGCAATTGACCGGCGTGCGCGTCGGCGCGGCGCTGGTGGCAAGGCTTAGGGCGGAATTTCCCGGCCTCATCGCCGGCGTGAAGGATTCCAGCGGCGACTGGGAGCAGACGGCGGCCCTGTTGGCCGAGCATCGCGACCTCGCAATCCTGGTCGGGCATGAGGGACATCTGGCGCGCGCCGTGCGGCATGGCGCCAGCGGCGCGATCAGCGGCGTGGCGAATTTCGCGTCCGCGCTGGTGGCGAAACTGGTGCGCGGCGAGGACGATGAAAAGATCGATGCCGTCCTGGATATTCTTCTCAAACTGCCGGTGGTGCCGGCAGTCAAGGGCGCGCTCGCGGTACAGTCGGATGACGACACTTGGCTGCGCGTGCGCGCACCGCTGGAAGCGCTGTCGGCGGAAAGCGAACTTGCCGCATGCGCGAAGATCGCCGAGCTCGCCGGGCCGGACGGGGCGCTTGGCTAAATCGCCCACTGTTCCCTGAGATCGGCAGCCGTCGCGATCTTGACTCCGCAGGCGCCGAGCGCATGCGCAACCGCTGCAACCTGGTCGGCGTTGGAGCCGGCTGTCGAGCCGTCGGGGCGAAACAAATTATTCTCGAAGCCGACCCGCACGTGGCCCCCGAGCAGGGCGGCGGTGACGACGCAGGCTGCCTCGTGGCGTCCGAAGGCGCAGACGCTCCAGTGGCCGAAGCGCGGCATCTCGGGCGCCAGGAACGGCAGCAGGTCGGCGGGCGTCGAGACCTGGCCGGGCGTATAGCGGCCGAGCACGTAGAGCACGGGAATGTCGTCCTGCGGGATCAGGCCGCGCCGTTGCATCGCGGCCAGTCGCTGGGTTTCGTCCGGCGTGTAGAGGATGATCTGCGGAACGACATGGTTGTCGCGGAGCCACGTCAGGAAACGGGAAAATTCAGCTTCCGAATTCCGGTCCGGCGCCAGTTCGCGCAAGGCCAGTGAGACAGCCTCGGGCCGAACCGCGCGTACCACATCCACCTGCTCTCGCGGCGAATAGACGCCGAGCGCCTCGGAGGTGATCTGCACCACCAGCCTGTCGCCGACCTCGCCCTGCACCGCAGCGATAGCATCGCGGTAGGCGTCGGCGTCGAGCAGATGGCCGCCGTCGCGGTCGCGGACATGGAGATGGATCATCGCTGCGCCCGCTTCGGCGCATTCGGCCGCCGTGACCGCCAGTTCGGCGGCGGTCAGCGGCAGGGCCGGATGGTCGGCCTTGGTGCGGCGGCCGCCATTGGGGGCGACGGCGATGACGGTCGGACAGGCTGCTGAACTCATGGATCGCTTCCATCAGCGATGAATCATATGGATCACTTATTCAACACAGTGAAACATCCGTTGCAATCCATATCGGGCCGGGATAGCAATGCGCATGGACCAGGGGGAACTGGCAGGGCAGATCACGCAGGCGTTCGACGGCATGTCGGCGCAACTGCGCTCGGCCGCGCGCTATGTCCTCGACGCCCCGCACGACGTGGCGCTGCTCACCATGCGCGAACAGGCTCGCCAGGCCGGCGTGCAGCCGGCGACGATGACGCGGCTGGCCAAGCATCTCGGCCTTTCCGGCTATGAGGAAGTGCGCGCGATCTACGCGGCGGCGGTGCGCGGCGGCGGCATCGGCTTTGCCGGCAAGGCCGATGCGCAACTGGCCAGCCAGAAGCTGAAGGGCGACCGCGCGCTGGCGGTGGACATGCTGACCAGCCTGTCGGGGCAGGTCGCCGCGCTCGGCGATCCGGCTTCGATCGAGCGGCTGGTCGCCATCGCCACGGCACTGTCGGCGGCGCGGCGCGTCTACTGCCTCGGTCTGCGCTCGAGCCATGCGGTGGCCTGGCACCTCTCCTACATCCTCTCGCTGATCGGCGAGAAATCGGTCTTCCTGCACGGGATCGGGGGCACCGAGGGCGATGCGCTCGGCCATGCGACGCCGCAGGACGTTCTGATCGCCGTCAGCGTCCTGCCCTATACCCGCATGACGGTGGAACTGACCGAATTCGCCGCCGGTCGCGGCGTGCCGGTGGTTGCGCTGACCGATTCCGAGGTTGCGCCGCTGGCGCAACTCGCGAACCATCTCATCGTGGTGCCGACCGTCAGCCCGTCCTTTTTCCACACTATGGCGCCAGCCTTCATCGTCGCCGAGATTCTTGCCGCGCTCATCGCCGGCCAGGCCGGCGACGCCGCCGTGGACGCGCTGCGCCGGTTCGACGAGCAGGGCGCCGCCCTTCGCACCCATCTCGACCGGCGCATGCCGAAGAAACCGTCCGGACGGAAGCACGCATGACACACCTCCTGCATCGCGCCATTCACTCTCCCCTGCCGGTCGCGGTGCGCGGCCGGGGCATCGAACTGTTCGACGCTTCCGGCAAGGCCTATATCGACGCGTCCGGCGGGGCGGCGGTCTCCTGCCTCGGCCATGGCCATCCGGACGTGATCGCGGCGCTGCACAGGCAGCTCGATACGCTGGCCTACGCCCATACCGGCTTCTTCACCAGCGAGGCCGCCGAGCGGCTTGCCGACCGGCTGGTGGAGGGCGCGCCGGAGGGCATCGACCATGTCTATCTCCTGAGCGGCGGTTCCGAGGCGATCGAGGCGGCGCTGAAGATGACGCGGCAGTATTTCGTCGAGAAGGGCGAGCCGCAGCGTCGCCATGTCATTGCGCGGCGGCAGAGCTATCACGGCAACACGCTGGGCGCGCTGGCGACGGGCGGCAACGAGTGGCGGCGCGCCCAGTTCAGGCCGCTGCTGATCGAGACGCATCATATCGACCCGTGCTTCGCCTACCGCTTCCAGCACGAGGGCGAGAGCGACGAGGCCTATGCCGCGCGCACGGCACGGCAGCTCGAGGACAAGATCCTCGAATTGGGTTCCGACACGGTGATGGCCTTCGTCGCCGAGCCGGTGGTGGGAGCGACGGCCGGCGCGGTGCCGCCGGTCGCGGACTATTTCAAGCGCATCCGCGCCATCTGCGACAAATACGGTGTGCTGCTCGTCCTCGACGAGGTTATGTGCGGCATGGGCCGCACCGGCACGCTGCACGCCTGCGAGCAGGACGGCGTCGCGCCGGACCTGCTGGTCATCGCCAAGGGGCTGGGCGGTGGCTACCAGCCGATCGGCGCGGTGCTGCTGGCGCGCAGGATCTTCGACGCCTTCGCCAACGGCTCCGGCTTCTTCCAGCACGGCCATACCTATATGGGCCATCCCATGGCCGCCGCCGCCGGCCTTGCCGTGCAGGAGGTGATCCGGCGCGGCAATCTGCTCGACAACGTCAGGGCGATGGGCGAGCGGCTGGACGAGCGGCTGCGCCAGCGTTTCGGCAACCACCACCATGTCGGCGACATACGCGGCCGCGGCCTGTTCCGCGGTGTCGAGCTGGTGCTCGACCGGGCGACGAAGGAGACGTTCGACCCGAAGCTGAAAGTCCATGCGCGGGTCAAGCGCGAGGCCATGACGCGCGGCCTGATGGTCTATCCGATGGGCGGCACGATCGACGGGCAGCGCGGCGACCACGTGCTGCTGGCGCCACCCTTCATCGTCAACGAGGCAGACATCGACCGCATCGTCGATCGGCTCGGCGAGGCTGTCGACGCGGCCACGGCTTCGGCCGCCTGAGGGCGGCGTACAAAAGTTCCAAAACCGTCACCGGCGAACGGCCGGGACAAGACCAGAGAGGAAGACCCATGAAAAACCTGATGAAATCCCTTATCGCGGCGGCGACATGCTCGCTGATGGCGCTGCCTTCGACGGCCGCCGAGCAGCGCTTCGTCACCATCGGCACCGGCGGCGTGACCGGGGTCTACTACGCCGTCGGCGGCGCCATCTGCCGCCTGATGAACCAGCAGCGCAAGGAAACCGGCCTGCGCTGCTCGACCGAATCGACCGGCGGCTCGGTCTTCAACGTCAACGCCATCAAGTCGGGCGAGCTCGATTTCGGCATGACGCAGTCGGACGTGCAGTACAACGCCGTCAAGGGCGAGGCCCAGTTCAAGGACGCCGCGTTCCCCGAATTGCGCGCGGTGTTTTCCGTCCATCCCGAGCCGTTCACCGTCGTGGCGCGCCCGGACGCCGGCGTGAAGACGTTCGAGGACTTCAAGGGCAAGCGCTTCAACGTCGGCAATCCGGGTTCGGGCACGCGCGCCTCGATGGAAGTGCTGCTCGCCCAGATGGGCTGGACGCTGGACGACTTCTCTCTCGCCGCCGAGTTGAAGGCGGACGAGCAGGGCCCGGCGCTGTGCGACAACAAGATCGACGGCTTCTTCTACGGCGTCGGCCATCCCTCCGCCGCCATCCAGGACCCGACCACCACCTGCGACGCCAAGCTGGTTCCGCTGACCGGCAAGGCGGTGGACGAACTGCTCGCCAAATATCCCTACTATTCGAAGGCGACGATCCCCGGCGGCATGTACGCGGCCAATCCCGACGACACGGTGACCTACGGCGTGCGCGCGCTGCTGGTGACCCGCGCCGACACGCCCGACGACGTCGTCTACAACCTGGTCAAGGCGGTGTTCGACAATTTCGACGACTTCAAGAAGCTGCATCCGGCCTTCGCCAACCTCGACCCCAAGGAGATGGTGAAGGACGGCATCACCACCGACCTGCATCCGGGCGCGGTGAAATACTACAAGGAAAAGGGCTGGCTCTGAGCCGCAGCCGCTTTTTTTGAGCTATGCCTGCCGGCGACCAGCCGGCGGGCCTTTGTGACGGCGGCGCACAGAGAAGGCGCCGCCCCTTCCATCAGGGGACCATGAGATGACCGACGCCCGCACCGGCGAAGACTTCGACGTCGACAAACTGGAGAACGTGGTCGCGGAAGCAGACATGGGCGGAAGGCGGCCGGGCGGCGTCGCCGGCAAGGTGCTCGCCGTGCTCGCCATCGCCTGGTCGCTGTTCCAGCTATGGTATGCCTCGCCCCTGCCGTTCGAATTCGGCTTCGGCGTCTTCAACGACACCGAAGCGCGCGCCATCCATCTCTCCTTCGCGCTGTTCATCGCTTTCGCGGCGTTTCCGGCGCTTGCCTCCTCGCCGCGAGACCGGGTGCCGTGGCAGGAATGGGTACTGGGCGCCGTCGCGGTCGCGGCGGTCATGTATCTGGTCGTCTTCTATCGCGACATCGCCATGCGGCCGGGCCTGCCGACCACGATGGACATCGTCGTCTCGGTCATCGGCGTCGTCGCGCTGCTGGAGGCGTCGCGGCGGGCCGAAGGGCCGTGGATGCCGGTCATCTCCATCATCTTCCTGGCCTATGTCTTCCTCGGGCCGCATCTGCCCGGCCTGCTCGCCCATAAGGGCGCATCGATCAGCCGCGCTGCGTCGCATTTCTGGCTCACCTCGGAGGGCGTGTTCGGCGTCGCGCTCGGCGTCTCGACCAGCTTCATCTTCCTGTTCGTGCTGTTCGGCGCGCTGCTGGAAAAGGCCGGCGCCGGCAACTACTTCATCCAGCTTGCCTTTTCGGGACTCGGCCAGTTCCGCGGCGGGCCAGCCAAGGCCGGCGTCGTCTCCTCGGGCATGACCGGCATGATCTCCGGCTCGTCGGTCGCCAATGTGGTGACGACGGGCACTTTCACCATTCCGCTGATGAAGCGTGTCGGCTACGCGCCGACCCAGGCAGGCGCGATCGAATGCGCGGCCGGCGTCAACGGGCAGTTGATGCCGCCTGTCATGGGCGCGGCCGCCTTCATCATGGCCGAATATGTCGGCATCACCTATGCGGACGTTGTCCGTCACGCCTTCCTGCCGGCCATCATCACCTATGGCGCGCTGTTCTACATCGTCGACATCGAGGCGATGAAGAAGGGCATGGTCGGCCTGCCGCGCGAACGCCGCCGCTCGCGCGGTCTGGGCGCGCTCTATGCGCTGATGACGGTGCTCGGCATCATCATCCTGTCCGGACTGGTCTATTACGGCCTCGGCTGGACAAAGACGGTGTTCGGCGACGCTTCCGGCCCGATCGCCTCCGTGCTGGTCATCCTCGCCTATGTCGGCCTCGTCGCCTACCGCGCCGGCCATCCCGACCTGCCGATCGACGATCCGAACCAGGCGCTGACCACCGTGCCCGATTTTTACGAGACCGCGCGCACCGGCCTGCACTATTTGCTGCCGGTGGGCGTGCTGATCTGGTGCCTGATGATCGAGGAACTGTCGCCGGGCCTGGCCGCCTTCTGGGGCACGGCGTTCATGGCCGGGCTGGTCATCACGCAGCGGCCGCTCACCGCTTTCTTCCGGCGCGAGGGCGGGCTCTGGCACCATACGCTTGAGGGCCTGCGCGACTTCATTGGCGGGCTGGAGAACGGCGGTCGCAACATGGCGGCCGTCGGCATCGCCACGGCCACCGCCGGCATCATCGTCGGCACCGTGACGCTGACCGGCGTCGGCCTGGTGATGACCGAACTGGTCGAGTTCCTGTCCGGCGGCAGCTTCGTCATCATGCTCTTGTTGACCGGCATCATCTGCATCGTGCTCGGCACCGGCCTGCCGACCACCGCCAACTACGTGGTGGTGGCGACCCTGATGGCGCCGGTCGTGGTCGAGCTCGCCTCGCAGAACGACCTCGCCGTGCCGCTGATCGCGGTCCACATGTTCGTCTTCTATTTCGGGCTGATGGCGGACGTGTCGCCGCCGGTGGGGCTGGCGGCTTATGCCGCGGGCGCCATTGCCGGGGCCGACCCGATGAAGGTCGGCTGGCAGTCGATGCGCTACGAGATCCGCACCGCGCTGCTGCCCTTCGTGTTCATCTACAATCCGCAGATCCTGATGATCGACATCGGCAGTTGGTGGAACCTGCTGCTGGTGGTCGGCTGCTCGATCCTTGCCATGGGCGCGTTTTCGGCGGCGAGCCAGCACTGGCTCCTGGTGCGCAACTACTGGTGGGAAACGATCGCGCTGCTTCTGATCTGCTTCACCCTGTTCAGGCCGGGTTTCTGGCTGGACCAGATCAGCGAGCCCTATTCCGACCATCCGGCCAGCGAGGTCGCGACGGTGGCCGAACAGACGCCCGAAGGCAGTCCGCTCAGGCTGCGGATCAAGAGCCTCGACATGGCGGGCGACGAGGTGGTGAAGCTGGTGCGGCTCACCATGGGCAAGGGCGATACGGTCGAGCAGCGGCTGGCCGGCACGGGCATGATGCTGACGCCGGGCGAGGGACCGCCCATGGTCGCATCGGTCAGGCTGGGCAGCGAGGCGCGCAAGTACGGCATCCAGCCGGGCGACGAGATCGTGGCGGTGGTGCTGCCGTCCGACCGGCCTTCGCGCTACTGGTTCGCCATACCCGCCATCGCGCTGCTCGGGCTGATCTTCTGGCTGCAGAGGCGGCGGCGCGAAACGGCGCGGCTGCAGCCGGCCTGATCGGAGGCCGTCGTTTAAGGTCCATGAGACCTTTCAATTTGCCTTCGGTGTGACTTTGCCGATGTTCCGGAACGCCCTATCTCCTCCTTCGCCTATGGCGGCGCACCCCCACCCCCACCCACAAGGGGGAGGGGGACTTCGCGGCGACGCCACCATGCGCCGACGTTGGCAATCTTGGATGAAACGGCGGTGCCGGCGTCTCCCTCCCCCTTGTGGGGAGGGGACAGGGGTGGGGGTGCTGGACCGTCGAAAATTCCATAT
>CAZBBT010000051.1:3759-18863 GCA_964490065.1 uncultured Mesorhizobium sp. | reverse complement strand
GTTCCTGGAACAGCGGCACGCCCAGGGTCTTGCCCAGGATGGCCTCCATCTCGTGGGGATCGTAGCCGGGCCCCGGCTGCGGATAGACGATCGGCTCGATTCCGTCGCGCCGCTTCAGGTAGGGATGGACCATGTCGCCCTGGATCGGCCCGGGGCGGACGATCGCCACCTCGATGACGAGGTCGTAGAATTCGCGCGGCTTCAAGCGCGGCAGCATTGACATCTGCGCGCGCGATTCGATCTGGAAGACGCCCAGCGTATCGGCACGGCAGATCATGTCGTAGACGTTTCTGTCCTCCTTCGGCACCGTCGCCAATGTGATCGGTCGGCCAAAGTCGTCGCGGACCCGGTAATTGTCTTCCAGCAGCGTGAAGGCGCGCTTCATGCAAGACAGCATGCCGAGCGCCAGCACATCGACCTTGAGAAGGCCGACGGCGTCGAGGTCGTCCTTGTCCCATTCGACCATCTTGCGTTCGGGCATCGCCGTTTTCATGATCGGAACGATCTCGTCGAGCCGATCCTTGGTGATGACGAAACCGCCGACATGCTGTGAGAGATGACGGGGAAACCCCATGATCTCGTTGGCGCGGTCGATGACATGGCGGGAAATCGCCTGTTCCAGGTCGAGCCCGCCGGCCCTGGCTTCGTTTGCTCCGAGCGCCGATGACCGCTGTCCCCAGATGGAGCCGGAAAGTGCTGCGCGCGCATCCTCGGAGAGGCCCATCGCCTTGCCGACCTCGCGCAGCGCCGAGCGACCGCGATAGGAAATCACCGCGGCGGCGAGCGCCGTGCGCTTCTCGCTGTATTTCTCGTAGATGTAGGCGATGATCTTTTCGCGATGCTCATGCTCGAAATCGACGTCGATGTCGGGCGGCTCGTCGCGTTCGGTCGAGATGAAGCGGTCGAGCAGAAGTTCCACCTTCATCAGCATAGGGTCCACTTCGGTGATGCCGAGGCAGAAGCAGACGATGGAGTTGGCCGCTGAGCCGCGCCCCTGGCACAGCACGTTCACCTCGTCCAAGCGTGCATAGCGCACGAGGTCATTCACGGTCAGGAAATAGCGCGCGTATTTTTTCTCCGCGATGAGCGCCAGTTCCTCGGGGATGAGTTTCTGGATCTTTTCCGGGACGCCCTTAGGGTAGCGCCGGTGCGCGCCTTCCCAGGTCAGCCGCTCCAGTTCGGTCTGTGGGTCTACGCCAGCTTCGGTGGTCTCCTCGGGATAGTTGTGTTTCAATTGATCGAGCGAGAATTTCAGTTCGGCTGCGAAACGCCGCGTCTCGGCAAGCGCTTGCGGATACCGCTGAAACAGGCGCGCCATCTCCGCCGGCGGCTTCATGTGGCGCTCGGCATTGGCCTCCAGCGCGAAACCGGTTTCGGCGACGGTCCTGCCCAGCCGGATGCCGGTCAGCACGTCCTGCAGCGGCCGGCGCTCGTGTGCGTGATAGAGTACGTCGTTGGTCGCCATCAGCGGCATGTTCGCCGCCTCGGCCAGGGCGGCCGCCTTTTCCAGCCGTAACCGGTCGTCGCCATGATAGCCTGGCGCCACGGCAAGGCGGGTAGCCGCGCCAAAGCGATGGCGCAGGCCGCGCAACAGGGTGAGCGTCGCCTCTTCATCGACGGCAAGATCGGGCAGGACCGCCAACGACATGCGGTCGCCCCACTCCCAGAGTTCACTCCGCTTGAGGAGTGTTTTGCCCTTCTCGGTCTCGTCCCGCAGATTGGCCTGGGTCAGCATGCGGCACAGATGGCCCCAACCGGCGCGGTCCTGCGGATAGGCGAGGATGTCCGGCGTGCCGTCGCCGAAGACGAGGCGGCAGCCGGGATGATAAGGCAGGTGAAACGGGCCGAAGGATTTTTCTGCGCCTTCCTTGCTTTGGATGAACTTCGATTGGCTCCAGGCGCGCACCACGCCGGCGACCGTGTTGCGGTCGGCCAGGCCCATGCCGGCATGGCCGAGCAGGCAGGCGGCGACCACCAGTTCCTCCGGCCGCGAGGCGCCGCGCAGGAAAGAAAAATTCGATTGCGCGCCGAATTCGATGTAGCGCGGCTCAATCGGCGTGTTGGACGGCGGCTCCGGTTTCATGCGAAGACTCCGTGCAGGAACCAGCGCGGCGGTTCTTCCGACAGGCCGTAAAGACCTTGCCGGTAGAGCCAGTAGCGTCGACCTTCGGTGTCCTCGACGCGGAAATAATCGCGGGTCCGGCGTGCCGGTCTTTCCTCGACGGCCTGCTTGCGGCGGGTTTCGTAAGCCTCGTCTGTCTCGTCCTCCTTCTTTTCGACAGGGAGAAAATTCTCCAGCCACCATTCCGGGGAAATGCGCTCCGGCCCTTCGGCACGGGCAATGCGGTATTGCGCGCGGCGCCAGCGGAAATTGCGCGGCGGACCTTCCGGCACCTCGGCTACGACCTCGACGGGCTCGGGCCGGCGCAGCAGGCGCAGCGGCCGTTCGGTCGCTGCTGGAATGGCTTCATGTGCATTCGCCGCGGGTGCTTCTGCAAAGGCGGAAAAGGCGACCGCCCGTTCCGGCAGATGGCTGGCGACAGGAACCGGCCGGCGGATCGCGGTACGGCCGAGGCGGGCGCAGACCCGGTCGACGAACAATGCGAGGTCGGCATCGGAATCGCGGCTTTCGTCACCGAGATCGACCTGCCGCGCATCGAGCGGGGCGATCGACGGCACGGTAAGCCTGACCAGATCGAAGCCGCAGCCGGCGTCGAGGCCAGCGCCAAGTGCGGCAAGCCGCTCGTGAAACAGTTTTGCAATCCGGATCGGCTCCCGCGTCGGCCGCGACAGGCCGACGGAAAGCCGGGCGACGGCGCCGTCGACCCGAAACAGGAAAAGCCGCAGGGCGAGCGCGCCGGCGGCGCGGCGCTCCAGGGCTTCCTCGAGAGCGCCGGCAAGCAGCAGGATGAGGCGCTCGATATCCTCCATGGTCACGATGGGCTCGGCCAGATGCCGCTCGGCCGAGAGTTCCGGTACGACCAGGCGCGGCGACAGCGCCTCGTCACTCACGCCGAACGCCTGGTCGAGCCGCAGGATCAGCGCCTTGCCGAAGCGGCGGACCAGGGGCGCGCGCGGGGCGGCCATGACGGCCTCGATCGTGCGCAGGCCGACGCTGTCGAGCGCCGTGCAGATGGCAGCGTCGAGGCGAAGCGCTGCCGGCGGCAGGGGCGCAAGCCAATCGGTTTCCACACCGTTCGCCAGCACGGCATTGCCGTGGAAGCGGGCGACGGCCCAGGCCGCGCCGGCCGTCCCCGCGACGGCGGCGCGCGCCTCCAGGCCCTGCTCGGAAAAGCGCCGCAGCATGTCTGCGACAAGCGCCTCCTCGCCGCCGAACAAATGGCTGCAGCCGGTGATGTCGAGGAACAAGCCGTCGGCGCCGTCCAGAGCCACCAGCGGCGTGTAACGGTCGCACCAATCGGCGAGGCCTTCCAGCAGGCGGCGGTCGGCTTCCGGATCGGCCTCGACGATCTCGATCGAAGGATGCATGGCGCGCGCGTCGGCGACGCCCATGCCGCGCTTCAGCTTCAATGCCTCGGCGCGGCGGTCCAGCGCGGCGATACGCTCGACGTTGCCGTCACGTTTGCCGACCAGCAGCGGTGGGAAAGCGGAACTCGCCATATGCCAGGCGCGACCCAGCCGCTGCCGCCATATCCGATCGGTGCCGAGGCAAGGAAACCAGAGCGACAGGATCCTGCGGCCTGCCGTGGCGGTCGGAATCATGGGCTCGATCCTGGCGTTCATTTCTGTTTTCCGGGGGACGATGTCCAAATGTGCGTTCATCGGCGTTCCATTCCAGAACGAAGCGCGCCGGAGGCGCGAGGCGGTTCTTGTCGAGCGTGACGGCGAAGGCCGGCGGGCCGATCGAGCCGGCAAGCGGTCGGCCAAGGATTTTTCGCATTCCGGCCGGCGCCGGCTCGACGACAAAGCGCAGGGGCGCCGCCGTCGCCCCCACCTCGGCCGATTGCCTGAGAAGAAAGACGGGGCGCCCGGCCTCGACGGCGCGGCGGTGCAGCCGGCGCGTCGCGGTGAGGTCGAGCTGTCTGGGGTTGCCGGGCAATTCGAGGATGACGGCGGCGAGTTCCTTCAGTGCTGCCGCCTCCTCGGCGATCCAGAGCGCGTCGACCGGTTTCGGGGCCTCGGCGAAAAGCAGATCCTTTGGCGCGATCCCGAACAGTTTCAGAAGTCCGTGCGCATAGGGCAGGCCGGCCTCGGCGAAGAAGCCGGAGGTGCCGATCCACAGCGCCGGCGCCGCCAAGGCCTGCTTCAGGAGCAGGCTGACCAGCGCCAGCACGAAACCCGCGACCGTTCCGGCATCGCGGACCTGGCGGCCGTGGACTTCGGTCAGCGCCGCCTTCTGGATACCGCCGCCCAGTGCCGCGTCCAGTGCCGGGACGCCGGTGGCGAGCAGGCCGGCACGGTCGAGAAGGCGGCCGTGCCGGCGCAGCAGGACGGTCTCCTCGCCCGGCGCGGCGAGCCGCTCGGGCAAGGTTCCCTCGATCCTCGCGATTTCACGGCGCAGGGCAAAGACAGTCTCCCGCGCCACGGCGCTGCTCGCCATGACGGTCGGCTTCCACTCAATTTGTTCCTGTTATGTTCCTATGGATTCCAGAGAGCGGAACGAGAGTCAAGCGGAGTCCGAAAAGAATTTATTCCTCTCGAGTCTCAAGAAATCGTCAGGCATAGGGGGTTCGTTTGCCGTGGCGAACGCAAAAGCCTATATGCCGCGGACTGAAGGACGAAGAATGGCCCGCATCTACAAGACCCGCACCTGGCATGGCGAAATGTCGCCTTCACTGGAGGAGCTCGAATTCCTGGCGCTGGAGGCCTATGCCCATCTGCCGGAGGATTTTCGCAGCCTGACGGGAGAGATCGTCATCCAGGTGGCGGAATTCCCCACCGACGAGATCATGGACGACCTGTCGCTGGAGACGCCGTTCGACCTGCTCGGCCTGTTCGAGGGCCGCGGCATCGCCGAGCGCTGGAACCCGGCGACCGGCGAGGGACCGAACCGCGTCACGCTCTACCGCCGCGCGATCCTCGACTACTGGGCCGAGAACGAGGAGACGCTGGGCGACATCGTCACCCATGTGCTGATCCATGAGATCGGCCACCATTTCGGCCTGTCGGACGACGACATGGAAAAGATCGAGGAAGCAGCCGAATGACGATGGACCCGGTCCAGTTCCACAAAAGCTCAAGACGGCATGGAATCGCGAGACCGCGAGCGCATGGCAGCCGGAAAACCCGGCCAAGGGACAATGCAGCGTCAGCGCCCTGGTTGCCCAGGACGTCCTCGGCGGCGACATATTGAAGACCCACACGCCAGGCGGCGCGCATTTCTACAATCGGGTGGACGGGATCAAATGGGATTTCACCATCAGCCAGTTTGATCAGCCGATCCCGTTCGAAGACTTGCCCTCGAACCGGGATGAGGCGATGGCGGACACTTCGCTCGCCCAATATGAAGCGTTGAGGAATAATCTCGGATTATAGCGACGCTTCCTACCAGTCACTCAGCTTGGTTTCGCCGGCCTTGTAGTCCTCGCCCTCGACGTCCTTCACCACCGCCTGGCCGCAGCGCATCACCTTGCCTCTCTTGTCGTAGGCATAGGTGGGCGAACCGTAGAGGTGCCAGCCCTTGTTCAGCGCCGCCGTCACCTTGTGGCAGAACTTGGCGTCGTCGACTTCGGTGAGGAAACGGTAGAGTCGCATCGGGTCCTGTCCTGTCCTGAGCTTTCGAGCCATCATGCGCCGAGGCCGTCGGCCTTCGCCAGCAATTTTTCAGCCTGGGCGAGGTGCAGGCGTTCGACCATTTTTCCGTCCAGCGCGATGACGCCCTTGCCGGCGTTTTCAGGCCGGGCGAAAGCATCGACGACGGCGCGGGCTTGCATCACGGCTATTTCGGAAGGCGAAAAGGCGCGGTTGGCCGCCTCGATCTGGGCCGGATGAATCAGCGTCTTGCCATCAAAACCCATGCTTGCCGCCTCGGTGCATTCGCGGCCAAACCCGTCCGCGTCGCGAAAATCATTGTAGACGCCGTCGAGAAGATCGAGCCCGCCGGCACGGGCCGCCAGCACCATCTGCATCAGCCAGGGCATCAGGTGACGGCGGTCGGAAACGCCCGTCTCCTTGGCGAGATCGTTCGTTCCGGCAACGAAACAAGCCAGCCGCGAAGCCGGATCGCGGCCGAGCTCGGCGATGGCGCCGCTGTTTAGGAGCGCTTTCGGCGTCTCGATCATCGCCCACAGTCTGGTTTCGTCCGGCGCGGCCGCGTCGTCGAGCGCGTCGCCGGCTTCGAGAATGTCGCGGGCGGTGTCGACCTTGGGCAAGAGGATGGCGTCGGGCGCGCAGGCAATCGCGGCGGCGAGGTCGTCATTGCCCCATTCGCCGGAAAGCGGGTTGATGCGTATGACCATCTCGCACCTGGACGTTTTGCCGGGCGCCGGGAGAGAGGCGAAGATGCCGGCCAGCCGCGCTCGTGCCGCCGCCTTTTCCTCCGGCGCGACGGCATCCTCGAGGTCGATGATGACCGCATCGCAGGCCAACTGGCCGATCTTGGCCAGCGCCTTCTCGTTGGAGGCGGGAACGTAGAGCACCGAGCGGCGGGGGCGATAAAGGGTCATCTGGTCTTCTTGCCTTCCGGCGCTGGCCCTTGCAAGAGTTTGCCGCGCGATGGCTTTGCAGCCAACTCTGCACGACAACACGGAACCATCATGGCCCGCTACGACATTGTCATCATCGGTGGGGCGATCGTCGGGTCGGCGCTCGCCTATTCCCTGCGCAAGGAAGGCTTTGGAGGCTCGGTTGCGCTGGTCGAACGGGATTCGCAGTTCGCCCATGCGGCGACGACGCTCTCCATGGCCTCGATCCGCCAGCAGTTCTCGATCCCCGAAAACATAAGGTTGTCGCAGTTCACGCTTGGCCTGTTCCGGCGACTCCGGGAAGAATTCGGCGCCGAGGCCGATATCGGTTTTCGCGAGGGCGGCTACCTGATTCTCTCCGGCGAGGAGGGGCTGCCGATCCTCAAGGCCAATCATGCCGCGCAAATCGCCGAGGGTGCCGATATCGTGCTGGAGGATGCGACGGCGCTGGCGCGGCGCTTTCCCTGGCTCTCGACCGAGGGCATCTCCGCCGGCGCCTATGGCCGGAGCGGCGAGGGCTGGTTCGACGCGCACGCCATGCTGGGATTGTTCCGCAAGGCGCTCAGGACCATGAATGTCGACCTGTTGGCCGCCTCCGTCACCGGTATCGCGCGCGCGGGCAGCCGTGTCGGCGGCGTGACGCTCGACAATGGCGAAGTGCTGGAAGCCGGCACGATCGTCAACGCCGCCGGGCCGAATGCCGGCAAGGTGGCTGCCATGGCCGGCCTCGACCTGCCGGTCGAGCCGCGCAAGCGCACGGTCTTCGTCTTCGAGGCGCGCGACAGGTTCCAGGACATGCCGCTGCTGGTCGATCCGAGCGGCATCTATGTCAGGCCGGAAGGCTCGGTCTACCTCACCGGCGGCGCGGAAACGGAAGAGGGCGAGCAGGCTGCCGACCCGGCCGATTTCGAGCCGCGCTGGGATCTCTTCGAGGAGGCGATCTGGCCGGTGCTCGCCACCCGCATCCCCGCCTTCGAGGCGATCAAGATGACGCGCGCCTGGGCCGGCCATTACGACTACAACACGCTCGACCAGAACGCGGTGATCGGTCCGCATCCGCAGGTGAAGAACTTCATCTTCGCCAACGGCTTCTCCGGCCACGGGCTGCAGCAGGCACCGGCGGTGGGAAAGGCGCTGGCCGAATTTCTGATTCATGGCGGCTACCGCACGATCGACTGCTCGGCTTTCGGCTACGAGCGGGTGGCCGAGGGGCGACCGTTCCGGGAACTGAATGTGATTTGAGGCGCTTCCGCCCTTCTCGACGGGAGCGGCGCGCACGGCACGCGGGTGGGGTCGCGGTACAGGCGCGCCGTTCCGTTGCCACGCTGCGGAAATCCGCCCTGGCTATTGTCGAAGAACGCTCCCGGTCCGTGAAGGCCCGAGGAGAAGTCGGAGACGGCGCATGGCCGAGCCTGGCTCGGCGGAGCGCCATGCCGTCGCCTCACGACGTGTCGGGCGCCAGCGGCGGCGCCGGGGCACTCCGCCAGCGAAGCACCCGCCCGGAAATCTTGTGCGCCAGCCGGCCGGCTTGTGGGGAGGCCGCGCACGGGAGCGCGAACTGTCTGGCCTGCGTAAGCATGGCGCACAGCACCAGCGCCAGCGCCCGGAAGCGCATCGCAAGCCGCTCCGCGTCGCCGGTATTCTCCAACGCATCGGTCGGAATCGGCGTGCCGCCGAACAGGAACGCCCGCGCCTCGACCTCGCCGTGGCTCAGAATCTTCAGCACCTGCCGGCGGCGAAGGAAAGGAACGCCGGCGGCAAGGTCGGCCAGGCTGGCGAGCGCGAACAGCAGCGCCACGATGCGCTCCAGCACATCGCGGTTCCAGCTCGCTTCTCCGTCCCAGTCTTCCATTCCGCTCTCCATTTCGGGCGGGCCAAGTATGGAGGAGGCGCAAGGGGGTGTGGAAAGATGGCGGCGAGAAAAAACGGTCTGGCGACCTTAACAGCCTGAAAAGGCTGGAGCGTTTGTTTTTCAGCGGTTGCGGAAGTGTCCACAGGCTGACGGCGCGCCGGCTCTGTCTCCCGGCAGGGCACGGCAAGCGCATATGGAATTTTCGAGCGTCGAGCACCCCCACCCCCGTCCCCTCCCCACAAGGGGGAGGGAGACGCCGACACCGCCGTTTGACCCAAATCGCCAGGGTCGCGTGCTGTGTGGCGCCGCCGCAAAGTTCCCCTCCCCCTTGTGGGGTCCGAAGGACGGGCGAGACCCGTGGCTCGCCACGGCAAGGTTAGGGGTGGGGGTGCGCCGCTTTATGCGATTGCCCTGGATCGATGGAGATGGCTAACCTCAACCACTCCGACGCAAAGAAGCCACCCGTCCTACGGCCGGCGACCCCTCCCGGCCGCTTTGGGCCCTCGACTACGGCCTCGGGCGTTCGAACCCTTTGAAAGGTCCACCGGACCTTTCAATTCGCCTTTCGCGAACCGGGCTCTCACCCCCTCGAGCGGGAGGGGAAGCCCTCACATGGTCAGATCGCCCATCAGGCCCGCCGCCACCGAAAGGCGCGAGACGGTGAGGTCGCCGCCTTCGGTCAGCGTCTGCAGCCGCTCGCGGATGCGCGCCACCCGCTCGCCGCCGGCTTCGAGCCAGCTTGCTACCGGATCGTCCGCCTTGGCGTGCGCCGTGAGCGCCGCAACCGCGATGCCGCGCCGGGCGGCGGCGATCGTGTCGGTGGCTCGCGACAAAGCGAGCTGGTCATAATAGTCCGATGCCGTGATCGAGCGCGCCGCCTCCTCGATGCGCGGGATACGGAAGGCGTCGGAGACGGCGAAATAGGCCTTGGCCGTCGCGACGATCTCGGCGTTCGCCTCGCGCGCGGCGAGCGCGATGTCCGGCACCATCTCGGCAAGCTCCGTCAACGCCAGCCGTTCCGCCAGCTTTTCGGGCGTGCCGCCCTTGAACAGGCCGTGCCGCCGCTCCTCGACGCGCTCGCGCGAATAGGCCGGAAGCAGCGAAACCAGTTTCGGCTCCAGCGCCTTGCGCGCTTCCTGCAGGGCCGCGATCCGCTCGGCCAGCGGCGCGGTGCTTGCGTCGTTCTTCAGATACCAGCCGCTCACGACATAGATCAGCCGGCTAACCATCTGGTAGAGGTCGAGCTGGATCTGGCCGTCGATGCGATTGTCGAGCGCGTCGATCTCGCCGTACAGCGCCGGCAGCGAAAAACCGTCGCGGATGAGCGCGAAGGTGCGCACCACGTCGGCGGCACTGCGCCCTGACGATTCCATCAACCGATTGACGAAGGACGGCCCGCCGCGGTTGACGAGGTCGTTGGCGACGACACGCGCGATGATCTCGCGGCGCAGCCGGTGGCCGTGGATCTCGGCGGCATATTTCTTCTCCATGCGGTCGGGGAAGTAGGCCATCAGGTCGCGGTCGAAATGCGCCTCGTCCGGCACGTCGCTCGCCACGATATCGGAGAACAGCACGATCTTGGCATAGGCCAGAAGCACGCCGAGCTCGGCCCTGGTCAGCGGCTCGCCGCGCGCCTCGCGCTCGGCAAGGGCTGCCGCCGACGGCAGGTTCTCCACGGCGCGGTCGAGCAGGCCGCGCGCCTCCAGCGCCGCCATGAAGCGGCCCTGGTGGGCGATGTCGGCCAGCCCGCGCTTGCGCGCCAGCGACAGGGCCAGCGTCTGCTCGTAGTTGTTGGCCAGCACCAGCCGGCTGACCTCGTCGGTCATCTCCGCAAGCAGCTTGTTGCGCGCCGGCCGGGCCAGCGTTCCCTTGCGCATGGCGGCGGCCAGCGCGATCTTGATGTTGACCTCGACGTCCGAGCAGTTGACGCCGCCGGAATTGTCGATGGCGTCTGAATTGCAGCGGCCGCCGGCGAGGCCGAACTCGATGCGGCCGCGCTGGGTGACACCAAGATTGGCGCCCTCGCCGATGACCTTGGCGCGGATCTCGCCGGCATTGACCCGGATGGCGTCGTTGGCGCGGTCGCCGGCGTCCTGGTTGCTCTCGGTCGACGCCTTGACATAGGTGCCGATGCCGCCGAACCACAGAAGGTCGACCGGCGCCTTGAGGATGGCGTTCATGATTTCGGCCGGCGTGGCGACGGTCTTGTCCAGCCCGATCGCGCTTGCCGCCTCGGGCTTGAGGGTGATCGACTTCTGCGCCCGCGAGGCGATGATGCCGCCCGGCGACAGCTTCGCCTTGTCGTAGTCCTGCCAGGAGGAGCGCGGCAGGGCGAAGAGCCGCTTGCGCTCGGCCATGGATGCAGCCGGATCGGGGTCCGGATCGATGAAGATGTCGCGGTGGTCGAAGGCGGCGATCAGTTTCGTCTGGTCGGACAGCATCATGCCGTTGCCGAACACGTCGCCGGACATGTCGCCGACGCCGACCGAGGTGAAGGCGGACGACTGGATGTCGCGGTTCATCTCGCGGAAATGCCGCTTCACCGCTTCCCAGCCGCCCTTGGCGGTGATGCCCATCTTCTTGTGGTCGTAGCCGGCCGAGCCGCCGGAAGCGAAGGCGTCGTCCAGCCAGAAATCATGCGCCTGGCTGATGGCGTTGGCGGTGTCTGAGAAGGTCGCCGTGCCCTTGTCGGCGGCGACGACGAAATAGGGGTCGTCGCTGTCGCGGCGCAACACGCCTTGCGGCGGGATGACATGGTCGACGCCGATATTGTCGGTGATGGAGAGCAGGCTCGACACGTAGTTGATATAGGCGGCGCGGCCGGCCTCGAAGATCGCGTCGCGGGTGCCGCCGACTGGCAGCTTCTTGGGGTAGAAGCCGCCCTTGGCGCCGACCGGCACGATGACGGCGTTCTTGACCTGCTGCGCCTTGACCAGGCCCAGCACCTCGGTGCGGTAGTCCGCGGCGCGGTCCGACCAGCGCAGGCCGCCGCGCGCCACCGGGCCGAAGCGCAAATGGACGCCCTCGACCTCCGAGCCGTAGACGAAGATCTCGCGCCAGGGGCGTGGCTCGGGCAGGCCGTCGACGGCGCGCGAATCGAGCTTGATGGCCAGCGACTGGCCCTTTTCCTTCTTGCCCTCGACGAAATGGTTGGTTCGAAGCGAGGCCTCGATCAGGTTGAGGTAGCGGCGGATGATGGTGTCGTCGTCGATCGACGGCACCTCCTCCAGCGCATCCTTGATCTTGGCCTTGAGATGCTTGGCCGTCACCGCGCCCTCGCCTTCGGCCTCGGGGCCGAGCCGGGCAACGAACAGGGCGTGCAGGCCGCGGGCGATGTCGGGATAGCGGTTGAGCGCGGCGGCGATAGCCTCCTGGCTCTGCGGGATGCCGGCCTGCTGCAGATAGCGGCCATAGGCGCGCAGCACCATCACCTCGTTCGACCACAGGCCGGCGGTCTGGGCCAGCCCATTGTAGCCGTCATTGTCGACGTCGCCGCGCCACACGCCGAGGAAGGCGTCCTCGAACAGGGCGCCGCCGTCCTTCAGGTCGATCGGCCCGCCATAGGCGTTCTCCAGCTCCATGTCGTGGACGAAGACCTTGTCCGGCCCGTCGCCGACCTCGAAGGTGCGTTCGGAGATGACGCGGAAGCCGATATTCTCAAGCACCGGCACGCGCCGGGAGAGCGCCACCGGCTCGCCATGGTGGTAGATCTTCAGCGATGCCTGCCCGTCCGTCTGGCCGGCGTCGCGGTAGTAATCGATGGCGATCGGGTTGGCGGCGTCGATCTTCGCGATGCGGCCGGCGTCGACCAGCGCCTGAGTGGCCGTGAAGGAATCGCGGTAGCTTTCGGGGAAGCGCGCGGCGATGGCGCGCAGTTCCGGCCCGGCGCCGGAGGCTTCCGCCGCTTCGGCCAGCGCGTCGTCCCAGGTGCGCACGATGTCGCGGATCGCCGCCTCGATCGTCGCCTGCTCGACTTTCGGCGTCTTGCCGCCGGAGCGGCCGATGATGAAGTGGACGCGGGCAAGCCCGCCTTCCGGGAAGGCGGGGTAGTAGGCCGAGAGCCGGCCGTCGAACACGGTCTTGAGGTAGGCGCCGATCTTCTCGCGCACCACCGAATCGTAGCGGTCGCGCGGCACGAAGACGAGGATCGAGACGAAGCGGTCGAACTGGTCGGCGCGCACCAGCGCGCGCACCCGCGGCCGTTCCGACAGCGCCAGGATCGCCTCGGCATGCTTGCGCAGGATCGGCACCGGCACCTGGAACAGTTCGTCGCGCGGATAGCTTTCCAGCACGTTGATGAGCGCCTTGCCGGAATGGTCGTGCGGATTGAAGCCGGACTTGGCGATGACCGTCTCGGCCTTCATGCGCAGATAGGGGATCTTCATTACCGAGCGCGTGTAGGCGGTCGAGGTGAACATGCCGACGATGCGCAGTTCGCCCGACAGCACGCCCTTTGCCGTGTAGGTCTTGACGCCGATGTAATCGAGATAGATGCGGCGGTGGACGACCGACTTGGCATTGGCCTTGGTGACGATCAGCGGTTCCGGCCCGTGCAGGAAGGCGCGGATCTCGGGCGTCGTCGTTACCGCCTCGGTGCCGCGCCTGAGGATCAGCACATTCGGGTCGGTCAGGATGCCGAGGCCGGGTTTGTCGGCGCGCTCCAGTTCGCCGCTCTTCTCGCCGCCCGTATACTTGAACTCGCGCATGCCGAGGAAGGTGAAATTGTCGTCGCGCAGCCATTCGAGGAAGGCGATGGCTTCCGCCACGCTTTTCTTGTCGAGCGGGATGGGCGCATAGCGGAATTCCGAGATCGCCTGGTCGAGGCGGGCCAGCATCGGCTTCCAGTCTCGCGTGGCGTAGCGCACCTGCGCCAGCATCGTCTCGAGACGCCCTTCCAGGGCGCGGGCCTGCTCGGCGGTGAGGCGCGGGATGTGGACATGGACGACGCTGAGGCGATCGCGCTCGTCGCTGTCCCTGGCCAATCCGCCGTCGCCGAGGATTTCCTCGACGCCGGCCTTGCCGTGCCGCACCGCCAGCACCGGATGGGTCACGAAGGTCGGTTCGCCCGCCGTGTCGGTGATCTCGCCGAGGATCGAATCGAACAGGAACGGCATGTTGTCGTTGACGACGGTAATCACGGACAGCGGCCGGCCCTGGCGGGCAACTCCGGAATCGGCGTCGATGGCGACGACGCTCTCGTCGGCCCTGTGGCGCACAACGGCGCGGGCGGCGAGATCGGTCGCCTTTTTGAGGTCCGCGGCCTCATAGGCGGCGACGTCTTCGGCCGGGGCCCGGCCGAGCAGATGTTCGGCAAGCCCGCCCGGTCCGTCGCCCGCCTTTGCCGTTGCCTTTGCCGCCCCAGCGGTTTTCTTCGGCTTGACTGCGGATTTCAGGCTGGCCATGACGCAAAGTCCCTCCCGTCGATGCTTTTCAAACATCGTAGCCAGATGATCCGGAATTTGCGACCGTGGTTTGACGGCGTTTCGATAATAAAACCGATTCAAACCCGGACACCCGCCGGAGCCGACCGCGAAGGAGAAAAAGATGGCTGAAAAGATCACTGCGCTCGACCTGCCGATGGCGGAATTGAGCGACGCCACCAAAGCCTATTTCGCCAAATGCGACGAGAAGCTCGGCCTGGTCCCGAACGTGCTGCTTTCCTACGCCTTCGACGAGAAGAAGCTGCGCGCCTTCACCGACACCTACAACGACCTGATGTTGGGCGATTCGGGCCTTTCGAAGCTGGAGCGCGAGATGATCGCCGTCGCCGTCTCCTCGATCAACCATTGCTACTACTGTCTGACCGCGCATGGCGCGGCTGTGAGGCAACTGTCCGGCGACCCGGCTTTTGGAGAGATGATGGTGATGAACTGGCGCGCCGCCGATCTGTCCGCGCGTCAGAAGGCGATGCTGGACTTCGCCGTCAAGCTGACAGAGGAGCCGGCGAAGATGGTCGAGGCCGACCGGCAGGCCCTGCGCGATGCCGGCTTTTCCGACCGCGACATCTGGGACATCGCCTCGACTGCCGCCTTCTTCAACATGTCGAACCGGCTGGCGGCCGCCATCGACATGCGGCCGAACGCGGAATATCACAAGATGGCGCGATAGCTTTCTTCCTTCCTTCTCCCAGTTTACGGGGAGAAGGTGTCACCCACGGGTCCGGCCTTTGGCCGGCCCGAGGACAGGCTCCGGGCCGGATGAGGGGCAGCGCCCCACTTGGGAAGGCTTACGCCGCCCTCACCTGCCTGCCGGCGTTCGTCACTCGAAAAGCCAAGCAATTGGCTTTTCGCCTGCTTCGCAGACCGCTCCTCAACCCCCCGTAAACGGGGCGAGGAAAGACTACGACCGCGCCGCGATTGCCGCCGCTGCCGCGGCCATGGTGCCGGCGCTGACGCGGTTGGCGATCTTCATGGCGCGGCGGCTTTTCAGGAGCTTGCGCGCCTGCGCCGCCGCCAGAACCCAGGTGAGGTCGATGGCCACCAGCACCACGGCCATGGTCGCGACCAGTTCCAGCCAGCCGACCATGGTGACCGAAGCGAGGTCGATGATGGTGGGCAGCAGCGCCAGGTAGAACATCATGATCTTGGGATTGCCGAGCGTGACGGCCA
>CAZBBT010000051.1:0-3659 GCA_964490065.1 uncultured Mesorhizobium sp. | reverse complement strand
GGCAGCAGCGCCAGGTAGAACATCATGATCTTGGGATTGCCGAGCGTGACGGCCATGCCGGCGAAGAACAGTTTTGCCGGCGAGTCCTCCCTGGGCAGTTCGCCCGCCCTGGCCTCGACCGGCGCGGTCCACATCTTCCAGGCGAGCCAGGCGAGATAGGCGACGCCGATCCACTTCACCACGACGAAGGCGAAATGGAAGGTCTGCGCCACGACCGCCAAGCCGAAGACGGCGAAGGACAGCCAGATGCCCTCGCCGATCCACATGGCGAGCAGAAACGGAAAGACGTCGCGGAACCCTTTTGCGATCACGCGCGCGACGAGTGCCGCGATCGACGGACCGGGCGAGCCTGCGGCGACGAAAAGGGCGGCGGCGAAGATGAGGAGCGAGGCGAGGTGCATGGCGCCAGACTACGCCACGTCCTGCAATTCGCGCAAGGCGGTCACACCGCCGCCGCCTCGATCGGCTCGGCCAGTTTCGGCCTGGCGCGCGAAGCGATCAGGCAGCCGCCGATGATCAGCGCGGCGCCGGCAAAGGTGGTCCACGTGACCGGCTCATGGAAGAACACCCAGCCGAGGATGATGGCCCAGACGAAAGCCGAATATTCGGTCGGGATGAGATATTGCGCCTCGGCGCGTGCGTAGGCCCAGCTCATCATGGCGTGCCCGCCGAGCGCCAGTGCCGTTACGCCGGCCAGCGGCAGCCATAGCGTCTGCGGCAAGCTGGTTCCCAGCCACGGAGCGGCAAGGCCCAGCGTCACGCCGACGACGAGATTCTGGAAGAACACGATCTCCAGCGGTTTCGCCACCAGAGCCTGCCGGCGCGCCAGGATCAGATTGTAGGCGTAGAGCACCGCCGAGACGATGACGGCCGCCACGCCGAGGACGGCATCGGGCGCGTAACCGGTCCGGCCGAATTTTCCGGCCATGATGACGATCACGCCCATCAGGCCGACGAACGAGGCCCATACCGCGGTGCGGCCGATGCGTTCGCCCAGCAGGATCGCGGCAAGAAACAGGGCCACCAGCGGCGCGATGAAGGAGAGCGCGATCACCTCGGCCAGCGGCAGGCGCCCCAGACCGAAGAAGAAGCTCAGCGCGACGAAGCTGACGACCACGCCCCGCTGGACATGGAGCCGCAGCGCTTCCGGCGTCGGACGGACGGACGTGGTGGCAGACCAGGCGGCACCGGCGACCGCCGTGGCGAAGGCGGAACGCCACAGAAGCGTGTTGTAGGCGCCGATGATTACGACGAGGCCCTTCACGGCCGCGTCCATCGCCGAAAGCAGAAAAATGCCCAGCGTGCAGACCAGAATGGCCAGCAGGGGCGATGTCGGGTTCCTGGGATGGGGCACGGTCACGGTCCTGTTGCGCGGCATCGGTAGGTTGGAAACCGGAAGGCGCCAAGGCGCAGCGCGCCTTATTTCACCGTCCAGAGAGAGCGGCGTGCGGCGTGCGATCCGCTCTCTCAAGATTTGCGGATGTTTTCTTTTGTGTTCTCGACAGGCTGGGCGCGACACCCCACCTTAGTCCGAATCCCACCTTGCGAATGACACACGCGGTCGAGTCGAGGGGAGCAGCGCATGAATTTCGAAGAGGCGGGCTCGCACGCAGTCGACTCCACGGCAATCGCTCATCCTTACGGGCCGCCCAGCCGCCACGTCATCGACGAACTCATCGCGGAGCGCGCGCAAACGCTGTCGCGCCGGTTGTCGTGGTCCGTCCTGCGGCCGCTCCTGCTTCGCTTCCTTCACTATCATGAGGCCGTGCGGATGGCCGACGCCGTCGCGACAATGTCGGGTCACGACGCGATGGAACACATAAGCGGTCTGCTGTCGCTGGACATCGACCTCACCGGGGAAGGTCGCATCCCCAGGCAGGGCGCGTTCATTCTGGCGCCAAACCATCCGACCGGTATCGCCGACGGGATCGCCATATTCGACGCCCTGAAGAGGCGCCGGCCGGATATGGCTATCTTCGCGAATCGCGACGCGCTGCGTGTCGCGCCGCGCTTTCGCGAGGTTCTCATTCCGGTGGAATGGCGACCGGGCGAGAAAACGCACGCCAAGAGCCGCGACACGCTGACGGAAACCGCGCGCGCCTTTGCGGACGAACGGGCCGTCGTGCTCTTTCCATCCGGCCGGATAGCCTACTGGCACGACGGACGGCTGACGGAACGGCCCTGGCAGAATTCCACGGTGCAACTCGCACGGCGTTACGCCGTGCCGATCGTTCCGGTGCATATTGCGGCGCGCAATTCCGGGCTGTTCTACCTGCTGTCGCGGTGGTCCACCGAACTTCGCGACATAACCATTTTCCATGAGCTCCTGAACAAGCGGGGCAGCCGCGTCTCCATCACCGTCGGCGCACCGGTGCCCCCCGCGGCGCTGGAAGGTGAGCTGGCGGCGGTGACGCGCAGGCTTCAGGACCACACCGTCGAGGCCCTGGCGAGAGATCCGGCGGCCCGGTTCCCCTCGCCTGATGGACAGGCAGCGGAGCCGCTGCCTGTCTAAACCCATAGCCGAAAACTTGTCTTCTCCTCACAAAATGACTAGCTTAAGCTAGCTTAAATCAGGACATGAACTTTATGCGCACCGTTGGTGCCTTCGATGCCAAGAACAGGCTCGGCTCGCTGCTCGACATGGTCGAACGGGGAGAGGAGATCACCATTACCCGCCATGGCAAGCCGGTGGCAAGGCTCGTCGCGCCCGCGGCCCCCGACAGACTGGCGGAAGCTCAGGCGGCGGTCGCCCGCATTCGCGAGCGCCGCAAGGGGGTCACGCTCGGCGGAATCTCCATCCGCGAACTCATCGACGAAGGGCGCAAACGAGCATTGTGATCGATGCCTCGATCACCTTGCCCTGGTATTTCCAGGATGAAGTGTCGCCCGAATCCGAGTCCGTTTTCAATCGCGTAACCATCGAAGGCGCGACCGTGCCGGTGCATTGGCGGCTGGAGATTGCCAACGGCTTTCGCACGGCTTTGCTCAGGCGACGCATCGACCGGACCTACCGCGACGAGTCCCTGCAGGACCTGTCACGCCCGGCGATTGAGATCGATACGACCACCATCCGCCAAGCCTGGACGGCGACGCTGGACCTTGCCGATAGATACGACTTGACGCCCTACGACGCTGCCTATCTGGAGCTGGCCTTGCGGCGCAACTTGCCGCTGGCCACGCTGGACAAGAAACTGCTGGCGGCCAGCAAGCTCGCCGGTGTCGAGCGAGCCTGAAGTCGCAGCCTACGCCGCGCCGGCCACCTTCTGCTTCTCGAAGCGCTTGCGCTCGTTCGGGTCGAGATAGAGCTTGCGCAGCCGGATCGATTTCGGCGTCACCTCGACCAGTTCGTCGTCCTGGATCCAGGCCAGCGCCCGCTCCAGCGTCATGCGCACCGGCGGGGTGAGCTTGACCGCCTCGTCCTTGCCGGCGGCGCGGATGTTGGTCAGCTTCTTGCCCTTGAGCACGTTCACTTCGAGGTCGTTGTCTCTGGAGTGGATTCCGATAATCATGCCCTGGTAGACCTTGACGCCCGCGTCGATGACCATCGGGCCGCGATCCTCCAAGTTGAACAGCGCGTAGGCCACCGCCTCGCCCTGGTCGTTGGAGATCAGGACGCCGTTGACGCGGCCGGGCAGTTCGCCCTTGTAGGGCTCGTAGGC
>CAZBBT010000050.1:0-19323 GCA_964490065.1 uncultured Mesorhizobium sp. | reverse complement strand
GTTCGTCAACCAGTGACGAAACCGGCCTCACGCACAGAATTCCTGACAGTCCCAATCGTATCCATCTTCGTCGGCATGTGCCGGACGTATTCCGCTCTCATCCTCACCAGCCGGACGGACGTTCCGGGTGCAGTAGCCTCGGATGGAACTAGGGAGTAGCCCCTGATCGGATTGGCATTGTCAAGCGCGACGGTAAATCGCCGTCGGTACATAGTTCCGTCGTCACCACGGAAGTCGCTTGAGACTTCCGCCTGATCAAAAACCTTCAGCCAAGACAAACGCCCCACGCCCTTTCCGCCCCGCCTGACCTTATGATCGCTGTCGTAGGTCCGGAATGACGTGAAGTTCTCCTCGTCCAGCCCGACTCCGTTATCGCGAATCTCGATGCTCGGTGAGGACCCGCCAAAGTCGATCATCGCGACGGCGATGCGGCCGCTGCTGCACCACTGATCTCCGAAGCGATCCTGGATCGCATGCAGAGAGTTGTATATCGCCTCGAAGATAGGGATCAGGGCGTTCGACGGTGTTTTCGGTCCAAGGGCGAGATTGCGCACGCGACGGACAAGGTCCGACTTAAATGAGAGATCGGGCTGCTGCATGCTGGCTTCGCGTTCTGGTTGTCACGATAGGAATCAGGAAGTTGTAGGAGAATGCATGCGATTTGCGGTTCTCGCCACCTCAGGTTCGCTCTGAGGCTGCTTGTATTGTATCGCGTCGTATTCGCCAAAAGCTGTAGGTCCTCCCCAAGCGCAGCCTAGCCAGAGCTGAGCTCACAAGATAGGGCGGCTTCAGAAATCCGACCGTGACGTTTGAACGTCCGCAATGGGGTCGTAACCCGAAATTCACATTGAGACCCCCAACCTTCGGCAGGGCAATCGCATATGGAATTTTCGACGGTCCCGCACCCCCACCCTTGTTCCCTCCCCACAAGGGGGAGGGAGACGCCGACACGGTCGTCCCGCATGAAATCGCCGATATTGGGAGGCTGTGGTCCTGCTGCAAAGTCCCCCTCCCGCTTGTGGGGAGGGGTTAGGGGTGGGGGTGTGACGCCAAATGCGATTGCCCTGCAACCCTCGGTGTCCGGCTTGACACCGCCCGCCCGCAGGGAAAAGCTGGCCGCGGGCAGGAACGGAATGGCCGGGTGGGCATTGATAGCCCATCCGCGCAGTCGCATCCGCAGCATAGGAGGCTTGTCTTGGCCATCCTCGTCACCGCCATCATGCTCACCCTCATCGGACTTTATCTCGGCATCGGCGGCGGTTGGCTGATCGCGCTCGGCGGAAGCTGGTACTACCTGGTTGTCGGCCTTGCCTTCCTCGTCGCCGCCTGGCTGGTCTGGCGTCGCCGCACCGCCGCGCTCTGGCTCTACGCCGCCATCATCCTCGCGACGCTGATCTGGGCCGTCTGGGAAGCCGGCTTCGACTGGTGGTCGCTCGGCCCGCGTGGCGGCGTCATCGTGCTCATCGCGCTGTGGCTCTTGACGCCGTGGGTACGCAAGAAGCTTGTCGGCCGCGACGGCCGCGCGCCGCTGATCTTCGCCGTGCTGGCCTCGATTGCCGTCGCCGGCTATTCCATGTCGGCCGATCCTTATGATCTTGCCGGTTCGTTGCCGACGGAAAAGCTCGCCGAAGCGCCCAATCTCGGCGGCGACGTGCCGCCCGGCGAATGGCATTTCTACGGTCGCACCGAGTTCGGCCAGCGCTATTCGCCGCTGGACCAGATCACCGTCGACAATGTCACCAAGCTGGAGCCGGCCTGGACCTTTCGCACCGGCGACATACGCGGTCCGGACGACGTGACCGAAACGACCTACCAGGTGACGCCGTTGAAAATCGGCGACACGCTCTATCTGTGCACGCCGCACAACCTCGCCATCGCGCTCGACGCGGCGACCGGCAAGGAGAAATGGCGCTTCGACGCCAAGGTCGGACTGGAAGCCGCCCGCCAGCACCAGACCTGCCGCGGCGTGGCCTATTACCATGACGCCACGGTGGCGGCCGGTGGCGCTTGCGCCGAGCGCGTCTACCTGCCGACCTCGGACGCGCGCCTGATCGCGCTCGATGCCGCGAACGGACAGGTCTGCCTCGGCTTCGCCGAGCAGGGCACGCTGAACCTGATGACCAATATGCCGTACCCGAAGGCCGGCTATTACTACTCGACCTCGGCGCCGCTGATCGCGGGCGGCAAGATCATCGTCGGCGGGGCGGTGAACGACAATTATTCCACCGAGGAGCCGTCCGGCGTCATCCGCGCCTTCGACGTCGAGACCGGCCAGCTTGTCTGGAACTGGGATTCCGGCAATCCGGACGAGACGGCGCCGTTGCCGCCCGGCCAGGAATACACCCACAACTCGCCCAACATGTGGTCGACGGCCAGCGCCGACGAAAAACTCGGCCTGGTCTACATCCCGCTCGGCAACCAGACGCCCGACCAGCTCGGCATGAACCGCAGCGAGAACGTCGAGAAGTTTTCCTCCTCCATCGTCGCGCTGGACCTCGCCACCGGCAAATTGCGCTGGGTTCGCCAGACCGTGCATCACGATTTGTGGGACATGGATGTGCCGGCGCAGCCCTCGCTGGTCGACATCACCACCGATAGCGGCGTGGTGCCGGCGCTGGTCGGCCCGACCAAGCAGGGCGACATCTATGTGCTGAACCGCGAGACCGGCGAGCCGATCGTGCCGGTCAAGGAGGTGCCGGCGCCCGGCGGCGCGATCGAGGGCGACCACACGGCGCCGACGCAGCCGGAATCCGCGCTCTCCTTCAGTCCGAAGCCGCTGACGGGCGCCGACATGTGGGGTATCACCCTGTTCGACCAACTCGCCTGCCGCATCGAGTTCCACGGCCTGCGCTACGAGGGTCGCTATACGCCGCCCTCGCTGCAGGGCACGCTGGTCTATCCCGGCAATTTCGGCACGTTCAACTGGGGCGGCGTGGCGGTCGATCCGGTCCGGCAGGTGATGTTCGGCATGCCGACCTATCTTGCCTTCAAGTCACAGCTCGTGCCGCGCGACCAGGTGCCGCCACCCGACGACGAGGGCAGGGGCAGCGAACAGGGGCTGAACCGCAACGAGGGCGCGCCCTATGCCGTCATCATGGGGCCGTTCCTGTCGCCGCTCGGCATTCCCTGCCAGGCGCCGCCCTGGGGCTATGTCGCCGGCGCCGACCTGAAGACCGGCAAGGTGAACTACAAGCACCGCAACGGCACGACAATGGATATGACGCCGCTGCCGCTGCCCTTCAGGGTCGGCGTGCCGGGCATCGGCGGGCCGATAATCACCGCCGGCGGCGTCGTCTTCCTGGGCGCCGCGGTGGACGATTATCTGCGCGCCTATGATCTCACCACCGGCAAGCAGATCTGGCGAGCGCGCCTGCCGGCCGGCGGGCAATCGACGCCGATGACCTACACGACCGCCGACGGCCGGCAGTTCGTGCTGATCGTCGCCGGCGGCCACGGCTCCGTCGGCACCAAGGCCGGCGACTATGTAATGGCCTGGACGCTCGGGAAATAGGGCGGGTTCAGAAAGGGAAGTCCGTCGTCATCCCGGCCGCTGCCGAGCGGCCGTAGGGCGCCTGGCGAGAGCCGGGATCCATTCCGTGACCTGGCCGACGTTCCGGAATGGATCCCGGATACGTCTTTCCTCGCTCCGCTCGCAAGGCCGTTCCGGGATGACGACGGCACATGCCCGCCGCGAATCCTCCTACAATCCCAACTGGCCTTTCAGGCTCGGCACCTGGGCGAGCGCCTGATTGACCGCCTTGGGGCCGGCGGCTGCCCTGGCCTGCTCGATCAGTTCGGCGCCGGCCTTCTGGATATCCTCCAGCGACAGGCCCGATTCCTGGAGCTGCGAAATGCCCTTGACCAGGGCGCCAGCCTTTTCGCCCAGCGCGCCGCCGAGGGCGGAAGTGAGCGAGCCGAGCAGGCCGTCGCCGCCCGTCGCCGCGCTGTCAGCCATCACGTCGTATTTCCGGGCCAGCTCCAGCGATCCGGGCATCTTGTCGAACAACTGCTCGACGCTCGTGCCCTCCGTCTCGTGCTGCAGCACCGACAGGATCGTGCCGACTACCTTCTCCATCGTCGTCGGGTCGATGTCGACCTTGTTGGAAATGGCGTAGATGATGTCCTGCACGTTCATGGTCGTCCTCTGGCATGGTCTTGCGCGGCAATACAGCAATAGGGCACGCCGTCGGCGCAGCCATTCACATCGTCGTGATTAGACCGGAAGCCCTGCGCGCCTATCCTTTTCCCTTTCAAAAACGCGAAGGAGGCCGTGCATGGACAAGCCGCTGATCACGCAGGCGATGATCGACGCCTATGACGAATACACGCATCTGACGCTCGACCGGCGCGGCTTCATGGACAGGCTCACCAGGCTGGCCGGTTCGGGGGCGGCGGCCGCCGCGATCGCGCCGCTGCTGGCGGCGAATTCCGCCCGTGCCGCCGAGGTCGCCGCCGATGACAGCCGCATCAAGGGCGAGGATATTTCCTGGCCGGGCGGCAAGGGCGAGATAAAGGGCTATCTGGTGCGGCCGGCCGAGGCTTCCGGCAAGCTTGGCGCGGTCATCGTGATCCACGAGAATCGCGGCCTCAACGAGCACATCCGCGACGTGGCGCGTCGCGTCGCGCTGGAGGGCTTCATCGCGCTCGCGCCCGACCTGCTGTCGTCGGCGGGCGGCACGCCGACCGACGAGGACAAGGCGCGCGAGATGATTTCCGCGCTCGATCCCGCGCAGCCGATCGCCGACGATGTCGCGACCGTTGCCTATCTCAAGACGATCGAAGGCGGCAACGGCAAGGTCGGCGCGGTCGGCTTCTGCTGGGGCGGCGGGCAGGTCAACATGCTCGCCGTCAACGCGCCGGACCTCGACGCCGGTGTTGCCTATTACGGCGCGCAGCCGAAGGACGAAGCGGCCGTCGCCAGGATCAAGGCGCCGCTGCTTCTTCACTATGCCGGCCTCGACACTCGCATCAATGCCGGCATCGACGCCTACAAGGAGGCGCTGGACGCCAACAAGAAGGAATACACGGTCTACGTCTATGACGGCGTCAACCACGCCTTCAACAACGACACTTCGGCCGCGCGCTACGACAAGAAGGCCGCGGACCTTGCCTGGGGCCGCACGATCGCCTTCTTCAAGGAGAAGCTCGGCTGAGCATGGCTGCCGAGACGCATCTGTTCGCACCGGATGGCGGCATTCCGAACAGCCCGCTGCCGCTCGCCTTCTGGCGCGGGCGGCTGCGGCAGGAGGCGCGCGGCGGCGAGGCCGCTTGCGCGCTTTACCGGCGGAACGGCTGGACCGGCACCTGGGTCTACACGGTCTATCCGTTCTGGCATTTTCATACCAAGGGCCACGAAGCGCTGGCCTGTGTTGCCGGCTCGGCCACTATCGGCTTCGGCGGCGATGGCGGCATCCGCGTCGAGGTGGCGGTCGGCGACGTCTGCGTCATACCGGCCGGCGTCGGCCATTGCCGTTTCGAGGCCAGCGACGGTTTCCTGATCGCCGGCGGCTACCCGCCGGGACAGGAGGGCAATATCGTGCGGCCCGGCGAAATCGAGGTAGCCAGGGCCGAGGCCCTGATCGCCGCGCTGCCGCTTCCTGAAACCGATCCCGTCACTGGCGGGAAGGACGGCGTCGTGGCGCTCTGGCAGGAGGCCGCCGCTTAAGCCGCCGGCCGGTGGATGGCGACGCCGGCGACCACGAGGGCGATGCCGAGGCAACCCGAGAGGTTGGGAACCTGGCCAAGTACCGCAATGCCGATCAGCGTGGCGATCACCGGCAGCAGGCACAGCATCAGCGCGAAGCTGGCGCGTGGCAGGCGGGCCATGGCAAGCTGGTCGCAGACATAGGGAATGACCGAGGAGCAGATGCCGACGCCGGCTGCGGCGAAAAGCAGAACCGGCGAGCCGAAGGCGGGCAGGGCTTGGCCGAAACCGACCGGCAGCACGAGGAGAAAGGCGACGACCATCGCAGCACCAAGCCCGGCGATGCCGCCTGCCTCGCCGGCCCGCGACAGACGGTGGCCGAGCACGATGTAGACGACGAAGAGCGCGCCGTTGAGCAATGCCCAAGCGAGGCCGAGCGGGTCGCTCGACCAGCTCAGATCGATGAGCAGCAGGACGCCGCCGACGGCGAGGACAAGCGCGATCAGGTTGCGCGACGTGCGCGCGCCGGCCAGCGCCACGCCGATCGTGCCGACGAACTCGATCGCGGCGACCAGCGAGATCGGCAACCGGTCGAGCGCGAGATAGAACGAACAGTTCATCCCCGCCAGACAGGCGCCAAGCGCGAGAATCAGGATGCGGCTGCTTGTGTCGGCGCGCCGGAAAGTTCTCGATGGCCTGGTCAGCGGTGCGAAGACAAGTGCGGCGCTGGCGATGCGCAGCCAAGCCATGCCGAGCACGCCGACATGGGGAAACAGCAGCACCGCGAACGATGGTCCGAGATAGTGGAAGACGGCGCTGATGCCGAACCACAGATGCGGGGGCAAGGCCGCGATCCGCGCGGACAGGGCGGTTTCGGCGTGGCGGACTTGCGAAGGTGTATCCATTCCTGCATTATCGCAGGCGACAGGCGCAGCGAACATGTTGGAAGGGAGGAGTATCTCCTAGTTTTCCATTTAAAGAAAGGATATTGGTATAAGAATCCTTGGAAATGGAAAAGGCGACATCGACGCTGTCGACCTCAAGCTGCTGCGCCTGCTGGAGCAGGATGCGCGCATGAGCACGGCCGAACTGGCCCGTTCCGTCGGCCTTTCGGCGCCGAGCGTGGCCGAGCGCGTCAAGCGGCTGCAGGAGAACGGCGTCATCCGGGGCTTTTCGGTGCGCATCGATCCGGCGGCACTGGGCCTGCCGCTGTCGGCCTGGCTCAGGGTGCGGCCGGTGCCCGGCCAACTCGGCACGGTCGCCGAAATCCTGCGCGACCTGCCTGAAATCGCCCGGTGCGACCGCGTGACCGGCGAGGACTGCTTCATCGCGCTGGTGCATGTGGGGTCGGTGGCCGACCTCGAACGGGTGATCGACAGGATCATTCCCTATGCCATGACCAACACCGCCCTCATCCAGTCTTCGCCCGTGCCGGCGCGCTCGCCGCTCGGCGCGGCGATGAAGGAGGCGGGGCTGGCGCCGTCAACCCGCCGTGGAAGGGCGTGAGGGCAGGGGGCCCGTGGGCAAAAGCGTTTCCCGAAATCCACACCTTCGCATCATCTCTGCCGTCGCATCACTTTGGCCTTGCCCGCCGGGCGTGGTGAGTTAAGTCTGTCTGGTCGCATCCGTCCAGGTTTGTCCTGGAAGGCCGGTCGATTGCAGGGAAAGACGCATGAACGACAATTTCGACAAGGCGGCCATCGCCGTCATCATCGTGTTCGGGGCGCTGATCCTCGGCGGGCTGATGGCGGCCAATCTCGTCTACGGCCATCGCAACGGCTTCATGTGGGCGCTGGGCGGCTCCACGGCGGCATGGATCGCGGGCCACATCATCCTGTTCGACATGCCACGCGTCTATGCCGTGCTGATCGGCATCGCCACGCTCATGGCGATCGCTTCGACCATCGCTTTCATATTCTGAAAGATCTCCGGGTCACCTGCTATGGCGACCTAAAGCATGTCTCCCGAACGTGGGAACCGGTTTCCGGACAAGGACATGCGCAAAATCAAAACGCTGAAGCGTAGGGAGCGAATCCGAAGGATCGCGGCAAGCCTTAGGTGCCGCTGCGCTTGAAGCGCGCCTGTTTGAGGATCGCTCGCCAGCGGATGATGTCCATGGGGATGGGCTCGTTGCTGTTGGCGATCTGGAAGATCTCGTTGTCGACATTCTTCAGCGAACGCCAGAAATCATAATCGGTAATGCGCTGATCGGCGGCCAGGCGGTCCGAAGTGGCCTTGATGTCGATCTTCATGGTCGTCCCTCAGGCAGCCGCACACGGCTCATTTACGCCCGCCACCCTGCATCCGCACTCGCGTGTTGCCGGTTTCGGACAGCCCGATGATTCGATCAACCTGTCCATTCGGCTTATGCACGTTCAAGGTTGGTTAAGGTTAATATCGCGGCGTGAGCGGCCGCGCCGATGCCGCCGCGCATAGTCAGACAACACCGATGGCAGTCCGATGATACTCGACCAGGTCAAGCAATGGGCTCGCGCGCTGAAGCGGGATGTGGTCGCCTTATGGCTCGCCGCCCGTGATCCGCGCGTGCCCTGGCATGGCAAGGCGGTAGCCGGCATGGTGGCGGCCTACGCGCTCAGTCCGAGCGACCTCGTTCCCGATTTCATTCCGGTCATTGGACACCTGGACGACCTGATCGTCGTGCCGCTCGGCATCCTGCCTGCCGCAAGGCTGGTTCCCAAGGACCTCATGGAAGAATTTCGGGCGGAGGCAATGCGTCGGGCACGCCCCGCGAGCAGGGCGGGTCTCGTATTCATCGTTGCCGTCTGGCTGCTGGCGGCCGGCGCCCTGGTTTGGCTGTTCTGGCCGGCCGGGTCTTCGCCGTGATCTCGACGACAACTATTTGCGGCGGATTCCGATCGAGCGGCCGGCGCGTTCCGGCATCGGCAACGCGGCGTGCGCGGCCCGCATTGCATCGACTTTCGCTTGAATATCGGGCGGAAATGCCGCCACCTTCGGTCCGGCCATGTCGACATGCAGCGCAAGCTGCTCCGAGGTGGCGGCCAGCCAGCCCTCCGTGGCGTGGCGGATTTCCTGATAGAAGCGCAGCCGCTTCTCGTCATGGTCGAGAAGCTGGAACGAGACGGTGACCGGATGATCGAGATGGATCTCCTGCACGTAGCAGACATGCACCTCGGCGGTGTAGATGGTCAGCCGGCGTTCCCTGGCATAGGCCGGCCCCAGCCCCATGGCCTCGAAGGCGTCGTCGGAGCAGCGGTCGAACAGCACGTTGTAGTAGGCCATGTTGAGATGGCCGTTATAGTCGATCCAGTCCTTCTCGATCTCCATGACGCGCGAAACGAACGGGGCGGGGAGCGACATCGGCAAAAATCCTCTGCAAGTCTTGCTGGACAGGCTGCGGCTGGTGAGACTACCCAGCTATAGAAGGACAACAAGGGGCGCACTGGCCCATTCGCGGAGGAAGGCATGGCACTGAGCGACGTTGTGCATGTGAAGCGCAACGAGGAAGGCATCGCGGCGGTGCTCGGCATCCTCAAGCAATGCTTCGGCGAGCGCTTCCAGACCGGGCAGGCGATTCGCGAGCAGCACGCCCACACCACCACCTATATCCCGACCCAGGCGCCCGACGGCGTCGCATGGCCCGAATCGGCGGCGGAGGTGCAGGCGGTCGTGCGTACCTGCGCGGCGCACCGCGTGCCTGTCGTCGCCTTCGGCGTCGGCTCGTCGCTCGAAGGGCATGTCAATGCGCCGGGCGGCGGCATATCGCTCGACACAAGCCGCATGAACCGCATCCTTGCCGTCAACGCGGAGGACCTCGACTGCACGGTGGAGCCGGGCGTCACCCGCGAGGATCTGAACAAATATCTGCGCGATACCGGCCTGTTCTTCCCGATCGACCCCGGCGCCAACGCCTCGCTCGGCGGCATGGCGGCAACGCGCGCGTCCGGCACCAACGCGGTGCGCTACGGCACCATGCGCGAGAACGTGCTGTCGCTGACGGCGGTGATGGCCGACGGCGAGGCGGTCACCACGGGCAAGCGGGCGAAGAAGAGCTCGGCCGGCTATGACCTGACGCGGCTGATCGTCGGTTCCGAGGGCACCCTCGGCATCATCACGTCATTGACGTTGAAGTTGCAGGGCATCCCGCAGGCGATTTCGGGCGGCGTATGTCCCTTCCCGACGCTGGAAGCCGCCTCGCAGGCAGTGATCCAGACCATCCAGATGGGCATACCGGTGGCGCGCATCGAACTGGTCAATGCGCTGCAGATGCGGGCGATGAAGAACTATTCCAAGCTCGACTATCCGGAGAGCCCGTGCCTGTTCGTCGAGTTCCACGGCTCGGACGCGGGCGTCTCCGAACAGGCCGAGACCTTCGGCATGATCGCCGAGGAGAATGGCGGCGGGCCGTTCCTGTGGACGTCGGTTGCCGAGGAGCGGACGAAACTGTGGAAGGCGCGTCACGACGCCTACTGGGCCTCGCTGACGCTGCGGCCCGGCACCAAGGGGCTTTCGACGGACGTTTGCGTGCCGATTTCCCGGCTTGCCGAATGCGTCGCTGAAACCGAAACCGACATTGCCGAGATGGGCCTGATCGCGCCGATCGTCGGCCATGCCGGCGACGGCAATTTCCACACGCTGTGCCTGATGGACCCGGCGGACCCGGCCGAAATCGCGCTGGTGGAGAAATTCGTGGCACGGCTCAACGAGCGCGCGATCCGCATGGAAGGCACCTGCACCGGCGAGCACGGCATCGGCCAGGGCAAGGCCGGCTTCATGCGGGCCGAACACGGCCACGGCGTCGACGTGATGCGACAGATCAAGCAGGCGCTCGATCCGGACAACATCCTCAATCCGGGGAAGATTTTGCCGGTGGAGTGAGGAGAGCTTTCCTCTCCCCGTTCACGGCAGGGTTCTTGCATATGAGCTTTGCCCCCCTCCGTCTCGGGCGAAGCCCGAGACGGAGGGGGGCAAAGCGCCAGGAAGTGGAGCAGTCAATTGCCTCTTTATCGACACGCCGATCACGTTAGATTGCAGCTTCGTTACCAATCCTTTGCGTCGGGGTGATGCTCACTCGCCTGTTCGTAATCGTCGGCGGTCTTTTGGTGCTGGTGCTGATGGCGGCGCTGGTGGTGCCGCCGTTCGTCGACTGGACGAACTACAAGGCCGATTTCGAGCGCGAGGCGAGCGCCATCCTCGGCCGCCAGGTCACCGTGCACGGCACGGCCAAGGCCAGGCTCCTGCCGTTCCCGTCGGTGACCTTCTCCGACGTTTCGGTGGCCGGCGGCCCGGACGGCCAGCCGGCGATGACCGTCGAAACCTTTTCCATGGATGCCGAACTGGCGCCCTTCCTGCGCGGCGAGGTGTTGATCTTCGACATGCGGCTGGTGCGGCCGAGCGCGGTGATCGACGTCGCCGCCGACGGCACGGTGGATTGGGCGGTCAGGCCGTCCTCGCCCTTCGATGCCGGTCACGTCTCCATCGAGAAGCTGACGGTGACGGAAGGCGAGGTGACGCTGCGCCACGCAGCGGGCGGACGCAGCCACGTGCTTTCCGAAATCGACGCCGTCGTGTCGGCCAAGTCGCTCGCCGGTCCATGGCGGCTGGACGGCTCGCTCAGGATCGACGGGTTGAGGACGACGCTCGCGGCCTCCACCAGCAGGGCCGATCCGTCGGGTCATATCGGTCTGCGGCTCAAGGCAGATCCTCAGGCCTATCCGCTTGCCATCGAGACCGACGGCACGGCCGGGCTTGAGAAAGGCGTGCTGGCCTATTCCGGCAAGCTCAGGATCACCGGCGACGAGCAGGATGCCGCGGAACTGCGCGGCAGCAGTCCCGGCGAAACAGTCAAGATCAAGGGCGCGAAGGCGCAGCCCGGCTACCGGCTGAACGGCGATTTTCGGCTCGACCACCGCAAGCTCGCCATCGACCAGTTCCGCTTCGAGACCGGGCCGCTCGACGATCCCTACACCGCGGACGGCAAGGCCTCGATCGATCTCGGCCCGGCGCCGCGCTTCGCCATCGAGGCCGAGGGCGCGCAGGTGCGCTTCGACGAGGCGATGAGCGACAGCGAGACCGACACCGCGTTGACGCTGGACGAGCGCATCGCGGCGCTGGAAAAGGCGCTGCGCGGCCTGCCGAAGCCCACCATTCCCGGCACGCTCGACGTCACGCTGCCCGCCGTCGTCACCGGCGACACGACTATCCGCGGCGTGCATCTCTCGGCCGAGCCGGTTGAAGCCGGCTGGGTGATAAAGTCGCTGGCGGCGACGCTGCCGGGCCGCACCACGCTGGAGGCGAACGGGCTGGTCAGCCTCGGCGGGAAATTCGGCTTCTCCGGCTCGCTGCTGCTGGCCGTGGCACAGCCGTCGGGCTTCGCGGCCTGGCTGTCGAAGGATGTCGACGAGGCGATCCGCCGCCTGCCTGCTGCGGGCTTCAGCGCCAAGGTCGACCTGACCGACGAGCGCCAGACCTTCTCCGAGCTCGAGCTGGTCCTCGGCAAGGCGAGGTTCCACGGCCATGTCGATGCCGTCGAGCCGGCCGATGCGAGGCCGTCGGTGGAGATGGAACTCGACGGCGGCGAACTCGACGTCGAGGGGCTGGCCGCGTTCGCTTCGCTGTTCGTGTCCGACGAGGGCGCCAACCGCTTCGCCGACCGTAATCTCGACTTCCAGGTGAAGGCCGGGCCCGTCAATGTCGCCGGCCTGACCGCCGATACGGTCGACACCGCGCTGAGGCTGCGCGAGGGCGTGCTGGAGATCGACCGCCTGTCGGTCGGTGGTCTGGCCGGCGCCGAGATCAGCGCCACGGGGCGCATCAAGGATTTTGCCGACAACCCGACCGGCAAGCTCGACGCATCGGTGGTCGCCGTCGATCTGGCGCCGCTTGTCGAGGTCGCCGCGCGGCACTACCCGGACAATGTCGTGCTGAAGGGGCTTGCCGAGCGGGCGCGGGCCTATCCGGGGTTGTTGCAGGACGCACGGATCGATCTGGTGGCCAGCGCCGCCGGCAACGACGACGGCACGACGGGGCTGGCGCTGTCGGCGCAGGGCAATGCAGGTGGTTCGGCCTTCTCGGCCTCCTTGTCGGGACAGGGAAAAGCGGACGATTTGCCGAATGCCGCGCTGACGGCGACCTTCACCGCGAAAAATGACGACGCGACCGCGCTGCTGGCTCTCTATGGCCTGCCGGCACTGCCGCTGGGGGTGGTCGGCGAGGCGACGACAGACCTTTCCGCCAAGGGCACGCTGGCCGGCGGGCTCGCCACCACGTTCAGCGCGGCCGGTGCAGGCCTCAAGGCCCGCTTCGACGGCACCGTGGCACAAACGCCGCAGGGCGCGACGGTGAAAGGCCGGGCGAGCTTCGACGCCGCCGACATCGAGCCGTGGTTGATGACCACCGGCGTGACGCTTCCCGGCATGGGCACAGGCACCTCGCTTTCGCTTGCGGCCGATACCGACTATGGCAACGGGCTTCTGGTGCTTTCCGGCCTCGACGGCGCGATCAACGAGGCGGCCGTGTCCGGCGACATCAATGCCGAACTCAAGGACGGCCAGCCGCATCTTTCCGGTGCGCTGGCGCTGGACGAACTCGAACTCGGCCAGTTCGCCGCCATGCTCTACGGCGACGCCGCTTTCGCCAGCACCGGCAAGGGCTGGCCGACCGCGGCCTTCTCGCAGAGATCCGGCGCTCCGTTCAGCGCCGAACTCGACCTCACCGCCGGTTCGCTGACGGCCGGCGCCACGGCCACCGCCTATGACGCGGCGCTTCGGCTGGCGCTGGACGGGCAGGGCCTGCATGTCTCCGACCTCAAGGCGAAGCTGTTCGGCGGCGATCTCACCGGCCTGTTCGAGTTGAAGAACAATGACGGCACCGGCCTGTTCAGCGGACAACTGGCGCTCGACCATGCCGATATCGCCAATGCGCTGCCTGCGTTCGGATTGACGGGGTCAACCGACATTTCGGCCACGCTGTCGACCAGCGGCAAGTCGATCGACGCCATGATGGCCGCGCTTTCCGGCTCCGGAACAGCGGCTGTGAAGGGGCTCACCATCGCCCACGTGAATCCCGACGCCCTGCCGGCGATCATCACCCAGGCAGACAGGATCGGCCGCGACATCGATGCTGCCCGCACCGCCGCCTTCGCCCCGGACATGGCGGCGGCGGGCAGCTTCGCCGCCGCCGATGCCGACATCGCCTTCACGGTCGCCGGAGGTACGGTGCGGGTACCGCCGCTCACCTTGAAAAATCCGGCCGCGACGATCTCGAGCGACCTGTCCATGAATCTCGCTGCCGGAACCGTTTCGGCAGCGGGCAGCGTCGCCTACAAGCCTGGCGACGAGGCGCTGGTCGGTTCCGAACCGGTCATCAATTTCGCGGTCCAGGGACCGCTGGGTGCTGCCAGACGCAGCTTTGACAGCGGCCCCATGGCGCAATTCCTGACCCAGCGCGCATTGGAGAAGGAGCAGCGGCGAGTCGAGGCGATGCAGGCCGCGCTGCTGGAAAAACAGCGGCTCAGGCGCGAGGTTCGCTATTACGCCTCGCTGCAGGAAGCGCGCGACAAGGCCGAGGAGCATCGCCGGCTGGAGGAGATGCGCGTCAAAGCCGAGATCGAGGCGCGCGAGCGGGCGAGGGCAGCCGCGGAAGCAAAGGCAAAAGCCGAAGCCGAGGCGGCGGCGCAGGCGGCGGCGGAAGCCAAAGCCAGGGCCGACGCGGCGGCTGCCGAGGAGCAGCGCAAGGCCGAGGAGGCGATCAGGCTGGCCGAGCGGGAGAAGGCACGCCGGGAGGCGGAGAAGGCTGCTCAGCCGGCGCCGCCAGTGGAGCGCGCGCCGCTGCCGCCGCCGGCGCAACCGCAGTCAGCGCCGGCGAAACCGAAGCCCGGAGTATTCCCGTCCCTGCTGGACGGCCTGTTCGACACGCAGTGAGGCATGGGCGTTCGCAAGCGGCTATCCGTCTGCGCATATAGGGCGGAATGCGGCACGCAGCGCCATGGCAGAATGGTCTACTTGGTTGATGCTGCCCGGCCCATCACCCATTCCAGCACATAGAGCCTGAGGGCCGAGGAAAGGTTAGCCTCGCGCGGCCGGTTTTCATCGATCTCGGCGACAAGCGCAGCCAAAGCCATTCCCCGCTGGACGCAAATGGCTTGCAACTCGTCGAGAAAAGCCTGTTCCAGCGAGAAGCTGGTGCGGTGGCCGCGGATGGTGACGGAGCGCTTGGCGACGAGGCTCACTCTGGCTTGTCGCCGGATTCGCGGCGGTGGCCTTCCAGATGCCGCTCCGCATGTTCGGCAAGCCGCCGCTGCTTTTCCCGCTCGCCCCTGGTGCGGCCGAAGGCGATGCGGTTCTCTTCGGCTGCGCGGGTTTTTTCGGCACGGGCCTTCTGCTTGCGGGCCTGGCGCAGATTGACGACCTCGGCCATGGCGCCGTTATTTCTTGCGGAAGGCGTCGAGCGAGACGACGTCGGCGCCCTTGGCGGGCGATTCGCCGGCATCCTGCTTTTCGGTCTCGGCCTGCTTCTTGGCGGCCGGCTGCTTTTTCTCGGATGCAAGCGCGACCGGTGCAGGCGCCGCCGGCTCCGCCTCGGTCTCCGACTCTTCGGTCTTGACGTCGAACTCGAGCTCGAAATTGACCGACGGATCGTAGAAGCCGCGCACCGCCGAGAACGGGATCTCCAGTTTCTCCGGCACGTCGGAGAAGGACAGCCCGACTTCGAAGCCGGTATCGGTGACCTTGAGATCCCAGTACTGGAACTGGATGACGATGGTCATCTGCTCCGGATAGCGTTCGCGCAGCCGGCTGGAGATGCGCACGCCTGGCGCTCCGGTCAGGAAGGTAATGAAGAAATGATGGTTGCCGGGCAGGCCGGTGCGCGCGACCTCGGCCAGCACCTTGCGCATGACGCCGCGCAAGGCCTCCTGGGCCAGGATGTCGTAGCGGATGTGGTCGTCGGCCATGCGGCGTCAAGCGTTCCGTTGAATCGTCCGCATAGCTGTAATCAAGCTTCGCGGCTGCGTAAACCGCATATAGAAGGCTAGGCCGCCACGGCGAGGCCCGTTTGCCGGCTGTGCGAGAAAATAGCTCAGGCGGAGGCCGCTTCGGCGCGGCGCATCGCCGGCTGCCGCTTGCCATAGGCGCGCAGGAAGGCGCGCACGCCGTTTCGCGCCGACTGCACCACCTCCTCTTCGCTCGGCGTGCCGCCCAGCATGAAGGCGGTCTGCAATTCGGCATTGATCAGCGCCAGGAAATGGCGCGCTGCGATGTCGGGGTCGTCGATGACGAGATGCCCGGCATGCGCAAGACGGGCGAAGCGGGCGGCAAGCGCCGGCCAGGTGCGTCCCGGCCCTTGTTCGCGCCAGACCGCGAACAGTTCGGGATAGCGCTCGCCCTCGGCCTGGATCAGCTTGCGCAGAAATCTTCCTTCGCGGTTGCAGATGCAGTTGCGATTAATGCGCATGGCAAAGGCGACGAGGTCCGCTTCAAGGTCGTGCGGTTGGTCGGGAAAGCTCGCGATCGTATCGAATATGCCGGCATTGCACTGCTCTGTGAGGTCGCGTACCACGGCCACGAACAGCTTCTCCTTGTCGCCGTGATGATTGTAGACGGTCTGGCGCGAGACGCCTGCTTCCGCCGCGATCAGGTCGATATTGGCACCGGCGAAACCTTCCCGGCAAAACACCGAACCGGCCGCGTCGATGATGGAAATCCGCTTGGCTTCGTGGCCGCGCGGCGGCCAGGCGGGCGAGGGCAGGGCGGCTTCCGTCGCGGGGCGTGTTGTCTGGATCGTGTCAGGAGTGATTGCCGTTTTCATGAAAATCTATATAGGCTCGGTTGACAAATTAGACAACGATGTCCAATTTTCTGGATAAGAAAATTACAGGATTTTGGCATTTCCGGGTGTCGAAATCGACCGGGATGAGACGTCCTAGAGACATGTCGCGCGGCTGATCGTTTGCCGGCCGGCGGCGCCTCGAATTTGAAAGAGCCTGTCACCATGAATGCCTTTTTTTACCGCACCGCGGTCGTGCTCGGCCTTTTGTCCGCCATCGGCCCCTTTGCCATCGACATGTACCTGCCGGCGCTGCCGTCCATCGGCGCGGACCTCCAGGCCGGCACGCCGGCGGTGCAGATGAGCCTGTTGATCTTCTTCCTTTCCATGGGCTTTTCCCAGCTTGCCGTGGGGCCGCTGTCGGACATGTTCGGCCGCAAGGCGCCGTTGTTCGTCGGTCTGGCCCTGTTCATGGCCGGCGGCGTCGGCGCGGCACTTGCGCCGTCGATCGAATGGCTGATCGCCTTCCGCTTCCTGCAAGGACTGGGCGCCAGCGCCGGCATGGTGGTGCCGCGCGCCGTCGTGCGCGATCTTTTGACGGGCAACGAGGCGGCCAAGCTGATGTCGTTGCTGATGCTGGTGTTTTCGGTGTCGCCGATCCTGGCCCCGCTCACCGGTTCCTTCATCATCGGCGGCTTCGGCTGGCGCGGCGTGTTCTGGGCGGTGACGATCGCAGCCGCCATCGCGACCGTGCTTCTGGCGACTTCGCTGAAAGAGACCCGCCCGGCGGAGGAGCGCGTCGGCTCGTCCTTCGGCACGGCGCTTGCCGGCTATCGCGAACTGATGGGCAATGCCAAGTTCCTCGGCCTGGCCTCGATCGGCGGTTTCGCCCTTGCCAGCTTCTTCGTCTACCTGTCGAGCTCGTCCTTCATCCTGATCGACCATTACGGGTTGACGCCGCGCGTCTACAGCCTGTTCTTCTCGATCAACGCGGTGTCGTTCTTCGCCATGTCGCAGTTGACCGGCACGCTGGCCGACCGCTTCGGCCTGACGCGCGTGGTCAAGGTCGCCGTCACCGGCTATGCCACGACGATGGTGGTGCTCCTGGCGCTGTTCGCGTCGGGTGTCGACCAGTTGGCCGTGCTGGCGGCGCTGCTGTTCGTCGGCTATGGCTTTGTCGGCCTGGTCATTCCCTCCACCTCGGTGCTGGCGATGGACGACCACGGCGAGATCGCCGGCACGGCTTCGGCGCTGCTCGGCACGCTGCAGTTCGCCATCGGCGCGGTCGCCATGGGCGTTTCCGGCGTGTTCTTTAACGGCATGCCGCTGCCCATGGTGGTCGGCATCACGCTTTGCGCGGTGATCGCCTTCACCCTGGCGCAGGTTTCGCTCGGCCGCCTGCGGCGTGCCGTTCAAGTGCCGGCGGAATGAAGAAAGCAGCATAAATTGCTGAAAGGGCCGGGAATTTCCCGGCCCTTTGCTATCTATTGCCGCTCTCGGCAAGAATGAAGCGCAGCCGCTCCTCGACCGGTACGCAGGGCACGGAGACCGGTTCGTAGCCCATCCCGGCATAGGTCTCGATCATGATGTCATGCGTTCGCACGGCTGCTTCCCAGGTTTGGCTGCGTTCACTGTCGCGCACGAAGATCTCGCGCCAGGGCGGCGTGACGAAGACTTTTGCGTTGTAGCGGAAGCGGTCCGCGGCTGTCCGCATATGGGCGGGAACGGCGATGCCGGTGAGGCGAAGATAGCCGACGACGTCCGGCACGCCGCGGTCGAAGAAGACCGGGCCGGTTCGCCCGGTGGCCGCGTGGTGTGAGCGCAGCTCCCAGGAGAGCATGAGTTCGGCGAACAGGGCGGGGTCTTTCCAGGGCAGGGCAGCACCGCAGAGTGCCATCTGGTCGCGGATGATGCCGCGCCCGGCTTCCGGGCTCGTGGCGAAGCTGGCGTCGGCGAGCGCCTCGATCAGCGTCGTCTTGCCGGAGCCCGGCCCGCCGGTAAGCACGAAAAGTTTGTCCGTCTGCGTGGACATGGGCCATTCCTTGAGGATGAGATTTTTGGGTGACAAGCATCTGGGCGCCTGCGCGCTTGGATGCCCGCAAAGACGCGCCGCGACGGCAGGCAAAATGGCTGGTCGGGAGAAAACAGGGGGAAGGAGAGAAGTGGAGGCTTCAAGATAAGCAGCCATTTCCGGTTGATTGTCAACGGGATGCGCTTTCCAGCGAAAACCCGAAAAACCATGAACAACGGCGGAACAAACCGCACTTTTGTAAAGCAGAAATCGCGGCATCGGGTAACCTGCCTGTTGGCGGAACGACCGGGCTTTGCCACCAATCCAGTGTTTCGATCGAACAGGCTGCCGCTTGGTATCGCGACAACCGCGACACGGCCGAACGACCGCTGATCCCGGCGCTGCGGCGTCGGTTCGGCCTCACCGCGCATGAGGCAGTCATGGCGCTGCGCGAGGCGAACGTCTGATGCCTCGCCTTGCCAAAACCGACACGATGTTTGCGCACATGGCCTTACACTTGGCCGTGGGGCTGTCGCCTGCATCTAGGCGCGTCGGTTCGGCGATCATCGAGCACTACAACAAGAAAACGGGCCAGTGTGACCCCAGCATAGAGCGCCTGGCGCGCATGCTTGGGGTCGACCGCGCGACCGTGATGCGCGCAACGAGCGAACTCTGCGAGGTCGACGGGCTGTTCGAGCGCGTCACCCATGGCGGCCGATCTCACCGAACCGCCTACCTGCCAAGATGGGATCGCCTCAACATGATCGTGGACGATTGGGACCTGCGAATGAAGGACGGAGGCCCTCCCCGAAAGGTCGCAGAACTGCGACGTTCAAGGTCGCAAGGATGCGACGTTGAAGGTCGCAAAATTGCGACACAAACCGACAGAAGGAACCGGCAGAAGAAACCGACGGTGCAGGTTGAG
>CAZBBT010000049.1:0-20366 GCA_964490065.1 uncultured Mesorhizobium sp. | reverse complement strand
TCACCGGCTCGATGGAACGTGCCATGGCGGAGACCAACCGCCGGCGCGAAAAGCAGCTCGAATACAACGAGGCCAACGGCATCACGCCGGAGAGCGTGAAGTCTCGCATCGCCGACATCCTCGATTCCGTCTACGAGAAGGATCACGTCCGCGCCGACATCTCGCGCTTCACCGACGATGCCGGCCAGATGATGGGCAACAATCTCAAGGCCCATCTGGAACACCTGCAAAAGAAGATGCGCGACGCGGCCGCCGACTTGAATTTCGAGGACGCCGCCCGCCTGCGCGACGAGATCAAGCGGCTCACCGAACTGGAATTGCAGATCTCCGACGACCCGCTGGCGAAATACGCCGAGAGCGAAAGCCCCGTCTCCGGCCGTGAGAAAGGCAAGCACAACAAGGGGCGTGAACGGCATCGCGCGGTCGACGACAACAAATCGCTGTTCGCCAAGCCCGCGCTCGACGAGATGGGCCGCGCCGGCGACTATTCAAAGCCGGCAGGCGCCGGCTTCAGGAAGCCGTCGCTCGATGACATGGGTCCCGGAACCGACATGCCGACGCCGGCCGGCGCCGTCTCGCGCTCGCTGTTCAAGAAGCAGTCGGCGCAGGAGGCACACGGCTCCGACTTCGGCGTTCCGGGCGAAGGCGGGCGAAGCCCGAGCGGCCGACAGGCCGCCGATCGCTCGGCGCCTTCGCGGAGCGAGCCGCGTAGCGGCGACAGCGTGAGCGAGAAAAAGCCATCCCTGTTCCGCAAGAACTCGCTGGACGAAATGACGGTCCGCCGCACCGAAAAGCCGGTCGAGGGCGTGAAGCCGGCCAAACCGGAGGACGTGAAGCCGATCAAGCGCGAGCGCGCCGGCATCGGCTCCTACGAGGACGCCTCCGACCAGCGCCGCCAGACGCGCCGGCCGAAGAAGAGCGGCCGGCCGGGGCATTGATTCCGGCGTAGTCGAAAAAATCTTCCGGTCTCTGTCGGCATTCCCTTCCCTCGCCCGTCCTTGGGGCATCGGCGCGACGATTGCCGCCGCCAAAAGGGAGAATGCACCATGTCGATCCTGTCATCCATTGGTCGCATCGCGACCGAATACTCGGCGGCTCGCGTCCGCTATCGCACCGAACGCACGCTGCGGTCGCTGCCGATCGAACTGCGCAAGGACATCGGCTGGCCGGAAATCGTCGACCGCCACGACCATCGCCGTGCCGGCGCCGTCAACTGGTCGGCGTTCCGGTAAGAGCCAAGACGTCACATCAGGAGGAAACAGATGAGCGATCCCACCAACCAGCCCATGCCGAAAGCGCTCGGCGGATTGACGCCCTATCTCGGCATCGAAGGCGCGACGAAGGCGGCGGAGTTCTACCAGAAGGCCTTTGGCGCCGAGCAGGTCTTCGCCATTCCGCCGGATGAGCAGGGCCGCACCATGCACATCCATCTCTACGTCAACGGTTCCAGCCTGATGCTCGGCGACTTCTATCCCGAGCACGGCCATATCGCGAAGCCGGTGCAGGCCTGCACCATGCAGCTCCATCTCTCCGAGGAGAACATCGATGAGTGGTGGCAGCGCGCCGTCGATGCCGGCTGCGAAGTAACCACGCCGCTGCAGGTGATGTTCTGGGGCGACCGTTGGGGGGCACTGAAGGATCCGTTCGGCGTCGAATGGGCGATGAACGCGCCTGTGAAGAAGACTTGAAGCAAAGGCCGGCGGAACCGAAAGCCGGCCAATCGCCGTCGGGCATGCTCCCATGCCGGCCCGGCGGCTTCCCTTTCAACACAGGAGATTTCCATGTCCTATGTCGATGGTTTCGTCCTCGCCGTGCCGAAGGCCCGACTGGAGGAATACAAGGAACTGGCCCGGCTTGCCGGTTCGGTGTGGATGGAGCACGGGGCGCTGGCCTACGCCGAATGCATCGGCGACGACGTGCCCTATGGCGAACTGACCTCCTTCCCCCGCGCCGTTCAGGCGAAAGACGACGAGGTCGTCGTCTTTTCCTGGATCACTTACAAATCGCGGCAGGACCGCGACGACATCGTCAAGAAGGTGATGGCCGATCCGCGGCTGGCGGGCAGCATGGAAAACATGCCCTTCGACGGCAAGCGCATGATCTTCGGCGGCTTCGAGACATTCATGGAGTTGTAAGGGCGTCCATCCCGCCCTCGAGGGGACGGGATCCCTACTTCAGCCTCTCCAACAGCGGCTTGAGCTTGTCGCCGTAGCGCGTCCACAGGTCGACCGAGCCCTTGTACATCGGCTGGCGCACCTGCGCCGCCGACGCCGTGCGCACCGGGCGGTTGGCCTCGTGGAAGGCCAGCACGCGGTCATCCCACGGCAGGCCGAGATAATCCATCAGCGCGCGGCTCCGGCCCTCCTGGTCGGCGACGAAATCCTCGTAGCGCACGTCGTGCACGACGCCCGGCAGCACCTCGTGCCAGTGCTGCATCATGTCGACATAGAGATTGTGGAAGTCGGCCAGCTCGGCAAGGTCATAGCCGTAGAGATGACCGTCGCCGCGGAAATGCGACTTGAAGATCGACAGGCAGGTCGCAGCCGCATTGCGGGCGCAGTGCACGATCTTCGCCCTGGGCAGCATCATGTGCAGGAACCCGACCAGCAGGAAGTTGCCGGGCATCTTGTCGGTGACGTGCCGGTAGTCCGGAAAGCGCTTCGCCAGCATGTCGAGATAATCATGCCCGGCGTCGGCAAAAGCCTTTGCCGGCATGTCGACGATGCCAGCCGGAAAGCCGCCTTTCATGTCGAGCGGGAAACCCTTGCCCACCGCCGTCTTCAGGATGGTCAGTTCGCCCGCCCCGTAGACCTGCGGGTGGCTGGCGATGATCTGCTCGATCAGCGTCGTGCCCGAGCGCGGCATGCCCACCACGAAGATCGGCCTGTCGTCCGTGATGTCGCTGGCGGGATGGCTGGCGAAGAACTCCTTGGTGAAGGTCGCCTTCATCGCCGCGAATTCGGCGCGGGTCTTTTCGCCGTCATAGGCGATGCCGGCGCGGCGAATCGCATTGCCCTCGGCAAAATAATCGAAGGCACGACCGAAATCCTTGAGGTCGTCATGCGCCTTGCCGAGGCCGAAGGCGAACTGCATGCGCGGCAGGCTGCCGGCCTGGCTCCTGCCGTGCTGCTCGGTCATCACCGTCAGTTCGGCATCCGCTTCCTGCTGCGGCTTGACCTGCGACAGGAGCAGCCAGGCCTTGGACAGGGCCGGATTGACGGCCAGCGCCGCGCGCGCCATTTCAGCCGCGCCGGCGAGATCGCCCTTCTCCATCAGCGCCACGCCCAGCCCGTGCAGCAGTTCGGCATCCTTCGGTCGGATGGTCAGCGCCTCGCGGAACACGGCGATGGCGCCGTCGCCGTCACCGGCCTCCTGCAACGTCTCGGCCAGTCCGACGCGTGCGCGCATGTGAAACGGATTGCGGCCGATCGTGGCGCGGAACACCTCCGCGGAAGCCTCGAAGCGGCCGATCTGCCGCTCCACGGAGCCGAGATTGTCGCGCGCGGCCAACTGGTCGGGCCTGGCCGCCACCGCCTTGCGGAACACATCCGCTGCCTGGCGCGGCCTGCCCAGGTCACGCAGCACGGTGCCGAAATTGTTGAGGAAATCGGCATTGCCGGGCTGCGCCTTCAGCGAGCGCTCGATTAGCGCCACGCCCTCGGTGCTACGCCCGTCCTGATGCAGTAAAAGGCCGAGGAAGTGCAGCGCCGGCGCATGGTCGGCACGCTGTCCGAGCACCTGGCGATAGAGCGCCTCCGCTTCCTGCCGCCGGCCGGCCTGATGCAGTTGCAGCGCCTGGCGCACCCGCTGGTCGAGTTCCGCCTGCGCGCCTCCGCCTGCCGCGCCCTGCCCTCGTCTCGATGCCCTGTTGATGGGAAACCTGCCGTCTTGTTCTTGAGGAAACCAAGCGCGATCTAGGCTATTGCCGTGGTCCGTTCAAGCCGAAACCGGCCGCCGGTCACGGCATCTCTCATCATGTGAACGAACGGACTATGACCGTCGTCCGGACGCCAGCCAGCCGAATCGAACCGTCGTTCAACCGCCATGCGCCTCGACGACTTCACGGCAGGCCTGCGAAAGCTCGGCCTTGTGCGAAGCGAGACAGGCGTTCATCTGCGCCGGCCTGCCGATCTTCGACGCGCACAGCTTCATGGCATCCGCCTTGCACGCAGCCTTCTCCGCGCTCGTCGCCGCCGACGCCGTCTCCGTCCACGCGGCTCCCGCCAGCAAGGCCAGAGCAACAATCGCCCATTTCTTCATCATCCCCTCCCCTTCCAACTTGCCCGTTCCGCGATTTCTGTCATGCGCCGGCGCGCGCGACAACAGAAATCCACCGTAGGACCAGCGTCTTGCGACTGTGAAATGCCGACTGACCGGATGCGCCCCGCCCGCAGGCAACCTCTTGTCCACGACCGCGTTCTCCTGCATGCCTCGCAGGAGTTGCCGATGCCCGCGGAAAAGCTCACCGCCTTTGCCCTGAACTGTTCATTGAAATCCTCGGACGCGGAGGAGAGATCGTCGACGGATCGCCTGCTTGGCGACCTTGCCGCCGCTCTCGGACAATACGAGGTGGAAACGCCGGAACAACCGCTCCGGGCGGCGGACCGGAACATCAAGCCCGGCGTGCTTTCCGATGAAGGCGAAGGCGACGACTGGCCGGCGATCAGGACGAAAATCCTTGCCGCCGACATCTTTCTCCTTGGCCTGCCGATCTGGATGGGCCAGCCGTCAAGCATCGCCAAGCGCGTGCTGGAACGGATGGACGCCTTTCTCGCCGAGACCGACGGCCGCAACAGGATGCCGGCGGTGGGCAAGGTGGCCCTGGTGGCGATCGTCGGCGACGAAGACGGCGCGCATCATTGCCACGCCGCCTGCTTCCAGGCGCTGAACGATGTCGGCTTCACGATCCCGGCCAATGGCGGCGTCTATTGGGTCGGCGAGGCGATGGGCAGCGTCAACTATGTCGACCTGTCCGGCACGCCCGAAAAGGTCGCCGCCATGCTCGACATGGCGGCGTCCAACGCAGCCCATCTTGCCCGCCTGCTGAAGGCGGAAAACTATGAGGGCGTGGGACAGTAGCGACCTGCGACTGTACCCAAAGGCCCGGTTGCGCAGGCCGTTCGCTGTTGAACAGCGCGACTGCCCACGCTCTGCTTTCGCCAAAGAATTCCCACGTACTAAAAAAGAGAGTACTGTATTAGTGGGGTCGAGGATGAGAAGTAGAGGGCTTCCATCATGCGAAAGACCGCGGAAGGGGCCGAGTTCCCCGCCTTGTCGGCAAAGCTCGATCAAATCAGGAAAATACTGACAGACATGGACCCGGAAGAGCGCGTCCATCTGGGCCGTTCCCCGGATATTGTAGAGGATACGTTCGGGTCCGTCCGGCCGCGAGTCTCGGCCGAGGCAAAGGCGCTTGCCGACGCCTACCTGTCCACCGACCGGCCGTTCCCGCCACACGGCTTTGCCGCCGTCGTCCAGGATTCCGCCGCGCAGATCGAAGAGGCGCACAGGCTCCAGGCCGGGATGCTTCGGGACGGCGGCGAACTGGCGAGGAAGGCCGAACTGCTGAAGACGCGAGGCGAGCGCATCGATCCGTTTCCGGCGCCCGATCCGGAGCCGGCTTCAGAGCGGGAGGAATGACGATGAGCTTCGAAACCATCGCCTGCCTGATCGCCCATGCGCCATACGAAGCCGACCACCTGTCTTCCGATGTGCAGGAGGTCAGCGAATATCAGCGCACGTCCCGCATTCCGGGTTGGGACCATTGGCTGGAAGACAATTCCATCAACGCCTATCTCGCCAACAACAGCACCGGCCGGCTGCGTGGCCGGGCATGGGGTGTGAGCAACCCCTTCACCAACTTCCGCTCGGTCGTGGGCGCCCAGTTCCGGTTCGAATATCTGCTCGCACCCGAGAACATCCTGTTTCCGCAGGAACGTTACAGGTTCTCCATCGACGTCGAGACTGACGGACGCTTCCTCCACACCGCGGCGGTCCCCACGCCCGACGATGATCGGCAACCACCGGCGCGCACGTTCAGCCAACTCGACAACGCGCTGTCGGCCTTCCAATTTCTGACGAACGGCGGCGCTCAGCGGATCGCCGCCGACGTGAGACGTCAGGACCTGTTTAGGACTCTCGAAGCAAGCCAGGCGCTGGAAGAAACGATCGCCTCGAACCGGACGCTCAGCATCGATTTCTTCCCGAGCGGGCAGAACATCATAGTGTTCCGGTTCGTTCGTGGCGTTCTGGCGGCGGCAACCGGCGAGTATTCCGATATCCGCATCAGGGGTTCGGAAGGCCGGCGCAATTTCCGCGTCCGAGTGTCGAAACCGAGGGTGCAACGAGTGCTGGAGCAGAGCGACCCGTGCTTCGCCATCCTCAACCCGCCGGAGCGATTGCGGCGACGGTCGGTCGAACTGCCAGGCGGTTGATTGCCGTCCGGCAGCAATTGACAGTTCCTGCGTCAGATTCTCGGGCGGCCGGCGATCCGGCCGCCTTCGGTCGATGGTGCGCCTAGCAGCGTCCGCCGCTGACCACGCGCCAATCGGCCGCGCGCGCCTCGCAGGCATTGGAAAACGTTCGGAAGCTGCCGCGCTTGCGGGCGCAGACTGGCCGGTATTCGCGCGTACAGAAGGTCGGTCCGCCACCGCCGCCGGATCCGCCGCGGCACAGTCCGTCGTCAACGATGCGATAGCCGGCGCGCCGCGCAAGGCAGGCATTGGAGAAGCTCTGGCGGTCCCGGCCGCGGCGAGCGCAGACGGGCTCATACTCGCGCGTGCAGTGGCTCGGGCCCGGCCGCGGTGGCGGGCGATAATCGGACCCTTCGTCAACGACCACGGTGCAAGCCGCGAGCAGCGTCGAAAGAACAAGAGCCGCCAGCGCTGGCAGCGAAAGGACTGTGGAAAGTCTCATGCGGCGTTCTCCCTCGATGACGGTCAGCGGCCTCGACATGACGACACCGCTCAATCCTCACAATTTCGGCGGGAAATGCAATGGCCTATGCAAGTCCCAATCTGGAGCGTTCCGCATCCAGGATCTCGCGGCATCAGCCCTTGTACCTATGTTTGTCAGGCTGTGGCCGATGACCTGCCGTCAGGTCGAGCGTATCGCGGAAAAAGCGTGGGATGCGCGTCTGCGGACGCGGCCGACGGACGTTCTCTTGCAACGATCACATTTCCGTGCAATAGATTTGCTGTTCGGGCATTTGCGACCCGGAGACTGGAACGTTTGCGCGACCCTTTCCCCGATCATGTGAATCTCTGACGGCCCCGTTTTCGGCGGGGGTTTTTGTCGTGTCCAGGGCACGATCGCCGAAATAACCACCGGGACCTGCCTCCGACGCCAGGCGGCCAGGACCGACAGACTGAACGGGTGAAGGAGTTTCCCCCATGGCCCAGACCGGCACCGTAAAGTTCTTCAACGCCACCAAAGGCTTCGGTTTCATCACGCCGGACGACGGCGCCAAGGACGTCTTCGTCCACATCTCCGCGATCGAGAAGTCCGGATTGCGCACCCTTGTCGACGGGCAAAAGGTGAGCTTCGACGTCGAGCCGGACCGCATGGGTAAAGGCCCCAAGGCTGTCAACCTGCAGGCTGAGTAAACCAGGGCCGCTTGCGCGGCATCGCTATTTTCAAGGAAGGCGCGACGGGTTTCGTCGCGCCTTTTTTCGTATGCGCACCGCCCCGGAGTGAAGGTGCGGAGGCCGTCTACCGGCATTGCAGCCGTAGCGCGGTCTGGCAGGCAAGCCCCACGCGGCGAAAAAGTTTCCACTTGCCGATGGCGCCAAAATAAACGACAAATTTCGCTTCCGGGCGTTTGCCGGCCCGGGGACAAGACGATGGGATCAGAGGAGCTTCCCATGCCGCAGACCGGCACCGTAAAATTCTTCAATCATGCCAAGGGCTTCGGCTTCATCACGCCGGACGACGGGGCGAAGGACGTGTTCGTCCATATCTCCGCAGTGCAGGCGTCGGGTCTTCCCGGTCTCGAGGACGGGCAGAAGGTGACGTTCGATACCGAGCCGGACAAGCGTGGCAAGGGACCGAAGGCGGTCAATCTGACGGTCGGCTGAACCCGCGCCACGCAGCGCCTGCCGGCAAATTTCCTTGACGCCGACCCCGAGGTCGACGGTTGCGTTCACAACGCGCCTTGGCTGATATTTCGTTCAGCCTCCGTTCAGCCAACATCTCCTATTACTCCGACGTGGAACCGGGCCGCATCTCTCCCCGTTGCGGCGGACCGGACAAAGGAGACGACGATGAACAGAGTTCTCAAAGTGGCCGTCATGGCCGCCGCGCTCGGCGCGACGACGCTGGCGACGCTGCCCGCGGCCAATGCCGGCGACTGGCGCTGGCGCCATCATCATCATCACGGCTCGCATGGCGACGCCGCCGTCGTGGCCGGCATAGCCGGTCTCGCTGCCGGAGCGTTGCTGGGCAGCGCGCTGTCGCAGCCCCCGCCGCCCGAGCCGTACTACGAATATGACGAACCGCGTTATGTGGTGCGCCGCCATGTCGTCGTGGGGCGCGCGCCCGTGCGCGAATACGGCCGCGTTGCCTATGGCGGCTCGATCGAGCCGTGGACGCGCGACTGGTACGAATACTGCTCCGACCGCTATCGCAGCTTCAATGCCCGCACCGGCACTTTCATGGGCTATGACGGCGAGCGGCATTTCTGCGTCGCCAACTGACCGGCGCGGCCGCAACAACGTCAAATCGAACGAAAACGCCGCCTCAGGGCGGCGTTTTTGCAAACGGGTTCAGACAAGGAACGGGTTCGTCCGTCGTTCTTCCCCGAAGCGGCCGCCCGGTCCATGGCCGCACAGGAAGCCGATGTCGTCGCCGAGCGGCAGCAGCTTGTCCTTGATGGAGGAGATCAGTGCCGCATGGTCGCCGCCCGGCAGGTCGGTGCGTCCGATCGAACCGCGAAACAGCACATCGCCGACATGGGCGAACTTGGCGGCGCGGTTGTAGAACACGACGTGCCCCGGTGCATGACCGGGACAATGCAGCACCTCGAAAACGTGTTCGCCGAAGGAAACCGTCTCGCCCTCGCTGAGAAAACGGTCCGGCACGCAGTTGCGGGCATCGTCGATGCCATAGCGCCGGCCCTGGTTTTCCAGGCTTTCGAGCAGCGGCCGGTCGGCCTCGTGCGGGCCGACGATCTCGACGCCGAGCGCTTCCTTTAAATCCATCGCGCCGCCGGCATGGTCGATATGGCCATGCGTGATCCAGATCGCGCCGGCCTTGATGGCGTTGTCCGTCAGCGCCGTCACAATGTGCTCGATATCCCCGCCGGGATCCACGACCACGCCGACCTTGTCGTCGGTGTCGAACAGGATCGTGCAGTTCTGCTGGAACGGCGTGACCGGAACGATGCCGGCATTCAGTTGCCCCATGGATGATCCTTCCGCTTGATCGCCCCGATGTAGAGAGCGGACAGGGCCGCGTCCACCTCTCCTAAAGTCCGCCAACGAAAATGGGCGGCCAAAGCCGCCCTTCCTCACCGGCCCGATCGCCGGAAAAATCTTGGACTGTCAGGCTGTCTTGTTCATGGACTTCATGACCGCGCCGACGATCCCCGTCAGGATCGCGCCGCCGCCAACGCCGCCAACGATGTTGTTGAGGCTCAGCGAACTGCCAAGTCCCTGCGCCGCATCGGCCACGGCGGCGGGGTCGACCGCGCCACCCAGAACGCTGTTGAGGATCGCGCCGCCGGCGACGCCGCCGATCGCGCCGCTGAGAATCTTGGGAAGCTGGCCCATCGCCGCCTGCTTGATCGCCGCGCCGACCGCCTGGCCCCCGATGATACCCGTGATGACCTGTACAATGATGGGAAGAAGCGTTTCCATGATCGTAGTCCCTCCATAACCGCCAGCCTCCCTGGCGATGCCGACATGAGACGCCGAATTCAGCGAAAGTCAAATGCGGCCGTGCTGAAATGACGCGTGCGGCCTCTCAGCCGCCGGATGATCCATGAAACTCGCTGTTTTTATTTCGTTTTCACCGTTATTCCGCGGCGATGGCATGTTTCGGCTGCACGGCAGCGGAATAGTCGTACATCAACGTCTTGGCGATTTCGCCGACCTCGAATCGGTAGGGTCCGATCTCCGAGACCGGCGTCACCTCCGCCGCCGTGCCGGTGAGGAAGCACTGCTGGAAGCCTTCCAGTTCCTCCGGCATGATGGCGCGCTCGACCACTTCAAGCCCGCGGTCCCTGGCGAGCCCGATCACGGTACGCCTGGTGATGCCGTCGAGGAAGCAGTCGGGCTTCGGCGTATGCACCTTGCCGTCCTTGACGAAGAAGATGTTGGCGCCGGTCGCCTCCGCCACCTGGCCGCGCCAGTCGAGCATCATGGCATCGGCGTAGCCCTTGGCCTCCGCGGCGTGCCTGGAGATGGTGCAGATCATGTAGAGGCCGGCGGCCTTCGACTTCGACGGCGCGGCGCGGGGGTCCGGCCGGCGGTATTCGGCCATGTCGAGGCGGATACCCTTCAGCTTCTGCGCCGGATCGAAATAGCTCGGCCACTGCCAGATGGCGATGGCCAAATTGATGCGGGAGTTCGGTGCGGCGACGCCCATCTGTTCGCTGCCGCGCCAGGCGATCGGTCGCACATAGGCATCCTTGAATCCTTGCTTCTTCAGCAATTCGCGGCAGGCGTCGTCGATCTCGGCGACCGAATAAGGAATGCTGAAGCCGAGGATGCGGGCCGATTCGTGCAGCCGCTCGGTATGTTCGTTCAGCTTGAAGATCTCGCCGCCATAGGCGCGTTCGCCCTCGAACACCGCGCTGGCGTAATGCAGGCCGTGGGTCAGCACGTGAATTTTGGCGTCCGCCCATCTGACGAATTCGCCGTTCATCCAGATAAAGCCGTCAAGCTGATCAAAAGGAACGGATGCCATGCTAACCTCCCGCGGGCAGCCGCCCGCACGTCATTCTGGTTTCAGTTCAGTTGCTTGCCGAGCGGCCAATCATGGGGTGCGGCCTATTGGAAACGAGACAGGCTCACGAAATGCCGAAAAAGCGGCGCTGCCTTGCCTTTTCGTTCGCAATCGGCCCTAAAGCTTGTCAAAAATTATCATCGCCGCGAAATTACGTCAATAATGCTGACATAATTTCGCGCTTTGCATAGGAATGCCATGAGGAACCGCAGCCTAGCCGACGCAGAACCGATCAGGACGGCGGTCGCCGTCGATGACGGCATCGACTTCGCCCTGATAGAGCTGTTCTTCTTCGCCTATCGCGACTTCACCTCCGACCCCGACGAGATCCTGGAGGATTACGGTTTCGGGCGCGCGCATCACCGCGTGCTGCATTTTGTCAACCGCCGCCCCGGCCTGACGGTAGCCGAGTTGCTCGACGTTTTGAAGATCACCAAGCAATCGCTGGCGCGCGTACTGAAGCAACTGATCGACACCGGCCACGTCGTCCAGGTTCAGGGTCCGCGCGACCGCCGCCAGCGCGAACTTTATCCGACCGCGAAAGGCCGCTCGCTGGCGCTCGCGCTGGCCAGGCCACAGTCGCGCCGCATCCATGCGGCATTGGAGGGATCGGGGGCAACCGACCGCGCTGTGATCGAACATTTCTTGAAAGCGATGGTCAATCCGGAACTAAGGGCGCAGATCGACATTCTGCCGAAGAACTCGGCGTGAGGAACAGGAATGGAAAGCACCGACAGACTGGACCGCGCGGCTGCACCGGACGACGACGCGCCGCACCTGCTGGTGGTCGATGACGACACCCGCATCCGCAACCTGCTCAAGCAGTATCTGACCGAAAACGGTTTCCGCGTCACCGTCGCGGGCAATGCCGGCGAGGCGCGCCGCAAGCTGGCCGGTCTCGATTTCGATCTTCTGGTGCTCGACATCATGATGCCGGGCGAAAGCGGCGTGGACCTCACCAAGTCGCTGCGTGCCGAGAAGAACGTGCCGATCCTGATGCTGACGGCGCTGTCGGAGACGGATAACCGCATCACCGGACTGGAAGCCGGCGCCGACGACTATCTGCCGAAACCGTTCGATCCGCGCGAACTCATCCTGCGCATCAACAATATATTGCGCCGCGGCGGCCCCGCCACCACCCCCAAGGTCGAGCAGCTTGTCTTCGGTCCCTACACATTCCAGATCGCCAAGCGCGAATTGAAGCGCGGCGGCGAGGCGCTCAAGCTGACCGACCGGGAACAGGAGATCCTGGCGATCTTCGCCGCCCGCGCCGGCGAGACGATCCCGCGTCACGAACTGGTCGGCGACGATTCCGAAGTCGGCGAACGCACCATCGACGTGCAGATCAACCGGCTGCGGCGCAAGATCGAGCGCGACCCGTCCAATCCGGTGTGGCTGCAGACGGTACGCGGTATTGGGTATCGCCTCAGCGTGGAATAGGATGAAGCGCCGCCGCAGGTGCCGGCGTGTCTGCGCGGGCCGAAAGGAACATGGCGACGACCGATCTACGTGGAGAGCCGAGAGACGGGGCTGACGGCAGCTCGACCGATCTCTTTGGCGCCATGCGCAGCCAGTGGCGGCGTTTCTGGCGCCTGGTCTCCCTCTACATGCCGAAGCGGCTCTATGCCCGCTCCCTCATCATCGTCATCGCGCCGATGATCCTTTTGCAGTCGGTCGTTGCCTTCGTCTTCATGGAGCGCCATTGGCAGACGGTCACGCAACGCCTGTCGCAGGCCGTGGTGCGCGACATTTCGGCCGTGATCGACCTGATGGAGACCTATCCGCACGATCAGGACTATGCCAACATCGTTCGCATAGCCCAGGATAGGATGCAGTTGAAAGTCGACATCCTGCCCCCCGATCCGTTGCCGCCGCCCGGACCGAAGCCGTTCTTCTCGATCCTCGATGAAACGCTGTCGGCGGAAATCACCAAGCAGATCAACCGGCCGTTCTGGATCGACACGGTCGGCAATTCCAACATCATCGAGGTGCGCGTCCAGCTTGAGAACAAGGTGCTGCGCGTCTTCGTGCGCCGCAGCCAGGCCTATGCGTCCAACACGCATATCTTCCTGATATGGATGGTCGGCACCTCGCTCGTGCTGCTGATGATCGCAATCCCCTTCCTGCGCAACCAGATACGGCCGATCCTGACGCTCGCCGAGGCCGCCGAAAGTTTCGGCAAGGGCCGCCCGATGCCCGATTTCCGTCCGCGCGGCGCCGAGGAGGTCCGTCGCGCCGGTATCGCCTTCGTGCAGATGCGGGAACGCATCGAGCGCCAGATCGAGCAGCGTACCGCCATGCTGACCGGCGTCAGCCATGACCTGAGAACCATCCTCACCCGCTTCAAGCTGCAGCTTGCGTTGACCGCATCGAAATCCGGCGCCGAGGGTCTGAACCAGGACGTCGAGGACATGCAGTCGATGCTGGAGGGCTACCTCTCCTTCGCCCGCGGCGAAACGGCCGAGGACGCCGCCCGCTTCGATCTGGAGGCATATTTCGCAAAGCTCGCCGAGGAAGCGCGGCTGCGCAAGCGCAGGCTTACGGCCACGATCGACGGCGACCACGAGGTGGTGGTGCGGCCGAACGCCTTTGCCCGCCTTATCTCCAACGTTGTCAGCAACGCCTTCCGCTACGCCAAGTCGATCGAAATCAAGGCGACGCATGGCGGCGGATCGCTGGTCGTGACGATCGACGACGACGGACCCGGCATTCCGCCGGAAAAGCGCGAACATGTCTTCAAGCCGTTCGTGCGGCTGGACGAAGCCCGCAACCTCGACGCCAGCGGCACCGGACTTGGCCTGTCCATCGCCCGCGACATCGCCCGCAGCCATGGCGGCGACATCACGCTAGGAGACAGTCCGCTGGGCGGTCTGCGGGCGGTCATCACGGTGCCGGCGTGAAGACCGTCAAGCACCTGCAGCAAAGGTAAAAATCAAAAGAGGCGGCCGCCGTCCGGCACCCTGCGCTCGATAGCGCCGAGCACCACGGCACCTTCCTCGTCGGGGAAGCCGAGCGTCAACACCTCGGACATGAAGGGGCCGATCTGACGTGGCGGGAAGTTGACGACGGCGAAGACCTGCCTGCCGACCAGCGTTTCGGGCGCATAATATTTGGTTATCTGCGCCGATGACTTCTTCACGCCGATGTCCGGGCCGAAATCGATCCGGAGCTTGAACGCCGGCTTGCGCGCCTCGGGGAACGGTTCGGCGCCGATGATCGTGCCGGCGCGGACGTCGACCTTGTCGAAGTCGGCGAAGCTGATTTCCGGCTTACGGCCGCTGTCCTTGCTCATCGGCGAAAAGCTCAGGCCGTGCCGTGGGTTTCGAACAGCACGCTGGACAGCGCTTCCTTCGCCGATGTGCCGGACCAGACGACGAACTGGAAAGCCTGGAAATAGCATTCGCAGGCCTCGAGCGCCGAGGACAGCAGCACCTCGACCTGCTGGCTGGACGGTTCGACCCCGCCGGCGAGCAGCAGCGACTGGCGGAACATGATCGCGCCCTCCTGCTCCCACAGGTCGAAATGGCCGAACAGCATCTGCTCATTGATGAGCGACAAGAGCCGCATCACCTCCAGCGTGCGCGCTTCCGGCACCTTGATGTCGAACGCGCAGGCCAGATGCAGCGCCTCGAAATCCTCCATCCAGGAGAAGGAGACATGATAGTCGGTCCAGGTGCCTGCCACCGAGATCGATATTTCGTCGTCGCCGGCGCGCTCGAACGACCAGTCGTTGTTGTGCGCCACCTGCTCGATGACGTCGACGGGGTGGATTTCGCGCGAGATCTCGAGTTCGAGAAGTTCCATGAAATGCTTCCTGTCGTTCGGGGAGCGCCGCCACACGCTCCGTGGGAAGGCACGCACGACGAACTGATTTCGACGAACACGTTTCCTGAACCCGGACGGCATGGACTGCTCGACGCACCACCCATGACCGGACCTCGCCGCCCGGTGCATGATCGTCACCCGAATCATGCAACAAATTCAGTCTATTGATCGGGAGTCGCGTGACCAGCCCAATTTTTCGCGCTGCATCATTCGCATGTGGAAAGCGCTCGCGCGCCGGAGCACGCAAAGCCGTTAAGCGATTCACGGCAAAGCGATTTTCCGGAATCACCCTTTGTGGAAAAGTTTAGCTGCTTATTTCTTTGCGCGGGGCTTGGAGGGGGCTGTCGAACCGCCATTGTCCGCCGTTCCGGCGAGCCGTGCTTCGAGCGCTTCGATGCGCGCGGCAAGCCTGGCATTCTCCTCGCGCGCCTTCGCCGCCATCTCCCGCGCGGCCTCGAACTCCTCGCGCTGGACCATATCCATGGAGTTGAGGATGCGCTCGGCCTGCGCGCGGAATGCCGTCTCGACCTCGCGCCGCACGCCCTGGGCGGCACCCGCCGCGTCAGTCATCAGCTTCGCGAATTCATCCAGAATGCGGTTCGGTCCGGTCGACATGGCAAAATCCTCGCTGACCAGAGTGACCTAGTGGCGGCTGTGGCGGAATGCAAGGTCCACTCGCCTTGACCCGGCCAAAACCCTGCCGCATGGTCCGCGCCGAACAGGCGCTCCGCTCACCGGCGCATGAGGCTTCTCCTTGCACATTGCCGAAATCCCTTTTCCGAATATCGATCCGGTGCTTCTCACCGTCGGCCCGCTGGCGATCCACTGGTACGGCATCGGTTACATCGTCGGCATATTGTTCGCCTGGTGGTACGCCAAGCGGCTGGTGAGCAATCCGAAGCTGTGGCCGGCCCGCGCCCTGCCGATGAAGCCGGAGGACATCGACGACTTCGTCGTCTGGGCGGCGATCGGCGTGGTTCTGGGCGGCCGCACCGGCTACGTGCTGTTCTACGACCTGCCGCGTTATCTCGCCAATCCGCTCGACATCTTCGCCGTCTGGCAGGGCGGCATGTCGTTCCATGGCGGCCTGCTCGGCGTCATCCTCGCCATGATCCTGTTCTCGCGGTCGCGGAGCATTCGGACCTGGACGCTGTTCGACACCGTCGCGGCCGGCGTCCCGGTGGGTCTCGGCCTGGTCAGGCTGGCGAACTTCATCAATTCGGAACTGTGGGGCGGGCTGACGAATGTGCCCTGGGCGGTCGAGTTCCCCAATGGCGGTCCCTTCCCGCGCCATCCGACCCAGATCTACGAGGCCTTGCTGGAAGGCCTTGTCCTCTTCTGCCTGCTGCGCTTCCTCACCCATACGTGGCTCAAACTGGCCACGCCCGGTTTCGTCTCCGGCGCCTTCGTCACCGGCTATGGCCTGGCGCGCATCTTCGTCGAATTCTTCCGGGAGCCGGACAAGCAACTCGGCTATCTGCTGGGAACGGACTGGCTGACCATGGGCATGGTGCTTTCCACGCCCATGGTGCTGATCGGCCTCTGGGCGATGGTGACGGCGAAATGCGTGCCGGGCTCGGCGGAAAACCAGCCGGCCAACAACCAATCGGCCAATAGTTGATCGGCATGAGCCGGCTGAAGGAGCGCATCGCCGCCCTGATCGAGGCGACCGGGCCGATTTCGGTCGCCGAATACATGGCCACCTGCCTGTTCGACCCGGAACATGGCTACTACACCACGCGCGAGCCGTTCGGCCTCGACGGTGATTTCACCACCGCTCCCGAAATCAGCCAGATGTTCGGCGAACTCGTCGCCGTCTGGCTCTACGAGACCTGGCAGGCGCTGGGGCGGCCGATGCCGGTCACGCTCGCCGAGATCGGTCCCGGCCGCGGCACGCTGATGAAAGACATGCTGCGAACGTTTAAGCGGCTGGACCCGGCCTTCATGAAAACCGCTGGCTTCGCGATGATCGAAACCAGCCCGCGGCTGCAGGACGTCCAGAAGGCGACCCTGTCCGGCGCCAATGTGCCGATTGCCTGGCACGGGACCCTCGCCACCTTGCCGCACGCGCCTCTCTTGATCGTCGGCAACGAATTGTTCGATGCCATCCCGATCCGCCAGTTTATCCGTCAGCGCGAAGGCTGGCGCGAGCGCATGGTGGGGCTGGACGACGAAGGCCGGCTGGCCTTCTTCGCCGGCGCCGCTTCGGTCGATGCGGCGCTGCTGCCGCCCGGCTCCGCTGCCGCGCCGCAAGGCGCGATCGCCGAAGTCGCGCCTGCGCGCACCGCCCTGATGCAAACGATCGCCGAGCGCGTTGCCGCCGATGGCGGCGCCGGCCTGTTCATCGACTACGGCCATCTCGAGCCCGGCCTCGGCGACACGCTGCAGGCCGTGCGCGCGCATGCCTTCGAGGACGTGCTCGCCAGCCCCGGCGAGGCGGACCTGACCGCCCATGTCGATTTCGCCGCGCTCGCGGCGGTGGCTCGATCCCAAGGCCTGACCACCCATTCGTCCACGCAGGGTGATTTTCTGCTCCAGATGGGCCTGCTCGAACGGGCGGGCCTTCTCGGCGCCAAGGCTGACGAGCCGACGCGCGGGAAAATTTCGGCGGCGGTTGAACGCCTCGCCGGGCCGCGGGCAATGGGCGAATTGTTCAAGGTCCTTGCCGTTCTGCCCCCGGGCGCGGACATGCCGGGCTTCGCGCGGTGAATTGACTTTACGCGACGTGCTGCCGCACTCTCGACCGTGCCGGCCGGATCAATCACCGGCTTGACGAAACGACCTGCGGGGACAAGAAAGCGGCCATGCTGAATCAGGACAGACCCGACCCGGTCCGCGCGCCGCTGCTCGACAGCCTTGCCGGGCAAGGCATCAGGCACGGCTATTTCACCCGGCAAGGCGGCGTTTCGGGCGGCATCTATCGCGGCCTCAACACCGGCCCCGGTTCGGACGACGACCAGGAACTGGTGCGCGAGAACCGCCGCCGGGTCGCGGCATGGATGCGGGTCGCGCCCGAGCGGCTGCTGACCTGCCACCAGATCCATTCGCCCGACGTGATCGTCGCGAAGGAACCTTTCCCCGGTCCCCGCCCGCGGGCCGACGCACTGGTCACCGACCGGCCCGGCCTCGCCATCTGCGCCTCCACGGCCGACTGCGGCCCGGTTCTGTTCGCCGATCCGGAGGCCCGCGTGATCGGCGCCGCCCACGCGGGCTGGCGCGGTGCGCTGACCGGCGTGCTGGAGAACACCATCGCAGCGATGGAAGGCCTCGGGGCACGGTGCGCCGACATCGTCGCGGTGCTCGGCCCCTCCATCGGCCCCAGGAACTACGAGGTCGGGCCGGAATTCGTCGACCGCTTCGTCGAGGCCGATGCGGAAAACGAGATATATTTCACGTCGTCCGGCAAGCCCGGCCACGCGCTGTTCGATCTCAACCGCTACACGGTCGACCGGCTGCGCCGCGCAGGCGTCATGGCCGAAGCGCTGAACCGCTGCACCTATGAGGAAGAGGACCTTTTCTTCTCCTACCGGCGCGGCACGCATCGCGGCGAGCAGGATTACGGCCGGCAGATTTCGGCGATCTCACTGGAGGACATCTGATGGCGCTGCATTTCGAGCGATCCGAGTTCGACGCACGTCGCGATCGCCTGATGATCGAGATGGCGGAGAAGAAGCTCGATGCCATCCTCCTGTTCGCCCAGGAAAGCATGTACTGGCTGACCGGCTACGACACGTTCGGCTTCTGCTTCTTCCAATGCCTGGTGGTGAAGGCGGACGGCTCGATGGTGCTGCTCACCCGTTCGGCGGACCTGCGCCAGGCGCGCCACACCTCGACCATCGAGAACATAGTGGTGTGGACGGATCGGGCCGACGCCAATCCGGCGATCGAGCTGCGCAACCTGCTCAACGACCTCGACCTGCTCGGCGCCCGCATCGGCGTCGAATACGACACGCATGGGCTCACCGCCTACAACGGCCGCAGGGTCGACGAGCAGTTGCAGACGTTCGGCCAGATTGCCGACGCTTCCGGCATCGTCGGCCGGTTGCGCCTTTTCAAGAGCCCGGCCGAGATCGCCAAGGCCGAAAAAGCCGCCACCCTGTCCGACGAAGCCCTGGACGCAGCGCTTCCGCTGATCAAGCAGGGCGGCGACGAGGCCGCCATCCTCGCCGCCATGCAGGGCACGATCTTTGCCGGCGGCGGCGACTATCCGGCCAACGAGTTCATCATCGGTTCCGGCGCGGACGCGCTTTTGTGCCGATACAAGGCCGGCCGCCGCAAGCTGAACAAGAACGACCAGCTCACCCTGGAATGGGCCGGCGTGTTCCACCACTACCACGCGCCGATGATGCGTACCGCTCTGACCGGCAAGGTGTCCAAGCGCCACCAGGAACTGTTCGACGCATCCCGCGATGCGTTGCTCGCGGTCGAGAAGGCCATGACGCCGGGCAACACGTTCGGCGACGTGTTCGACGCGCACGCCCGCACCATGGAGGCGCATGGCCTCACCCGGCACCGCCTCAATGCGTGCGGCTATTCGGTCGGTGCCCGGTTTACGCCGTCATGGATGGACATGCCCATGTTCTACCAGGGCAATCCCGAGCCGATCGCACCGAACATGACGCTGTTCGCGCACATGATCATCATGGATTCCGAAACCGAGACGGCAATGACGCTCGGCCGCACCTATCTTACCACCGAATCGGCACCGAAGCCGCTTTCGCGCCATGATCTCGACTTGATCGTGCGATGAATCGGCGATGGTATTGCGTCGGCGAACATTCGCCGTCCGGGAGTTTTTGGGGTCGATGAGGCGCTGGCAGACCACGTCCATGACATTGCTCGCGGCGGCGGCGCTTTCCGCCTGCACCAGCGCCGGCGACGTGCTCCAGCCTTCCTCGGCCACACCGCAAGCGGCGCAATCGGCGCCTGGAGCGCAGGAAGCCGGCACGGAGACCACGGCGGGCACGGCTCCAGCCACGGCACCCGCATCTCCGGCTGCGGTAACGCCGCCGACCGCGGCGTCCCCGGCGCAGGCTGCAGCCGTCCTCGCCAGGACGCGGCTTCAGATCGCGCCGCTCGTCGGTGCTTCGGTCGAGGCGGCCGCGCCTCTGACCGAACGCCTGAACCTGAAGGCACGCGAACGCGGCATCACCCTTGTCGGCAGCGCCGATACCTCCGCCACGCACATCCTCAAAGGCTATTTTTCGGTCCTGACCGAGGGCAAGGACACCACGGTGATCTATGTCTGGGACCTCTACGATCCTTCCGGCAACCGGCTGCACCGCATCAACGGCCAGCAGAAGGCCCCCACGGCAGGTGGCACCACCGGCTGGGCGGCGGTTTCTCCGGCGACCATGCAGGCGGTTGCCGACGCAACCATCGACCAACTCGCCACCTGGCTTTCCGGCAGGACCGGTTAGGTCAGATGGCGGATCGTGGGGATCATGACGGGAATCCCGATCACGACGCTTGCAATAGCGGCGTAGGGCGCTAAAAGCCCGATAGCTTTCCCACCATCAGGCACGCTGCATGAAACTCTTCGCGGGCAATTCCAACAGGGTGCTGGCCGAAGCGGTCGCCCGCTATCTCAACATCCC
>CAZBBT010000048.1:0-20889 GCA_964490065.1 uncultured Mesorhizobium sp. | reverse complement strand
TGGATGAAGCGGCATTGCCGCGTTACGTCGCGGGCGTAGCGGTCGTAGGCCTCCGCGTCGCGTTTCGAGAACCGCGCGAATTCTCGGCGGTGCGCATCGTGGTCGCGGTAGTTGGCGAGGTAGTCGCCGTCACGGGTGAACACCGCGCCGCCCTCATAGGCGATCACCTGCAGGCCGAAGCGCGGCAGTTCCAGGTCGCGCATGATTTCCGGGCGGAACAGCGAGCAGACATAGGAGCAGTTGGAGTAGAGGTAGCCGGGCGTGAGTTCCCGGCTGGTGGCGGCACCGCCCACCCAGTCGTTCTTCTCGACCACCAGCACGGTGAGCCCCGCGCGCTGCAGGTAGCAGGCGTTGGTGAGCCCGTTATGACCACCGCCGATGATGATCGCATCCCATGTCTTCATGCCTGCGCAATCCGCCTCACTTCGCGCGAGATTGCCATGGCCGGCGCGCTTCTGTCCAGAGATTTTGAATGAATGTTCAACAAATGAGTTGCGTTTTGCGGCGCCTGCGCTACGCTTCCCCCGTCGGCGTCTCTCCGCATAAGGCACGTCGCGTCGGGACAGGATCGATGGTCGAAACGGCAGAAGCCGAGCCCGAATATGACGATACCGCCATCCGCTTCCTCGAAGCGCTGTGGGGCGAGGGCTATCTCTCGCCCGGCGGCCCGGAGGAAGTGGACCGCGTGATCGAGGGACTGGATCTCGCCGGCAAGACGCTGCTCGATATCGGCTGCGGCGCGGGCGGCGTCACCTTGCATCTGGCCGAGACATACGGGCTGGCCCATGCGACCGGCTTCGACGTCGAGAAGCCTGTCGTGGCGGCAGCGCGGCGGCGGGCGCAGGCACGGAGGCTCGCCGGCCGCGTTGTCTTCGTCCAGGCGCCGCCGGGTCCCCTGCCCTTTCCCGACGCCAGCTTCGACGTCGTGTTTTCCAAGGACGCGCTGCTGCACGTGCCGGACAAGGACTTTCTCTTCGCCGAGATCTTCCGTGTGCTGAGGCCTGGCGGTGTCTTCGCCGCCTCGAACTGGATGATTGAGCATGACGGCGAACCGTCGCCACAGATGAAGGCCTATGTCGCGGCCGAGGGCCTGTCCTTCGCCATGGCCTCGCCGGCGCGCTACGCGCAGGCGATGCGCCGTGCCGGCTTCGTCGCTATCGAAACGCGCGACCGCAATCCCTGGTATCGCGAGGTGGCGCGCGGCGAACTCGCGCGACTGAAAGGTCCGCTCTACGATCATGTCGCGAAAGCCGTCGGCGCGGCCTATGTCGACAAGAACATCAAGACCTGGGAAGCCATGCAGAAGGTGCTTGACTCGGGCGAGCACCGCCCCACTCATCTGCGCGGTTGGAAGCCTCCCCGCAATGATGGATAGCGCAACGATGCACTCCTTCGCACCCCCATCGAAAGTCAGCCGTCGATGAATACCGTTCCCAAAGACATCGAGCCGGAAAAACGCGGCCGCAAGCAGTCCAAGGAGGTCCGCCGCCTGCAACTGATCGAGGCGACGATCGATTCGCTCGCCAGGCGCGGCTATGCCGAGACCACCATGGCCGATGTCGCCGATGGCGCCGGCCTGTCGCGCGGCATCGTCAACTTCCATTTCGAGAGCAAGGAAAAGCTGCTCGTCGCCACCTTGCAGCACATGTACGACGAATATGCCGCGCATTGGCGCGCGGCGCTCCGGAAAGCCGGCGACGTACCCGCCGACCAGTTGCACGCCCTGGTGGCGGCCGATTTCGACCGGACCATCTGCAACAAGCGCAAGCTGGCCGCCTGGTGCGCCTTCTGGGGCGAGGCGAAGTCGCGCCCGACCTACCAGGCGCTCTCGGGCGCGCGCGACAGGGTCTACCAGCAAACCGTCGTCCAGTTGTGCGAGGCGCTCAAGCTGGAGGCAGGCTACGGCTATGACGCGGAGGCGATCGCGCTCGCGCTCAGCGCCATGCTCGAGGGCTTGTGGCTCAGGCTGATGATGAGCGTGGAGAACGTGACGCGCGAGACCGCGCTCGCGTCGGCGAACGAGTTCCTGATCGCGGCGTTTCCGAAACATTACCCGCGGGAAGCCGAGGCCAGGCGAAAAGGCATGTGAGGGGAACAAAAACAAGGGAGGAGTTGCAACGATGAAGAAGATTACCAGACGCGTGACACTGACGCTGGCGCTGGCCGGCACGCTGGCGGCGTCGGTCGCCACGGTCGCTCTGGCCGAGGACAGCGGCCTGACCGTGTTCGACTGGTCGGGCTACGAGGACCCGAGCTTCCATCCGAAATATGTCGAGAAGAACGGCGATTCGCCGACCTTCGCCTTCTTCGGCGACGAGGACGAAGCGTTCGAGAAGGTGCGCGCCGGCTTCAAGGCCGACCTCGGCCATCCCTGCTCGCAGAGCGTGGTGAAGTGGCGCGAGGCCGGCCTTTTGCAGCCGCTCGACACCTCCAGGATCACCGGCTGGAACGATCTTCTGCCCGGCATCATGGCGATGAAGAACCTCGCCACAGACGAGAGCGGCAAGGCCTGGTTCATGCCCTGGGACTGGGGTGACACCCAGCTCACCTACAATTCCAAGAAGATCGACGAGAAGGACGTGCAGTCGCTGAAGGCCTTCGCCGATCCCAAGTTCAAGGACCGCGTCTCGATCGGCGACAATGTCGACGACGCCTATGCGCTGGCCAGCCTCGCCATAGGGCTGAAGGACTGGACGCAGATGACCGACGACCAGTTCAGCCAAGCTTCGGACTTCCTGCGCCAGGTTCACAAGAACGTCCGCCTCTACTGGACCGACACGACCGACATCGTGCAGGCGCTGTCGGGCGGCGAGATCGACCTCGCCTGGGCCTGGAACGACGCCACGGTGCAGTCGGTCATGAACGGCGCGCCGATCAAGTCGAAGAAGGATACCGACGAGGGCATGTCGACCTGGGTCTGCGGCTATGTGCTGTTCAAGGACGCGCCCGGCAACATCGACAAGGCCTATGACTATCTCAACGCCGTCAACGATCCGGAAGTCGCCAAGGTGCTGGTCGGCGACTGGGGCTACGGCCAGGCCAATACCAAGGGCATGGCCGGCGTCGATCCGGCGGTGCTGAAGGACAAGGGCTACGACGACGTGCAGAAATTCGTCGACAAGACGCTGTTCCAGTCGCCGGTGCCGCCCGACCTGAAGCTCAAGATGATCGCCGAATTCGAGAAGATCAAGGCGGGGTATTGAGGGGTTGAGCGCGCATTCCCGCCCGTGGAAAAGCGGGCGGGACATCAGGTGGACAGATGCTCTAACGGTCGAACCGCCACACGGCTGATGGTCACTGACTGGACTTTTTACCAACGGCCCAGCCTTTGACCGATTACGCCGCCCCTCATCGCCCTACCGGGCACTTCTCCCCGCAAGGACGGGGAGAAGGAAGCCTGCCGGTCACGACAGCGCCTGTTCGCGACCTTTGCGACTGGCGAAATCAGCAATGACAGCGCGCCTCTCTCCGTCCTTACGGCAGAGCAATCGCATATGAGGTTCGAGCCCCCCTCTCCGTCGCGCTACGCGCGCCACCTTGTAACTGCACGAAGATGTATTTGTGCAGATACAAGGATGGCGGCAACCAGGTGAGGGCAGCACAAACGATCAAAGATTAGAGCCGTTGGTATGAGACGGTGCAGCAGGCGACCTCGTTCCGTACCGCCCCGCGCTTCATCAAGGGTCAGGCACGGGTTCCCGACATAAAAGACAGCCGCAACTGTTGGGAAAAAACGCGGAGCCGGTGTTCCCCCGAAGGGTCGGAGGCCTTGTTTCCGTTGGGTTTCCCGGAACGTCGAAAGAATTTCCGCGCCCGTTCTCTCCACACCCCCTGCACCTCTTCCATACTTGGCCCGGCCGAAATGGAGACCGGAATGGGAGTTTGGGACAGGAACGCGGATTGGAACGACGATGTGCTGGCGCGCATCGTGGCGCTGCTTTTTGCGCTCGCCAATCTCGCCGACCTTGCCGCCGACTGTCCCGCCCGTCGCCGCCGGGAGGCGCTGGGCTTCCTGATCCTGGGCGAGGCCGAGGCGCGCGCCTTCGTCGTCGGCATGGCGCTGGAGCATCGGGCCGAAAGGCGCGAAGCGGTTTCCGGAAAAATCCGATGCTCGAACAAGGAAGAGCGGCAACACGATTCCGATGAAGTGCCCGCGGCGCCAGACGCGCCGATCGAGGCCGACGAACCGGCGTTTTTCGATGACGCGGCCGGGCTTGCCGCGCGCTTGCGGGTGCTGGCCTTCGTGCTGTGGTTCCTGGCTGCGCAAGCCGGGCGGCTCGCCGGCCCCGGCGTCGATGCGCGAACGCTTCGGCGCCGGCCGGTCGGCCGCTCCATGCCTGCCGGATCGTCGGCGTCAGGCAATTGGCAATCCGCGCCGCGGGCGCCCGACACTTCGTAGGACGAATCCCGGCTGGTATTCATCTCCCGAATGGAAAGCACTTTTGGCTTTCCATGAACCTGGCGGACGAAATCCGCGCCGCCGGGAACACACGGCCGCGCGTCGACATCGCGCGGCCCCAGGCCCCGCTTCTTCGACCGGCCTGGCCCTCGACGCCGCACACCTTCGCGTCGTAGTCTTTCGTCCGACAGCAATTCGAGAGGGTTCGAGGATGACGGCGGGAATGGTGTTCGACTGGGATAAAGTCGAGGAGAGCGAACCCATTCCCGGCTTCCACGGCCGTGTCGTGCATTCCGACACGATGACCTTCGTGCTCTGGCGGATCGAGGCGGGCGCCCTCCTGCCGGAGCACAGCCATGTGCACGAGCAGGTGGCGTTCGTCCTGGAAGGCACGTTCGAGATCACCGTGGAGGGCGAGACGCGGCGGATGCGGCCCGGCCTCGTCGGCACCATTCCTTCCAACGCCCGCCACTCGGGCCGGGCCATAACCGACTGCCGCATCCTCGACGCTTTCCAGCCGGTGCGCGAGGACTACCGCGACGGCCTCACCGCAAGGGTGATCGGCGGAACGCCCGGCAGCGGCTGAATGGAGAACCGCAAGACTCCGGAACGGACCGATATCGTCATCGTCGGTGCCGGCTTCACCGGCCTTTCGGCCGCGCGGGCGTTGAAGGACGCCGGCGTCGATTTCGTCCTCCTCGAAGCGCGGGACCATGTCGGCGGCCGCGTCGAGTCGCGGCTGAACCGGCTGGGCGAACGCGTCGACACCGGCGGCCAGTTCCTGTGCGACGACATGCCGGAACTGGTGGCGCTGGCGAAGCGCCACGGCAAGCGGCTGGTCGAGACGCGCTTCGACGGCGCGCCGACCACCCAGCCGCCCGCGCCCGCGGGCGAGATCGAGCGCGACTATGCCGCCTCGATGGCAATCCGGGGCCGGTTGAAGGCGCTTTCGCCGGACGATCCCTCGATCCGAGGCCTGACGGTGGCGGATTGGCTCGGCCGCCAGCCGGATTCCGCCGTGGCGAAAACGGGCTTCCGCTCGATGATCGAGGGCCTGTGGTGCCTCGCGCTGGAGGAACTCCCGGCCTGGTATCTGGCCAGCAACGACAGGCGCGTCACCAACACGGTTTCGGAACTGCAATATTTCGTCGATGGCACCATGCACGCGCTGGCCGAGGATCTGGCGCGTGAGCTGGGGGGTCGGGTGGTGCTGGGAGCCGCGGTGCAAAGGATCGAGCGTGGCGCGGACGGCGTGCGGGTCATCGTTGATGGCAGCGTACCCCCACCCCTAACCCCTCCCCACAAGGGGGAGGGGGACTTTGCGACAGCGCCACAAAACGTCAACGCCGATGATTTTGACGGAAACGGCGATGTCAGCGTCTCCCTCCCCCTTGTGGGGAGGGGACAGGGGTGGGGGTGCGCGGCGGACGGATCTGACGAAAATCCCATAGGAGTGGACGAGCCTGTCGTTGTGACGATCGACTCCCGCGCGGTGCTGGTCTGCCTGCCGCCGGCGACGGCGGCGAAGCTCGATTTTTCGCCTGGTTTGCCCGCGCCTCTCCGCAAGGCGCTCGGCGCCTGGCGCAGCGGCGCCGTGCTGAAATTCTTCCTGCGCTATCCGCGCGCCTTCTGGCGCGACCGAGGCCTTTCCGGCGTCGTCATGTGGCGCCATCCCGCCGGCCTGTTCGCCTTCGACGCCAGCCCGGACGACGCATATCCGACGCTCGGCTTCTTCGTCGCCGGACCGGTTGCGCTCGAGATCATCGGACTTGGCGAGGCCGGGCTCAAGGCGAAGGCGATCGAGTGGCTCGTCGCCGCGCTCGGGCCGGAAGCGGGCAAGCCGGCCGAGGTGCTGCTGCGCGACTGGACGCAGGACCGCTGGAGCGGCGGCGCCTATTCCGATCTGGTGGTCGACATCACCGCTACCGACGCCGAGGACGTGCTGCGCGCCGGCGCACCCCCGGTGTTCTTCGCCGCATCGGAACTGTCGCCGTCCTATCCCGGCTATATCGAGGGCGCGATCGTCGCGGGGCGGGAGGGAGCCCGCCAGGCCCTCGCGGCGCTTCAGTCCGCCAGCGCCACCAGCGCCTCGGGATCGTAGGCGAGCCGGATCGGCGTTCCGACCGGAATGTCGTCGGCGCCGAAATCGTTGGTCTCGGTGACCGAGAGCGGCTTCTCCAGCCCCGGCACCTCGACGATCAAATGAGTGATCTCGCCGAAATAATGCCGTTCCACCACCTTGCCGGCGACCTCGTGGCTGGCGGTGGCGTCGTCCCACAGCACGCGCAGCCGCTCCGGCCGGATGCCCAGCGTGGCCTGGCGACCGTTGAGGCCGCCATTGCGCGCGAAGGCGGCGGGCTTTTCGGTGCTGACGCGGCCGAAGCCCAGCGTATCCAGCGTGAGCGAAACGCCGTTCTCCTCGACGATGTCCGCCTTGACGAAATTCATCCCGCCGAGGAAGTCGGCGACCTGGCGGTTGACCGGCCGTTGGTAGATCTCCTTCGGCGAGGCGACCTGCGCGATCCTGCCGCCGAACATCACCGCGATGCGGTCGGACATGGCGAGCGCCTCGTACTGGTCGTGGGTGACGAGGATGAAGGTGATGCCGACCGCCTGTTGCAGCCGGCGCAGTTCCACCTGCATCTGCTCGCGCAGCTTCTTGTCCAGCGCCGACAGCGGCTCGTCGAGCAGCAGGACCTTGGGCCGCATCACCAGCGCGCGGGCGAGCGCGACCCGCTGGCGCTGGCCGCCGGAGAGCTCGGTGGCGCCGCGCTTGCCGAGACCCGTCAGCGAGACTTGCGCGAGAGCCTCCTCGACGCGGCGCTTCTCTTCCCCGTCCCCCAGTTTCAGGCGCTTCAGCCCGTAGGCGACATTCTGCTCGACATTGAGGTGAGGAAAGATGGCGTAGGACTGGAACACCATGTTGGTCGGCCGCCGGTTGGCCGGGATGCCCTCCATCGGCTGGCCGTCGATGGCGATCGAGCCGCTGGTCGGGTTGTCGAAGCCGGCGATCATCCTGAGCAGCGTGGTCTTGCCGCAGCCCGACGGGCCGAGCAGCGAGAAGAACTCGCCCTCGTTGATGGTCAGATTGGCGTCGTCCAGCGCCTTGAAGGCGCCGTAGCTGCGCGTGACGCTTCTGATCTCGATCATCGTGCGGCCGCGGCGCTCCGGCCCAGGGCGCTCCGGCTCGGCGTTTTCAGGCATACAGGCCTCCCTCGGACTGGGTGCGGCGGGCGGCACGGCGGCGCAGCATCTCGGCGATTGACAGAAGGATGAAGGAGCCGACCAGGAGCAGCGTGCCCAGCGCCATCACGCCGGGCAGCTTGGCGGCGAAGCGGAGCTGGCCCCAGATGTAGATCGGCAGCGTCGCGTCGGTTCCGGTCAGGAAGAAGGCGATGATGAATTCGTCCAGCGAGATGGTGAAGGAGACCAGCAAGCTGGAGATGATCGCAGGCGTCACCATCGGCAGGGTGACGCGCCGGAAGGTGCCGAAGGCGCTCTCGCCGAGATCGGCCGATGCTTCCTCCAGGCTGCGGTCGAAGCCTTCGAAGCCGGAGGTCAGCACCGTCATGGAATAGGGAATGCAGATCAGCACGTGGCCGAGGACCACGGTGAACAGCGACAGCGACAGGCCGAGCTGCAGCATGACCAGCAGCATGGAGATGGCGACGATGATCTCCGGCAGCACCAGCGGCGCCATGATCAGCCCGTTGATCGGCCCCCGGCCTGGAAAGCGGTAGCGCGTGATGGCACGCGCGGCGAGGATGCCGAAGGCGGTGGACAGCACCGCAGCCGAGACGCCGACGATCAGGCTGTTCCAGGCGGCGTCGAGCAGTTCGGGCGTATGCGGCAGGCCCTCGTACCATTTCCAGGTGAAGCCGGAGAGCGGAAACTTCGGCGTCGCGGCGGTGTTGACCGAGAAGATCGGCAGAAACAGCACCGGCAGGTAAAGAAGGAAGACGTAGACGACGGCGTAGACGGTCAGCCAGCCGCCTTGCGGAGCGAAGCGCCTGACGCCCCTCATCGCGCCAGCCTCACCGCCCGGCGGATGATGAGCACGGCCGCACCCGCCATCAGGGTGACCACGATCATGGTGGTAACCGAGAGCGCGGCGCCCAGCGGCCAGTTCGACGCCTTGCCGAACTGGGCCTGGATGGCGTTTGCGATCATCACGCCGTCCTTGCCGCCGACCAGCTTCGGCGTCACGTAGTCGCCGACGGTCGGGATCATGACGATCAGCAGCGCTGAGATGACGCCGGGCGCCGACAGCGGCAACGTCACGCGCAGGAACGAGCGAACCGGCCCATCGCCGAGATCCTTGGCCGCTTCGATCAGCGTGCGGTCGACCTTCTCCAGCGACACGAAGATGGGCAGGATGGCGAACGCGGCCCAGGCATGCACCAGCGTGATGATGACCGCGTTCGAATTGTAGAGCAGCGCGGTGATCGGCTCGTCGATGATGCCCAGCCCCTTCAGGCCGGAATTGAGCACGCCGTTGTAGCCGAGGATGACCTTCCACGACATGACGCGCAGCAGGTAGCTGGTCCAGAACGGAATGGTGATCAGGAACAGCCACAGCCCCTTGTGACGGCCGCCATGGAAGGAAATGTAGTAGGCGATGGGGTAGGCGAGGATCACCGTGGCCAGGCTGGTGACGAGCGAGATATAGAGCGAGCGCATCAGCAGGTCGCGATAGATCGGCTCGGTCAGCGTGATGCGGTAGTTCTCCAGCGTGAAGGTGCGGTCGATGGTGAGGTAGTGCTGTGTCCAGAAGGAATGCGCGATCACCACCAGGATCGGCGCCACGAGAAGCACCAGCGCGTAGAGGAAGGTGGGCGTTATCAGGGCGAAGCCCTGGAAGGATTCGGATTGCAGAAGGGACCTTTCCCGCCTTCGCGGCCCGGCAAGCGGGGATGAGCCTTCCGCAGCCGCCGTCATGGCAAGGCTCCGGAGCGGGCTCCGGATCGAATGCTGGTCGCTGGCCTGGATTGTCCCGCCACGCTGCCATCCCATTTGCCGCCGGCCTGTTCCCCATCCGCGCGAGTGGGCAGCAAACCTGTCCGCTCGGGCGAGCCGGCTTTCTTTCATCATGAGCGTATCCGCCGATTGAAATCAAGCGCTATTTCTGCGATATTGATTGAACGACCATTCAAAATGAAGTGAAGAACGTACCGTTTTCGAACGGCTTGGCGTGCACGGCGAGGCGGCACTATTTGCTGCGGCAGGAGATGATGATGGCGGCACTGCGTGAGACGAAGCCTGTCGCGGGCTTGGCCCGGGAGACGGATGACGCGGTCGAGATGGCCAGGCAATACCTCGTCCAGCCCTGGCCCTATGCCGGCTCGGTCGGCGCCGAGGCGCGCGCGCTGATCGGCGAGGGCGACGGCATCTACATCACCGACGGCGACGGCAGGAAGCTGATCGACGGGCCTGCCGGCATGTGGTGCATCAATGTCGGGCACCGCCGCGAGGAACTGGCACGGGTCATGTACGATCAGGCGATGCAGCTTTCCTACAACACGCCCTGGTACACGATGAACGCGCCTTCCGCGGAACTTGCGCGCCGCATCGCCGATCACGCGCCGGGCGACCTTTCCCATGTCTTCTACACCACCGGCGGTTCCTCGGCGGTGGAGACGGCGCTGCGCTTCATGCAGTTCTACAACAATGTGCGCGGCCGGCCGGAAAAGAAGCTGATCCTGTCGCGCGGCGGCGCCTATCACGGCTCGACCTATCTCTCGGCCTCGCTCAACGGCCGCCCGCGCGACCGCGACTGGATGGACGGCGCCGACGATCTCGTCGTCAAGCTGACCGCGCCGAACCCGTTCCGCCGGCCAAAGGGTGTTTCACGCGAGAGCTTTGCCGATTTCCTGGTCGATGAATTTCGCCAGACGGTCGAAAGGATCGGTGCGGACAAGATCGGCGCCTTCGTCGGCGAGCCGATCCAGGCCTCGGGCGGCGTCATCGTGCCGCCGGACGGCTATCTGAGACGCATCCGCGAGATCTGCCGCGAGAACGACATTCTCTATGTATCCGACGAGGTGGTCACCGCCTTCGGCCGGCTCGGCCACGTCTTCGCCTCCGGCGAGGTGTTCGGCCTCGATCCCGACATGATTACCTTCGCCAAGGGCGTCACCTCCGGCTATTTCCCGCTCGGTGGCGTGGTGATTTCCGAAAGGCTGCTGGAGGAATTGCGCCGCTCCAACCATCCCGACGCGCTGTTCGGCCACGGGCTGACCTACACGAGCCATCCGGTCGGCTGCGCCGTCGCGCTGAAGAACCTCGACATTCTGGAGAACGAGGTGCTCGCCCACGCGCGGCGGGTGGCGCCCTATTTCCAGGCGCGGCTGAAGGAACTGGAGGAACTGCCGCTGGTCGGCGAAGTGCGAGGAGTCGGCCTCATGGGCTGCGTCGAATGCGTCGCCGACCGCGAGAGCAACGACCCGCTCGAACTCGACAAGGACGTGGGAAAACGCATCGACCAGCACTGTCATGAACTTGGCCTTCTGGTGCGGCCGCTCATCAACATGTGCGTGATGAGCCCGCCGTTGACGATCACCAGGGAGCAGATCGACGACATGGTCGGCATCCTGCGCGAGGGTATTTCACGGACGATGGACGACCTCAGAAAGGAGGGAGCCTGGAGGGGCTGAGGCAGCCTTCCGGTTGGAAAGCCGCCCCACGCCGGTTCGTCCAGCGCTGTCGGTGGCTGCTCATTCCGGGCTTTTCCGTGACCATTCTTGCGCCAGGCGCTTCGCTTCGGCGATTTGCTCATGCGTCATTTTTTCGGCGAGCGCGCGCCCATGCTTGAGGACCTTGTCGCGAACCTCGGCCTTGCGGGCCGAACCGACGGCCAGACTGAACCATTTGAGCGCCTGCACCTCATCCCGCGGCAAGCCGCTGCCGGTTTCATACATGACGCCTAGATTATATCGGGCGGGCGTATAGCCGGCGTCGGCGGCGAGACGGAACCATCTGGCCGCCTCGTTCATACTCTTCGCAACACCCGTGCCGTTGTAGTGGATCAGGCCGACCTGATGCTGGGCGAGGGGGAGGCCCTGATCGGCGGCAAGCAGATACCATTTCAATGCTTTGGATGGATCCTTCGGAACGCCCTTGCCGAGAAGATAGGCGGCGCCGAGGTTGTTCTCGGCGATGGCAAGGCCCTGATTGGCGGCGAGGCGATACCATTTCACCGCCTCGGTATCGTCGCGCGGAACACCCTTTCCGTCATCGTAAATGCGACCGAGATTGAACTGGGCGTTGGCATGGCCCTGGTCGGCGGCAAGTCGAAACCACTTCATCGCCTTGGCATAGTCCAGCGCGACGCCGCGACCCATGGCATACATGAGGCCGAGTTGGTGCTGGCTGTCCGGGGAGCCTTGATCGGCGCCAAGCCTGAACCATTTCACCGCTTCGGCGTCATCTTGCTTCACGCCTTGGCCACGCAGATATGCGATGCCGAGATTATGCTGGGCGCCAACCAAGCCCTGATTGGCGGCGAGGCGATACCATTTCACCGCCTCGGCATGATCCAGCGGGACACCCCTGCCCTCGTCGTAAAGGACACCGAGGTTGAATTGCGCGTTGGCGTCACCCTGCCCGGCCAGTGGCCGCAGAAGGCGCTCCGCCATGTCGAAGTCGCCGCGCTGATAGGCCTCCACCGCATCGTCCAGCGGCCCTGCTGACGTGGGAGTGGCAAGTTCCAGCACCAGTAGCGGGACGGCAATCGCCCGGATCAGGGTCCCTCGCATGCCTTCCCCCGTCATATAAGCAGATGCGGCATCGCGCCGGTCGGAGAACATACGAGTTCGCGGCCGGTTCCCGGATCAATTCCCCAAGCCGGGATGCAGCTATGGTATCACGCGGCTCGACATTATGCACGACAGACGGCCCGCCCTGAAAACGAGTGCCGTCTGTCATCGCGAGCCGATTGATGAAAGGACGGCGCTGCCCCTACCCTCTGCTCAGCAGCGCGTCGTTGAGGGCGCCCATGTCCTTCTCTTCCGGCGCCGTCTCCAGGCCGAGCACCGGCAACCGCCGGCGCAGATGGTCATGGTGGGTGCGCACGCCATATTCGAGATCGGACAGGTAGAAGCCCTCGAATGCCTCGGAGAGCATGGATTCGTTCGACCACACCGAAAGCTGCACGTCCTCCGCCATGGTGTCGCGGTCGATGCGGAAGGCGAGATAACGGGCGGCGGCCTGCTCGCGTGTCTCGTCGCGATAGCGATAGATGGCGCCGCGCAGCAGGCTCTCGCCGGTCGACAGCGGGAACTCCTGGTAGAATTGCACGGATTCGGGCGTGGCGGCGATAACCGCGTTCGGAAAGATGCCGTAATAGACCCAGGCCCGCCGCAGGGTTTCCGGCAGGCGCTCCGGCTGCGGCGCGATCTTCACATATTGCCTGACGCTCCAGCGCCGGCCGGCATGAGGGTTGTAGGTGGCGAAGGAGCGCGACACGCCGTTGACGAAAGGCTCGTCGTAATAGGTCGCGCCGTAGAGGTCCTGCAGCGCCGGATGCGCCATGGCGACGTGATAGCCTTCATTGTCGACGTCGCGCACCGACTTCCAGTTAACCGGCGTCGTCTGGCTCCAGATGCCCCAGGAGGGCACCATGCTTGCCGCGCGGTAGTGAGCGAATTCGGCCTCGATCGGCCTCAGCAGGTCGGCCACCGCCGGTTGCGGCCCGCCCTTGCGGAAACGGATGAAAATGAAACCCATCCAGATCTCGAGGTCGAGCGGTGTCAGGCCGAACTCGGTCTTGTCGAGGTCGGGGAAGGAGCGCGGGCGGGCGGCGCCGCGCAACGTGCCGTCGAGATTGTAGACCCAGCCGTGGAATGGGCACACCAGCGCGTTCTTGCAGGTGCCCTTCTCGTCGGCGACGACGCGCGAGCCGCGATGCCGGCACATATTGTTGAAGGCGCGCACGACGCCGTCCTTGCCGCGAACGACCAGCGCCCGCTCGCCGACAACGTCCATGGTCAGATAGTCGCCGGCATTCGGCACGTCGGAGACGTGGCCGACGATTTGCCAGTGGTTGCGGAAGACGTGCTCCTTCTCCAGTTCGAGAAGAGCGTTGGAATGATAGCTCCAGCCTGGCAGACCCCCGCGGTCCCAATCGTTGGGGATCGCCACATCGCGCAGGTGCGGGTTCATGTGCCGGCTCGTATTTTATTTGAACGATCATTCAATATAATCACGATTAGCATTGAAATGCAATGGCTTGTGTCATTAAGATAGCAACCGACGAACGTGATCCGAATGGATTCGGCACGCCAGAATGGCTAAAAATCACGGCATTTCCGTACCTTATGCGCCGGTCACGGCTATCGGTCGCCATAAAGGTGCTTCACCCCTGCGAAGGCTTTGTCGACGCAGGAGATCGAGGGCCATGACCATGGGGATAACGAGCGCCCTGGAGCAGCGGGCGTTCTGACGAACGCGATCCCGCCACTCCGGTTTCGTTTCGTGCCGGGCGCTCCCCCGCCGGCAGATGCCGACCGCCTAGGCGAGCTTCGCGTCGAGGCCGACCTTGATGGCGCCAAGCGCCTTGGAAACCGGGCACTCGGCCTTGGCCTTCTCGGCCAGTTCCTTGAACTTCGCAGCGTCGATGCCCGGTACCGTGCCGGTCAGGGTCAGATTGCTTTCGGTGATGCCGGTTCCGGGGATGAGTTTCACCGCCGCCTTCGCTTCCAGCCGGGAGGCCGGCGTGCCGTTCTCGGCCAGGAAATGCGACAGTTGCATGGCGTAGCAGCCGGCATGGGCTGCCGCGATCAATTCCTCCGGATTGGTGCCGGACCGGCCGCTTTCGTCCTCGAACCGCATCTTGAACGAATAGGGCGCACCCTTGAGTGCACCGCTCTGCGTGTCGAGCGTGCCGGTGCCTTCCTTCAGATTGCCTTGCCAGACGGCGGTTGCGGTGCGGTCCATGAATCGTCTCCTTACGAGCTGCGGCCCGGCCATCCGGCCGGCCTCGACCATGACTATAGCGCGGGCGGCAGCGAAGGCCATGCTGCTTTCGCTCACGGCTCCGTCGCCCACGCGGCAAAACAGCGCGTGCAAAAATGTCGGCTTTTCGGTTCGGTGCGCGTCCTGGGTCCGGCTGCATTCCGCGGCCGAGGAAGCGTGCCATGGAAACCCTGCTTGCCGGACTGTTTCTCGATCGATGCCGCCGAGGCCTGCCCCATGCCGATTTGCAGGCCCGGCCGGTCGGCGCACGGCGTTTCGTTGTCGCGCTCGGCATCGTCGCGATAAGTTTCGCCGCGCTGGACCGCGTCGCGACGACCACGCCGGTGACCGGCCTTTCCATGGCTGCTTCCGGTCGATCACAGCAAGGAGAATCGCAATGCAATATGTCTGCCTGGTCTATGGCGAGGAAAGCCGCCTCCATGCGCTGAGCAAAGAGACCGGTGCCAAACTCGACGCCGATTCGCTCGGCTATGACAGGAAGCTCGAAAGCCAGGGCAAGTTGGTCATCGCGCAGGCACTGCAATCCGTCGGGACCTCGAAGAGCGTGCGGCGGCGCGGCGGCAGGACGATGATCACCGACGGACCATTCGTCGAGACGAAGGAGCAGTTGCTCGGCTTCGTCATGATCGAGGCAACCGGCCTCGACGAGGCGCTGGAGATCGCGGCAGGCATACCGCTGGCTGAGATCGGCACGATCGAGGTCAGGGCGATCTACGACATCCCCTCGCCTGACGCTTAGAGCATGCCTCCCGAAAGTGGGAACCGGTTTCGGGACAAAGACATGCGTAACAAGGAATCTAAAGCGCAGAGCGAATCTGAAAGATCGCGACGCGCTTTAGATGCCGAACAGTCGTCAGGCGGCACATGGAATCATCGACATGAAGCCACCGAGGGCGCCGGCCGCCGGATGACGTTCGCTGGAAATGCCAAGAACAGAAAAAGATATTACTGCACGATACTTATGAAGTAATTTAAATAAAATTGCATCATTCATGTTAACTACGGTCGGAAAAATGGTTTTTTAATTCTGGCTGGTTAAGTAATATACAGTCGTTCCTTTGGGCGGATCATAAATTGTCGGTATATTCTGAGTCATCCAGCTACGCACGTAGCCGGACAGGTGCTTGGCGTTTGCGCACGGGCCTCGTGGTCGTCAGCGGTTTCGCCACCATCGCCGCGGCCTACGGCCTCACCGTCATTCCCTACGGACGCGCCATCTGGGACTTCCTCTTCGTTCTCGACGGGGCCTATCGGGTTTCGCTGGGCCAAGTGCCGCATGTGGATTTCGCATCGCCCGTTGGCTCGCTGGTCCTTTACCTGACCTTCGCCGCCGAAACCCTCTTTGCCGGGGGCAATGCGTTCGTGGGGCTGCATGTGCTGATGTGGCTGCTGCTGCTTCCAGCCGTCCATGCGCTTGCGCCTCGATTCGGCGGCATTGGCGGCTTCCTGGCAGGCTTCGGCCTTCTGGCGCTGATCGTGCTCCTGCCGATGACGCTGGACAGCACGCATCTTTCGGAAATCAGCTACTTCGCCAGCTACAACCGCTTCGCCACCGGCCTGCTGTTCATCGCCGGGCTGTGGCTGGTGCTGCCGAAATCGCGCCATGACTGGCTGCTGCTTGCCTATGTGCTGCTGCTCCTGTTCTTCCTGAAGATAACGGCGGCGGTGGTGATGGCGGGCATTGTCGTCGCCGCTGTCGTGCTTGGCCGATGCAGCCTGCGCTGCGCGGCTAAGGCATTCGCCGCATTCCTTGTTGCCCTGCTCGTCGTGCAGGCCACGACCGGACTGGTCTTAGCCTATCTAGCCGACGTGGCGCGCATGAGCGCACTCAATCAGCACGGCGCCGTCTACGCTCTGTTCTTCGCCGGCTTTCGGAACTGGCTTCCGCTGGCGATGGCCGCGGGACTGGCCGGCGCGGCCTTGTTCGCCGTGGCGAAGGAGGTGGGCTTTGCCCGCCTGTGGTCGCCGGCGGCGATGCGGGCGCTTCTCAGGCAGGAGGCCTTTGCCGTCGATGCGACGCTGCTCATGGCGGCCGCGCTGCTGGCGGAAAGCCAGAACACGGGCGGGCTGGGCCTCGTATCCGCCGCCGCCCTGTTTTTTCATCCCGCCGCCTGGGGTGCGCGCAAGACCGTCACGGCGCTGCTGCTGGGTGCGCTGTGCTTCCCGGTGTTCGACATTGCCGTCAAGCGCCCGCTCACCGCCCTGACCCGCGAGCGGGAGGTAGCACCGGAACAGGCGGTCGCCGAACTGATTCCGGGAACGCGGGTGCCGCTGTCGACCTATGAGGGATCGAAGCTGTTCGCCAGGATCGCGACCGAATGGCTGCCGCTGGCCCGCCAGGTGGAAGCCGCGCGCTTCTTCCTGACGCCGGATCCGACGACCAACGCCCCGGCCGTCCAGTTGGCATGGGCGACAAGCGCCGTCGAAGCCGCCCACGCCTTCGAGCAGCACGGCTACCGCGATCGCGCCACGCACTACGCCACTCTGGCGTTCGCCGATCCCTTCGCACGGCTGCTCGACCTCACGCCGGCCACCGGCGTGGCGCTGGTGATGCACACCGGCCGGACCGTTCCGACCTTCTCGCTCGACCAGGCACGTGCCTATCTCGCCTCGGCAGACGGGGTGTTCGTCGGCACCTGCGACATGTCCGGCGGCGCCGTCCAGCCCGTCTTCCAATCTGTCCTGCAGAGCGACTTCGAGCGGCTTCCTCTCAACGGCTGCTGGGATTTCTACGCCCGAAGGGGAGCAAACTGACATGCGCAAGGCTGCTTCGATTTCCCTTGCCGCCCCGCCCCTCGCGGCACAGCCGTCCGACCGTGCCGACCGGCCCGTCCCGCTGGTGCTCGATCTCGACGGCACTGTCGTGCGCGGCAACCTGCTGGTCGAGACCGCGCTCGCCTTTCTCAAGGCACATCCGCTGAAGGCCTTCCTGATGATCGTATGGCTGCTGCGGGGCCGTGCGGTCCTGAAGCAGCAACTGGCCATGCGGGCCGAAGTCGACGTGGAATCGCTGCCGCTCAATCATGAGCTTCTGGCCTATGCCGCTGAACAGGCCGGGCAGGGCCGCCAGGTCTTCATCGCCACGGCGGCCAACCGCGCGATCGCGGAAAAGGTCGCCAAGCGCATTCCCTTCGCGTCGGGCGTGATCGCCAGCGACGAACGGGTCAATCTGAAAGGTCCGGCCAAGGCAAGCGCGCTGGCCGAGCGTTTCGCGGACGGTTTCGACTATGCTGGCGACGCGCGCGCCGACCTCGCGGTGTGGAAACTCGCGCACGCGGCGGTGGTGGTCGAGGCGATGCCTGCCGTCGCAGCGGCCGCCGGCCGGATCGCCGATGTCGCGCGCGTCTTCCCGCGCAAGCCCATGCTGAAGACCGTGGCAAGAAGCCTGCGCCCGCACCAGTGGGCCAAGAACGCCCTTATCTTCGTTCCGCTGGTGCTGTCCGGCAGGCTCGGCGACGCGACCGCACTGGCGGCGACGATGGCGGCGTTCCTGGCCATGAATCTCGTCGCCTCGGCCACCTACCTCGTCAACGACCTGATCGACCTCGCCGACGACCGTCGCCACTGGTCGAAGCGCGAACGCCCGCTGGCGAGCGGCCGCCTGCCGCTGCTCGCGGGGCTTGCCATGGTGCCGATCGGGCTGCTCGCAGGCTTCGGCCTGGCGGCACTGGCCGGAGCCGGCGTGGTGGCAGGCCTCGCCCTCTATGTCGCCGGCACGTTGGCCTATTCGCTGGGCATGAAGCGGCTGCCGATCCTCGATGCCTTCGCGCTGGCGAGCCTGTTTACGCTGCGGCTGGGTGTCGGCATCGTGGCCTGCGGCGCGCCGCCCTCGCCATGGCTGCTGGTCTTTTCCATGTTCCTGTTCGCTTCGCTGAGCTTCGCCAAGCGGCATACGGAGGTGGCCGGGGTACTGGAGCGGGGCGGCACGGAGGTGCGCGGGCGTGGCTACAAGACCGTAGACCTGCCGCTCATCCTGGCGGTCGGCGTCGCCACCGGCATGTGCGCGGTGCTCATCCTCGTCCTCTATATCATCGACGATGCCTTCAAGCAGAGCTTCTACGGCAACGTCGTATGGCTTTGGGGCTTCCCGGCCATTCTGTTCCTGTTCGTCTGCCGGGTCTGGCTGATGTGCCAGCGCGGCGAAATGGACAGCGATCCCGTCGCCTTCGCGGTGAAGGACCGGCCGAGCCTCGCGCTTTGCGCCGGCCTGACCGTGTGTTTCCTGGCGGCCTGGATGGGAGCGGCGGCTTGACGACGAAGAACGCCCTGCTCGACGATCCGCGCATACGTTTCCTGCTGGCCGGCGGGAGCGCCGCGCTGCTCAACTGGCTGGTGCGTTTCCCGCTCAGCCAGGTCATGCCTTATCCGGCAGCGGTGCTGGCCGCACTGGTGGTGGGCATGTGCTACGGGTTCGTCATCTACCGGCAATGGGCCTTCGTGTCTCCTGGCACGCGTTCCCTGTTTGCCGAGATACGCGACTTCCTGCTCGTCAACGCCGCCGGCGCGGCCGTCACCTTCGCCGTTGCGATCGCAGCGGACTGGAGCCTGGCGCGCCTCGGCATCCCCCGCGTCATCTCCGAAGCCGTCGCCCACGCGCTCGGCATCGCCGCCGGCGCGCTGGTGAACTATCTCGGCCACAAGCACATCACCTTTCGGCCCGGAAACGAGAGCAAGTGACCTGGCTCAGGCAAGCGTCGATAGCGCTGACGGTCGCGGCCTGCATGCTGCTTGCCGCCTATCTGCATCCCATTCCGTATGGCCGGGCGATCTGGGATTTCCTTTTCGTTCTCGACGGCGCCTACCGGATCGGGCTGGGCCAGGTGCCGCATGTCGATTTCGTCTCGCCGGTCGGATCGCTAAGCCTCTATCTCACGGCGGCGGCGACTGGTCTCTTTCCCGGCGGCAATGCCTTCGTCGGCCTGCATGCCATGGCCTGGCTGCTGGCCGCCGTGCCGTTCGCCGCGCTTGCTCCCCGGTTCCGCTCCACGTCGGCGTTCTTTGCCGCGCTGGCGCTCCTGGCCCTGATCATGCTGGTGCCGATCACGGTCGACCACACGATACTGAGCGAGATCAGCTATTTCGCCAGCTACAACCGTTTCGCCACCGGATTCCTGCTCGTTGCCGGATTGTGGCTGGTGCTGCCCAAGGCACGCCACGACTGGCTGCTCCTGGCCTATCTTCTGGTTGTCCTGTTCTTTCTCAAGATCACCGCGGCGATCGTTCTTCTGGGCATCGTCGTCGTCGCCGTCATTCTCGGCCGCTGGCGGCTCGGCCAGGCGCTTGCCGCTGTCGCAGCCTTCGTCGTGGCGCTGATCGTCGTGCAATTAGCGTCGCGCGGCATCGTCGCCGGCTACCTGCTGGACATACGGGACATGAGCCGTGTCAACGCCGGAAACGCGCTGCACGGCCTGTTCTATGCCGCCTACCGCAACTGGGCGACGCTGCTGATTACCGCGATCCTCGTTCTGTGCGGGCTCGGCGCCGTCTTCTCGCCCCGGCAACCGTCGCGCCCCTGGCGCAATGTCGTTGCGTCGGTCTGGTACGACGAGACCTTTATCCTCGACGCCGCTCTCCTTATCTGCGCTGCCTTGCTGGCGGAAAGCCAGAACAGCGGCGGCCTTGGCCTGATCGCCGCGGCGGCCGTGTTCTATCACCCGAAGGCCTGGCGCGGCGGGACGGCGCGCTTGGTGGTGGCCGCTTTCCTGCTTGCCGCCATGATCCTGCCGGTCGTCGACACCGCCTTCAACAGGATGCTGACCGTCGCCATACGCGAAACCCGGCAGACCGTGCGCAACGAGGTCGACGAACTGTTTCCGGGCACAACGGTGACCGCTCCGACGATCGCCGCCGCCAGCTTGTTCAAGCGCATCAACAGTGAATGGCCCGGTTTCGCCCACGAGTTGGAGGCGCAGGGCTTCGCGCTGGAACGGGACCCGGGCAGCAACGCGCCCGGCGGCATGCTGGCCTGGATCGTCAGCGCGGTGGAAGCCGCGCACATCTTCCAGGAAAGGAACTACGGGGCGCAGTCGCGGCACTATGCGACGCTGGCTTTTACCGATCCCTTCGCGCGAATGCTGAAGCTCGCTCCGGCCCTGCGGACAACGATCGTCATGGATATCGGGCGAACCTTCCCGCTGCTGACGACGGACGAGGCCGACGCCTATCTCGCCACCGCGGACGGCGTCTTCGTTTCCAGTTGCGAGCGGCGGACCCTGGCGAACAACGACGCGGCTTTCCAGGCCGTGTTCGACCGTGAATTCGAAAAACTGCCGCTCAACGAGTGCTGGACGTTCTATCGCCGGACATCGGGTCCGCGCTGATCGGGCGCTTTTCGTTGCCGACCGTTGCGGCGACAAATCGGGCAAGTCAGGAAGTCTCTAAGCGCACACCGGCGACCAGGCCGCCTCGCGGAGACGTCGAGCAAGCGAAACTGCCGTGAGCAAGGTGATGGCGGAGAAGGAGGGATTCGAACCCCCGATACCCTTGCGAGTATGCCGCATTTCGAGTGCGGTGCATTC
>CAZBBT010000047.1:0-20899 GCA_964490065.1 uncultured Mesorhizobium sp. | reverse complement strand
GAAAGGAGGTGATCCGATGTCGAGTGATTTCGTTTTCCAGAGCGTGGTCCCGGCGGATCGCCTTCACGGGGAGCAGCCTCTCCGTTGAAGTGCGTGACGCGCGGCGCTTGATCCCAAAGGGCTGATGCCTTCGGGGCTGATGCCTGGGATCGTGCCACGGGCCGCGCACTGGACGAAAGACACGGGAAGGCCGCCGGCTTCGACAGAAGCGGCGGCCTTTTCGTTTGGGATGTGCCTGCAACCTACCGGGTCAGGATCAGTTTCTCCGCGTTCGCCGCGATCTCCCTGAACGCCGCCTTCAGCGCCTCGCCGTCGGCGGCCAGATAGTAGTGGCGGATGTCGCCATAATCGTCGGAAGCGCAATCCTTCATGACGATCCTGGCATTCGGATCGTCGAGCATGAAGCCGACGGTGAAGACCTCGATCTTGTCGAGCTTCATGCGCTGGCACATCGTCATCGCCGCGGCCTGGGACAGTTCGGCCTGGTCGTGGAGGTCGTCGCCGCGCCGCACGCCGGCGAAGGCGGTGTTGAACAGGCCGTCCGTCATCAGGATGGCGATCTTCTTGGCCTTCCTGTCGTTGTACTCGGCCGGGCCGGAGTCCGGCACGGCCGCCTCCAGCGTGCCGCGCCATTTGGGCGAAAGCAGATAGCGCGTCCACTGGATACCGATATGGCCGGCGGTGAAGCCGTCCGCCTTGAAGTCGTCGATGGCCTCGAGGAGCTTGTCCTGGTCCGTGGTCAGCGGAACCAGTGCCGAGTCCGGGCACGAATTCCTCAGCCGGTCGTCCTGATTGACCATGGCCGTGCCGGGGCCGGCATCCGACATGTCCATGGCCATGCCGGTCCTGTCCTTGCGTTCGTTCGCGCAAGTGCTGCCGCCGGCCGAAACCGGGCGCGCCGCCGTCAGGGGGGGTGGCGCATCCGCCTTGCCGCTGCTGTTCTTCGCCTCGCGGAAAACCGTGTTGGCCAGCGGGCCGGTGTTGACGCCGTCGGCATAGGGCACGAGCGCGACGCGCACGCGCGGGCTTTTAGGATTGTTGAGGCCGAGAAACGCCTCCACCGCTATCGTGGCCGCGTCCTGGAGATCGCCGATCTTGTCCGTGTGCCTCCAGTAGTCTCTTTTCATCGAACCGGTGAGGTCGAGCATCATCGCGACTTCGATCTTCTTGTCCGAATAGGTGGCGGCGTTGGTGTCGGACACGCGCCGGGACTTTTCCATGCCGAACAGCGGGAAGAACAGCTCGACGTCGACATGCGCGGTCGCCGTCACCGTCCTGGCGAGGGGATCGACCTGCAGGTCGTCGAGCACGATGCGGTCATGAGACAGCATGCCGCCGGTGCTGTTGGCGGTGATGAAGGCCATGACGCTGGCATTCGCGTCCTTCTTCTCGATGATGCCGGTGGTGAGGCCCTGGGCGGTGGAGGTCACCGCCGCGTCGAGCGCATTGCGCAGCGCCGTCCTGGCGTTGAAGATCTGCATGGTATCGACGCCGAAACCGACGCCGATCGCCAGCACCGCCGCGACCGCGCCGAACATGACGGCGAAGTTGCCACCGCGGTCGCGCGTGAATCTGCGCACCGAATGCCCGACGAACCCCCCGAATTGCCGCATGTCCTGCCTCCGCATCGTCACGATCCGAAATCGTTGCGATGCGCCTTGCAGAAACGGGACCGAAGTGCCGGCTATAGCGAGGCCGGGGTGATCTTGCCTGTTAACCCGCTGTTTTTATTGATAATGCTCACGCCCTATAGTGAATGGACGGTAAAGTTTTCGCCCAGGGCCGCTTTTCGTTTACCCACCGGTAACCATAGGCCGACGGGGCGCCTGCCTCTGTCCCGTTCGGGCACAGGCGTCCGTGTGCCGAAAAGGATCAGCACCAGCCGCGCCGGCGGCCGCCGTCGTAGGGTCGGGCCAGCCCTCGGGCGAGCATGATGGCGACGATTGGAACGCCGTCCGGGGTCTCGACGTCGGCCAGAATCCGCCCGTAATATTTGGCGCCGCCGATGTTGGAGATCGCGACGCGATCGCCGAGCAGCGCCGCAAGCGTGGCGCGGGCCTCGAGTGCAGCAAGATGTTCGGCCGTGCAGCGGCTCTTCATCTCGGGCGCGTCGATGCCCCGGATGCGGATATTGACCCGAACCGATTGGCCGGGCCAGACAAGGGCTTCGGCTTCAAACGTATCGCCGTCCAGCACCCGGACGATGCTGGCTTCGACGGGACCGCGAAAATCCCCGCTCCGTGCGAACGGCGCCGGAAAGCCGCCCGCGATCAGTAGGGCGAGCCAGAAGACGGTTCGGCGGGCGGTTGATTCCATGCCAAGGATTTTATTCCTATCTCCGGTGAATGCAAGCCGATTGCCCGGCCGGGTCGCCAAGGTCCTTCAGGAAGGAAGCGGCCTTGAAATCTTTCAGAAATCGGCGGCCAGGCCTTTGACCTCCCAGTCGCCATAGCGGCCCGGCTCGTTGCCGCCGCGGCCGCCGATCTCCTTCGGCAGGCTTGCCTCGCGCTTGCGGTATTCTGCCCGCCGCGCCTCGGCTTCGGCGAGCGCGCGCCGGGCTGCCGGGCTCAGAACTTTTTGCGGCGAGGCGTCAGATGCTTGCTGCCGGTTTCCGTCGGATTCGCTCATGGGGTCCGCCGTGGATTGAATCGGGATAAGGTTCTTCCCATCATATAGGCGAACGCAACCGGGATCGACCACCCCGGCTATCGAGGAGCGAAGGACTTGAACACGCTGCGCACCGCCATGCTGCTTGCCGTCATGACGGCGCTGTTCATGGGCGTCGGCTACCTGATCGGCGGCTCGGGCGGCATGATGATCGCGCTGGTCATCGCCGCCGGCATGAACCTGTTCTCCTACTGGAACGCCGACAAGATGGTGCTGGCGATGAACCACGCCGTCGAGGTCGACGAGAAAAGCGCGCCCGAATATTTCGGCATCGTGCGCGATCTCAGCCGGCGCGCGGGCCTGCCGATGCCGCGCGTCTACCTGATCGACAATGAGCAGCCCAACGCCTTCGCCACCGGGCGCAATCCCGAGCATGCGGCGGTGGCCGCCACCACCGGCCTGCTGCAGCGGCTCTCCCATGAGGAGGTCGCCGGCGTGATGGCGCACGAACTGGCGCATGTGCAGCATCGCGACACGCTGACCATGACGATCGTGGCGACGCTCGCCGGCGCCATCTCCATGCTCGGCAATTTCGCCTTCTTCTTCGGCGGCAACCGCAACAACAACGGCGCCGGCATTCTGGGCGTGCTGGTGGCGATGATCGTGGCGCCCTTCGCGGCAATGATCGTGCAGATGGCGGTGTCGCGCACGCGCGAATACGCCGCCGACCGGCGCGGCGCCGAGATCGCCGGACACCCGCTCTGGCTGGCTTCGGCGCTGGCCAAGATCGCCCGGGGTGCCGAGGCGATCCGCAACCCGGACGCCGAGCGCAATCCGGCCACCGCGCATCTCTTCATCATCAATCCGCTCTCTGGCGAGCGCATGGATTCGCTGTTTTCCACGCACCCCGCCACGGAGAACAGGATCGCGGCGCTTCAGGCGATGGCCGACGAGATGGGGCGCCCCGGCCAGCCGGCGCCGCGGCCGGAAGCGCCTGAGGCGCCGGCCGGCCGGTCGCGAGCGGACGAGGGCAACACGTCCGGCCCGTGGGGCAAGGCCGGGGATTCCCCTGCGGCGACTGACGAACCGGCCAAGCCGAAACCCAATCCCTGGGGCCGTAATCCGACCGGGCCGAAGGGGCCGTGGTCTTAGTTTTCAGCTCGGCACACCCCGTTCCTGCCCACAAGGGGAAGGGGCACTTTGCGGCAGCATCACGAAGCGCCAACGCCGTTCATCGTTGCGAAACGACGGTGTCGGCGTCTCCCTCCCCCTTGTGGGGAGGGGACAGGGGTGGGGGTGCGCCGCCATTTCCTTGCACCCCTCGACAATCGCCTCGTTGCATGGGATTTCGGCGCGATGAAACAAGGCAAAAAGCCCCTCCGGCAAAACTCCCAGGACATCCCCGGCCTCACCGCGCGCAAGGCGGCGGCGCGGCTGATGGCGGCGGTGGTCGATGCGCACACGCCGCTCGACGGGCTGACCGACAACGAGCACGGCCATCCGCAGTACCGTGCGCTCGACATGCGCGACCGGGCGCTGGTGCGCGCCATCCTGGCCACGGCGCTTCGTCACCGGATCACCATCGCAACGCTGCTTTCGCGCCGGCTGGAGAAGCCGCTGCCGGCGAACGCCACCGCGCTTTCTCATCTCTTGCATGTCGCCGCGGCGCAGATCCTGTTCCTCGACGTGCCGGACAGCGCCGCGGTCGATCTGGCCGTCAACCACGCCAAGGACGATCCGCGCACGGCGCGCTTCGCCAGACTGGTCAATGCGGTGCTGCGCGCGCTGGCGCGGGCGAAACAGGCGGAGCTTGCGCCGACGCAGGCCGCCACCCTGGATGCCCCGGACTGGTTCGCGGAACGGCTGACGGCCGCCTACGGCAAGGAGGAGGCGGAAAAGATTCTTGCCCTCCACCGGCTCGAAGCGCCGGTCGATTTTTCGGCAAGGAGCGACCCGGCGCTTTGGGCGCAAAGGCTCGGCGGCGTCGTCCTGCCGACCGGCTCCGTGCGGGTGGAGCGATTGTCCGGTCCGGTGACCGAACTGCCGGGTTTCGCCGACGGCGCGTGGTGGGTACAGGACGCCGCCGCGGCCCTGCCGGCCAGGCTGATGGGCGACATCCGGGGGCTTCGGGTGGCTGACCTGTGTGCCGCGCCCGGCGGCAAGACGGCGCAGCTTGCGCTGACCGGTGCAGAAGTCACCGCCCTCGACAGTTCGAAGAACCGGCTGGCCCGGCTGAAGCAGAATCTCGACCGGCTTGGGCTGGCGGCCGATATCGTGCAGGCCGACCTGCTCGCCTTCACGCCGGAGGAACTCTTCGATGCCGTGCTGCTCGACGCGCCCTGCTCCTCGACCGGCACGGTGCGCCGCCATCCCGACGTGCCCTGGACGAAGACGCCGGCCGACATCGCCAAGCTGGCCGATTTGCAGAAGCGGCTGCTCGCGCGCGCGGTCATGCTGGTGAAGCCGGGCGGAAAAGTCGTCTTTTCCAACTGTTCGCTCGATCCCGAGGAGGGCGAGCGGCTGATCGAATCCTTCCTGACCGAGACGCCGGGCGTCGCCGCCGAACCGATCCGGCCGGACGAGGCGGCCGGCATCGAGCCGTTCCTGACCCGCCAAGGCTGGCTGCGAACCACGCCGGCCGGTCTCGATCTCGGCCGGCCGGAAATCTCCGGCCTCGACGGATTTTTCGCCGCGCGACTCGCCCGGACGGGCTGAGTCTTTCCGGGTCGTGGATCGGCTCGCGGAAGCTGTGCCTCACATGAAATTCGCCTTCGCACAAGTGCTTGAATCATATAGTCTTGTCGCCCGACGGGGGCGTCAGGAGGGTCTTTGAGCATCGCCGACGGCAACACGGCGCATCTGTGGGCGTTGGCCGCACGGGAGGTTTGGCGCAGGGCACGGCGGCGGCTGCGCGCCGGACCGGTCTACCGCTGGCGCTATTCCGGCCGCACGCCCGAGCGCGTGCTGATCGCGCCGCCGGATCTTCGGTCGGCCGATCCGCAGATCGCACTGGAGATCTACTACGGGCGTTTTCCGCTGGCCGGCCACGTGGTCGAGGCCGGCGGCCAGTCGCCGTTCCAGATCGAGGGCGCCGAGCGCGGCTGGCTGAAAAGCCTGCACGGCTTCCGCTGGTTGCGCCACATGCGCGCCGCCGGCAGCGAACTCGCCGCCGCCAACGCCCGCGCGCTGGTGTCGGACTGGATCGCGCTGCACGGCAACCATATCTCCGGCGTCGCCTGGGAACCGGGCACGACGGCCAAGCGCATCATCGCCTGGCTGCAGCATTCCTCCGCGGTGCTGCAGGGCGCGGAATTCCCGTTCTACCGGCTGTTCCTGAAATCGCTCGCCGTGCAAATCCGCTATCTGCGCTCGGTGGCGCGCGAAATGCCCGACGGCAAGGACCGGCTGCGCGCGCGTGTGGCACTGGCCTTCGCCGCTTTGTCGCTGCCGGCGCCGGCTTCGGCGCTGCGCGCCGCCACCCGCAACCTGGCGGAGGAACTCGACCACCAGATCCTCCCGGACGGCGGCCATATCTCGCGCAATCCGCTGGCGGTGCTGGAGATTCTCGCCGACCTTCTGCCGCTGCGCCAGACCTATGCCAATCAGGCCGAGCAGCCGCCGGCGGCGCTGATGGGCGCCATCGACCGGATGCTGCCGGCGCTGCGCTTCTTCCGCCACCAGGACGGCGCCCTGGCGCGCTTCAACGGCATGGGCGCCACCATCCACGACCGCATCGCCGCCGTGCTGCGCCATGACGACACGGTCGGCCAGCCGCTGCTGCACGCGCCGCATTCCGGCTACGAGCGGCTGTCGATCGGCAATGTCACGGTGATCGCCGATACCGGCGTGCCGCCGCCGGTCGATGTCTCCGACCAGGCCCATGCCGGCTGCCTTTCCTTCGAGCTTTCCTCCGGGCGCCAGCATTTTGTCGTCAATGCCGGCGTCGATACCTATGGCGGGAAGGAATTCCGGCCATTGGCGCGTGCCACGGCGGCGCATTCCACCGCGACGATCAACGACACCTCGTCGGCGCGCTTCAACCATTCGCTGCGCGTCGGCGACCTGATCGGCGCGCCGTTGACCGGCGGGCCGCGCCAGGTGCCATGTCAGCGGCTCGACGAAGGCGGCCGGCAGGGCTTCGTCGCGCGCCACGACGGCTATGCGCAGCGCTTCGGCATATTGCACGAGCGCGAACTGGTGCTTTCGGCCGGCGGCAATCTTCTCACCGGCCACGATCGTTTCCTGGGCGTGGGCGGCGGGCAAATCCACAGCGGCAGCCGCGACCAGGTGGCGGTGCGTTTCCATCTCCACCCCGATATCGGGTTGTTCCGGAACGAACAGGGTCATCTGGTGCTTTCGGCGGACGGCGGCGATGCCTGGGCCTTCAGCGCCGAAATCGAGCCTCAGGTCGAGGAGTCGATCTATTTCGCGGGGTTGGCCGGGCCGAGGCGCACAAGACAGATCGTGCTGTCCTTCAAGGCGTCCGAGCGCCCAGAACTGCATTGGCAATTGGCGCGGGAGTAAGGCTGTTTCGCCATCATTCGCGGGACAGGCCCGAGGATGACGATGCTGGCGCTGCTGCCGGTTTGATTTCCGCCCCCGCTATGCTACGGCGCGGCGAACGTCTTCTTCTCGCAGAAAGGCCGCGCCATGGCCGTCGCCTCCAAGAACATTCCAGCTCCCGATCTGGTGCCGGTGCGCCGCGCGTTGCTGTCGGTATCCGACAAGACCGGCCTCGTGGATTTCGCCCGTGTGCTGGCGGCGCGCGGCGTCGAACTGGTCTCCACCGGCGGCACCGCCAGGGCCATTTCGGCGGCTGGCATCGCGGTGCGCGATGTCTCCGACCTGACCGGCTTTCCCGAGATCATGGACGGGCGGGTCAAGACGCTGCATCCGGCGGTCCATGGCGCGCTGCTCGGCATCCGCGACGATGCCGAGCATCAGGCGGCGATGCACAAGCATCATATCGAGCCGATCGACCTCGTCGTGGTCAATCTCTATCCCTTCGAGGACGTCCGCGCCTCGGGTGCCGGCTATGCCGCGACGGTGGAAAACATCGATATCGGCGGCCCCGCAATGGTGCGGGCCTCGGCCAAGAACCATGCCTATGTCGCCATCGTCACCGATCCGGAGGACTATGCGCCGCTGCTCAACGCGCTGGAGATGAACCTCGGCGCGCTTTCGCTCGATTTCCGCAAGAAGCTGGCGGCCAAGGCCTTCGCCCGCACCGCGGCCTACGACGCGGCGATCTCCGGCTGGTTCGCGGAGACGCTTCAGATCGAGCATCCCACATGGCGCGCCTTCGGCGGCCGGCTGGAAACGGTGATGCGCTATGGCGAGAACCAGCACCAGCAGGCCGGCTTTTACGTCACCGGCGAGAAGCGGCCTGGCGTGGCGACGGCCAGGCAATTGCAGGGCAAGCAGCTCTCCTACAACAACATCAACGATACCGATGCCGCCTTCGAGCTGGTCGGCGAATTCGATCCCGCGCGGGCAGCGGCGGTGGCGATCGTCAAGCATGCCAACCCCTGCGGCGTGGCCGAGGGTTCTACGCTGAAGGATGCCTATCTCAAGGCGCTGGCCTGCGACCCGGTCTCGGCCTTTGGCGGCATCGTGGCGCTGAACCGCCTGCTCGACGCCGAGGCGGCGGAAGAAATCGTGAAAACCTTCACCGAGGTCATCATCGCGCCGGCGGTCTCCGACGAGGCGGCGGCGATCGTCGCCGCGAAGAAGAATCTGCGCCTGCTCGTGACGGACGGGCTACCGGATCTGCGCGCGGCAGGCACGATGGCCAAGTCGGTGGCCGGCGGCCTGCTGGTGCAGGACCGGGACAACGCCGCAGTCGACGATCTCGACCTCAAGGTGATGACGAAGCGGGCACCGAGCGAGGCGGAATTGGCCGACCTGAAATTCGCTTTCCGTGTGGCCAAGCACGTCAAGTCCAACGCCATCGTCTACGCCAGGAACGGCGCCACGGTCGGTATCGGTGCGGGGCAGATGAGCCGCGTCGATTCTTCGCGTATCGCGGCATCCAAGGCCGAGGATGCTGGAAAAGCCGCCGGACTGGCCGAATCGCCGGCGAAGGGCTCGGTGGTGGCTTCCGACGCTTTCTTCCCCTTCCCGGACGGGTTGCTGGCGGCGGTCGAAGCGGGCGCGACGGCGGTCATCCAGCCCGGCGGCTCGATGAACGATCCGGCGGTCATCGCCGCCGCCGACGAACACGGCATTGCCATGGTGTTCACCGGGGTCCGACATTTCCGGCACTGAGGCGGGCATCATCACGCCGCGCGGTCGTCGGACGGCGCGATAGGCCGTGGCGCCGACCAGCCCGGATGGAACTCCGCTATCTGTCGGTGACGATCTTGATCTTGTCGCCGGCCGAAACGTTGCCGGCCGGGCCGATGGCGTTCAACACCTTGAACAGGTCGAGCTTGCGGTCGACGCCGATCATCTGCGCGGCAAGCGACCCCATCGTCTGGCCGGGGCGCACGGTGACGACGCGGATGCGCAGCGGCTTCAATGCCGCTTTCTCCGCCGCGCTGAGCACACGGAACGAGCCGCTCACCGCGCGTGCCACCTGGTCGAGCGAGCCGCTGGCCGCGGGCGCGGCGGTGAGAAGCCGGTAGACCTGGCTTCCGGCGCGCATCACCGTGATGTCGAATTGCCAGCCGTCGGCGCTGGCATGCGCCACGGCGGCTTCGTTGCCGTTGATGGTGGTCTGGCGCACGCTGGCGTCATCCAGGCCGGCCACCCAGCCGCTGCGGATATAGTCGGTGAGCGCCCGTCCGGCATCGACCTTCACGCCGTCGAAGCGAATGGCCATGTCGCCCGGACCCGTCGCCGTCACGGCGGTGGCCGAATTGTCGATGATGAAGCCGTTCGGCACCGAGAAGGCGACACCGAGTTTCGGATGCAGGAAGGTGTTGCCGCGGACATAGCCTTCCTCGGGCGTGTCGCCGTAAAGCAGACCGTCTATGCCGGCGAGGAAGGAATCGCGGTCGCGGGTTCCCACGCCCGGCGGGCCGAAGGCACGCGCATGGCGCTGCGCCAGCTCGATACGCTGCGGCGTGTTCGGGTGCGTGGCGAGGAAGTCGAGGCTGGCGTCGGTGGCGCCGCTCACCGAACGGAAATCGGTGTAGGAAGACATCGATTGCAGGAAGCGGCCGGCGGCATAGGGATCGTAGCCCGCCTCGCCGACCGACTTGATGCCGATGGCGTCGGCTTCCAGCTCCTGGTTGCGCGAGAACTGGGCGAGCCTGAGCTTGTTGCGGATCAGTGCGGCGCGCGCGGTCGGGCTGTCGCCCAGCACGTCGGAGACGACCTTGGTGGCAATCCCTTCCTCCGCCTCCAGCTTCTGGCGCGCCAGGCCGTGGTTTGCGGTCACGTGGCCCATCTCGTGCGCGATGACGGCGGCAAGCTCCGCCGAATCATTGGCCAGCGCCAGAAGGCCCCGGGTGATGTAGAGATAGCCACCCGGCAGGGCGAAGGCATTGACGTTGGGCGAATTCAGGATGGTGATGCGGTAGGTCTGCGTCGGGTTGGCCGACACGGTGGTCAGGCTGCCGACGACCTTGGCGACCATGCGTTCCAGCTTGGGATCGGAATACTCGCCGCCATAAGTGGCCAGAATGCGCGGATGCTGCGCCCTGGCCAGTTCCGCCAGCTTGCTGTTGGCGGTGACGTTGTCGACCGTGACCGGCCTGTCGGACGGCTGAAAGCCGGATTCCTCGACCGAATCGGGCATCACCGTCTGGCAGGCGGCGAGCACGAGCGAACCCGCCAGCGCGGCAAAGCGCGCCCGCTTCTTCATGCGGGTCGTGTCGAGGCTTCTTGCCAGCTTGGCATCCTTTCCGGTTTCTCGCGGCAAATCATCGAGCCTGCCCTGCCTAGCCCAGTTTGCGGAATGGCTCCAGCCGCTTCGTCCCACGACATGCGGGCGCCACAATCGTCATGCCGTCTTTGGCCGTCAATTATGTCCGCTTGCGGGCAACATCGCGTGATCGGTCCTGATCGTCGCCGATATAGCGCTGGAACGCCTCGGGTCCAGCCCCGGCAAGGAAATCCGCGGCAGGCCCGGAAGCGGCGACACGGCCCTCTTCGAGAAAGACGACCGCATCGGCGATGCGGCGGGCATCGTCCGGCTGGTGGGTGACGAACAGCACCGTCATGCCCTGTTCGGCATGCAGGGTCGCGACGAGGTCGAGCATGTCCGCGCGCAATGCCGGTCCCAGCGAGGCGAACGGCTCGTCGAGCAGAAGGACCGGCCGTTCGCGCACCAGCACGCGGGCGAGCGCGACGCGCTGCCGCTCGCCGCCGGAGAGCTCGCGCGGCAGCCGTTTCTCCTTGCCGGCGAGGCCGGTGCGGGCAAGTGCGGCCGACACGGCCGCGCGGTCTTCCGGCGTCAGCTTCAGCGCCGGCGAGCGGCCGAGTCCGACATTCTGCTCGACGGTGAGATGGGCGAAGAGATTGTTCTCCTGGAAGATCATCGATACCGGTCGTTCCGCCGGCGAAACGGCGGTGACATCGGTGCTGCCGATCCACACCCGGCCGCTCGTCGGCGTCTCGAAACCGGCGACGAGGTTCAGCAGGGTCGACTTGCCCGATCCGCTCGGCCCCATCAGCGCGGTGATCTTTCCCGCCGCGAAAGCGGTGTCGAAGGAGAAGGCGACGTCGCCGTAACCGAAGCTGACGGCGTCGAGCCGCACGGTTGCGCGCTCTTCGGACAAAACGTCGTTCATGCCCCCGTCCCTTTCCGGCCGAGCCGATCGGCCGCCAGCATAAGCACGAGGCAGACCACGCCAAGCCATAGCGCCAGGCCCGCCGCGTCCTGCGTGCGGTAGCTGCCCATGCGCGCAAGCAGCAGATAGGGCAGGGTCTGCACCGAATCGGAGCCGAACAGCGCGATGACGCCGAGGTCGCCCAGCGACAGCGCCATGGCGAAGGCGAAGGCGGTCGCCAGCGGTCGCCTCAGTTCCGGCCAGTCGACGAAGCGGAAGCGCGCCCAGCCGGCCATGCCAAGCTGCGCGGCGAGCCGTTCGTGCCGTTCGCTCGCGGCGTCATAGGCCGGCCGCACGGCGCGAATGGCAAAGGGCATGGCCATGACCGCGTTGACGGCCACGACCATGACAGGCGCCAGCGCGAAGACATCGCCGACATGGCGCAGTATCAGGAACCAGCCGGCGCCGATGACGATGGGCGGCACGACCAGCACGAAGCCGGCGCCGGTGTCGGACAGATATTCCAGAAGCGAGCGCCTTTGACCGCGCCGCGAGAGCGCCAGCGCACGGCTGGCCATGGCGAGCGCCAGCGAAAGCGTTGCCGAAAGCAGCGCCGAAAGCAGCGCCAGCACGACGCTGGTCGCCGTCGCCTGCCGGACGGAGACCTCGCCGGCCAACCGCGCAAGGTCGGCTTCGAGGCCCGCGGCGACGGTAGCGATCATCGGTCCGGCGACGAAGGCGAGTGCCGCCAGGATCAACGCCGCGTCGAGCGCCGTTCCGGCCGGGGAACTGGCAAGATAGCGGCGTGGCGCGACCGGCAGGCTGGCATCGCCGGTCATGTTGGCGCCGAGCCGAGACAGGATTGCCACCACGATGGCCGTCAGCGCGACCTGGAGAAGTGTGAGCGCGACGGCCCTGGCTGGATCGAAATCGAAACGCAGCGCCTGGTAGATGGCGACCTCCAGCGTCGAGGCCGCCGGCCCGCCGCCCAGGGTCAAGACGATGGTGAAGGAGGTGATGCACAGCATGAACACCAGGCCTGCCACGCCGGGCAGCGCCTGGCGCAGCGCCGGCCATTCGATCAGCCGGAACGCCGCGCGCTCGCCCATGCCGAGCTGGCTCGCCAGCCGCCATTGGTCGGCCGGCACCGCCTGCAAGGCTTCGAGGAACAGTCGCGTCGCCAGCGGCAGATTGAAGAAGACATGCGTGACCAGGATACCGGAAAGGCCATAGATGCCGGGCCATTCACCGCCGCTCAAGTCGGAAAGAAAGCCGGCAAAATATCCGGCGCGCCCATAGAGCGCCAGCACGCCGAGCGCCGCGACGAGCGCCGGCAGAGCCAGCGGCACGGCGAAAAGCTGCAGGATGAAAGCGCGACCGGGGAAACGCGGATGGCGCGCCAGCGCCCGCGCCACGAACAGGGCCGGCAGCACCGAAAGCAGCGTCGACAGCGCCGCTTGCCAGAGCGTGAAACGGGCGACGCGCAAGAGGTAGGGATCGAAGGCCGAGAGTGCGCCGCCGGGATTGTCGACGCCCTCGATGAGGAGACCGAGGAACGCCCCGCCGATGAGAACGGCGATGAAGGCAAGGGCAAGAATGCCGAGGGTGGTTCGGGAGTCGGAGAAGACCATCTGCTAACGGGCACCCCTCTCTGGCCTGCCGGCCATCTCTCCCGCAAGGGGGGAGATCTGCCACGCGACCGTCTTCGCTAACCCCGACAGGCGGAGAATGAGCGCCGAGGCCAAAGCTGCCAATCTCCCCCCTTGCGGGAGAGATGGCCGGCAGGCCAGAAGGGGGTGAGCGCCGGCAGGCACAGCGGTCAATCCAGACCTATTTGCTCATCACGCCGAGCCATTCTTCCACCCAGGCCTTGCGGTTTTTCGCCACTTCCTCAGGGCTGAACATCAGGGTCTTCGCCGGTTTGACAAGCTTGTCGAAGGCTGGATCGAGCGGCTTGTCGGTCTTGCCGGCGGGAAACATCCAGTTCGTCTCGGGGATGGTGTCCTGGAAGCCGGGGCCGGTCATGAAGGCGATGAATTTTTCCGCAAGCGGGTTCTTCGCGCCGTTCCTGGTGACGCCCGCCACCTCGATCTGCAGATAGTGCCCCTCGGAGAAGGCAGCCGCCTGATAGCGATCGGTCTTTTCCGACACCATGTGGTAGGCCGGCGAGGTGGTGTAGGACAGCACCATCGGCGCCTCGCCCCTGGTGAACAGGCCGTAGGATTCGCTCCAGCCGGGCGTCACCGTCAGCACCCGTCCCTTCAGCTTCGTCCAGGCGTCGGCGGCCTGGTCGCCATAGACCGACTTCACCCACAACAGCAGGCCGAGGCCGGGCGTGGAAGTGCGCGGATCCTGGATAGCGATCTTCTGGCTCGGGTCGCCCTCGACCAGTTCCTTGAGGCTGGTGGGCGGCTCTTTAAGCTTCTCCGTGTCGTAGATGACGGCGAAATAGCCATAGTCGAACGGCACGAAAGTATCGTCGCTCCAGCCGCCCGGCACGTCGATGTTCTCGACCGGCCCATGCGGCGCGAACAGCCCGGTCGCTTTGGCTTCCGCCGTCAGATTGGTGTCGAGGCCGAGCACGATATCGGCCTTGGTGGAGGCACCTTCCAGCTTGACGCGATTGAGCAGCGCCACGCCGTCGGCCACCGAGACGAAATCGACGGTGCAGGCACAATCGGCCTCGAAATTCTTCTTCACCACCGGGCCGGGACCCCATTCGGCGGTGAAGCTTTCATAGGTGTAGACGGTCAGCGTGTCCTTTGCCGCGGCCGGAGCGGCAAGCGCGGCAAGGCCGGCAACGGACAAAAGCGTGAGAAATAGCCTGCGCATCGGCGCCTCCTTCGTTGGTTTCAGGGGAATTGGCGCCTGGCTAAGCGTCTAATCCCTCCGCCGGTACAAACCGGATCAGGTTCAGCGGGTTGGCGAACAGCCTCTCAGCCGGAACAAAGGTCCGGCACCCCGTTAGAGCGCTGTGAGACATAGGGCCGTCGGGCAGGAGAGGCAAGCGAAAGCTTTCGGACGGGCAACATCACTTCCGTTTCCGCGAGCGCCCTGCTATTGCGCTCGCCCGATGACCACTTTCACCATCCTTCTCGGCGGCGAATTGAAGCGCACGTCGCGGCTCGACCGCCAGATCGCCGGCAGCCGCATCGTCGCTGCCGACGTCGGTATCGGCCATGCCGCCGAACTGGGTGTCATGCCGGAACTATGGGTCGGCGATTTCGATTCCGTGCCGGCGGATTTGCCGGAAGCGCTCCAGGCCGTGCCACGCCTGACCTTTCCGTCCGAAAAGGACAAGACCGATGGCGAACTGGCGGTCGAGGCTGCGTTCGAGCGCGGCGCCACCTCTCTGGTGCTGGCCGGCGCCTTCGGCGGTCCGCGCGCCGACCATGCCTTCCTGCATCTGACGCTGGCGGTGCGCCTGGCGGAAGCAGGCATCGACGTGCTGCTGACCAGCGGCGCGCAGGAAGGCGTGCCATTGCAGCTCGGTCGAGCGCGCTTCGACTATCACGATGGCACGCTGTTCTCCATCCTCGGTTTTTCCGATCTTGCCGGCCTCAGTCTCGCCGGCGCCAAGTGGCCGCTCGATAACGTCCAGGTGCCGTTCGGTTCCTCGCTCACCATCTCCAACGAGGTGCGCGGCGGGCTGGAGGTCATGTTGGGTTCCGGCCGGGCGCTGCTTCTGGCACATCCTTATCCCGAAGGCTGACATGGCCCCGCCGCTGCTCAATCTCGCCGGCATAAGGCTCACCTTCGGCGGCACGCCACTGCTTGACGGCGCCGATCTTTCCGCGTCGGCCGGCGACAAGATCGCGCTTGTCGGCCGCAACGGCTCCGGCAAGTCGACCCTGCTCAAGATCGCCGCCGGCATGATCGAACCGCAGGACGGCGACGTGTTCCGCCAGCCGACCGCCACCGTGCGCTATTTGCCGCAGATGCCTGACATGGAGGGCTTCGTCACCGTCCGCGCCTATGTCGAGGCCGGCCTCGGCCCGGCCGACGATCCGCACCGGGCCACCTATCTGATGGAGCATCTCGGCCTCACCGGCGAGGAGCGGCCGGAGACGCTCTCCGGCGGCGAAGCGCGCCGCGCGGCGCTGGCCCGTGTCATGGCGCCGGAGCCGGATATTCTCCTTCTCGACGAGCCGACCAACCATCTCGACCTCTCGGTGATCGAGTGGCTGGAAGAGGAACTGGTGCGCACCTCCTCGGCGCTGATCCTGATCTCGCACGACCGCCGTTTCCTCGAGCGCGTCAGTCGCGCCACTGTCTGGCTGGATCGCGGCCGGACACGCCGGCTCGACAGGGGCTTCGCGCATTTCGAGGAATGGCGCGATCAGGTGCTGGAGGAAGAGGAGCGCGATCAGCATAAGCTCGGCCGCCAGATCGTGCGAGAGGAGCACTGGCTGCGCTACGGCGTGACCGCCAGGCGCAAGCGCAACATGCGCCGTCTTGGTGAATTGCAGGCGATGCGCCAGCGATTCCGGAGCCATCGCGGCGCCGAGGGCACGGCGACGCTCTCCGCCAGCGATGCAGTCGAATCGGGCAAGCTGGTGATCGAGGCCAAGAGCATCGCCAAAAGCTTCGGCGAACTTGCCGTGGTGAAGGATTTCTCCACGCGCATCCAGCGCGGCGACCGCGTCGGCCTGGTCGGTCCGAATGGGGCGGGCAAGACGACGCTTCTGAAAATGCTGACGGGTGAACTGGCACCCGATGCCGGCACGGTGCGGCTCGGCGTCAATCTGGAGATCGCGGCGCTGGACCAGAAGCGCGACGACGCCGATCCCGACGAGACGCTCGCGCACTACCTCACCGACGGACGTGGCGAAAACCTCGTCGTCAATGGCGAGCAGCGCCACGTCGTCTCCTACATGAAGGACTTTCTGTTCAAGCCCGAGCAGGCGCGCACACCGGTGAAGGAGCTTTCCGGCGGCGAACGGGCCAGGCTGCTTCTGGCGCGGGTGCTGTCGCGTCCCGCGAATCTTCTGGTGCTGGACGAGCCGACCAACGATCTCGACATGGAGACGCTGGAGCTTTTGCAGGAGTTGATCGCGGGCTTTGCCGGCACCGTGCTTCTGGTCAGCCACGACCGCGATTTCCTCGACCGCACCGTCACCAGCGTCATCGCGCCAGAAGGTGGCAGCCACGGCGCCGGCCGCTGGATCGAATATGCCGGCGGCTATTCCGATATGCTGGCGCAGCGCGGCGGCAAGCGGCTGGACGCGCGCCAGGCGCAGAAGAAGGCGGACGTTGCGCCGGTGGCTGCCAGGGCCGAACCTGCCGTGACCAGGGCGCCGGCGAAAAAACTCTCCTACAAGCAGCAGTTCGCACTGGAGAACCTGCCGAAGAAAATCGAGGCGGTCACGGCTTCGATCGCCAGGCTGGAGGACGCCATCGCAGACCCCGCCTATTACGAGCGCGACCCGGTCGGCTTCCAGAAGACCATCGCCGCGCTCGACAAGGAGCGCGTGACGCTTGTCGCGCTTGAAGAGGAATGGCTGGAACTGGAGATGTTGAGGGAGGAACTGGAAGCCGAAGGAAATTGATGGCTCAGAATATCTACGACTGCCCCGATTTCTTTGCCGGATACGCAGAGCTCGACCGATCGAAGAAAGGACTGGCCGGCGCGCCGGAATGGCCGACATTGCGCTCGATGCTTCCCGATCTTCGCGCACTCAAGGTGCTGGATCTCGGCTGCGGCTATGGCTGGTTCTGCCGCTGGGCGGCGAAGCAGGCCGCGGCTTCCGTCACCGGCATCGACATCTCCGAGAAGATGCTGGCCAAGGCACGTGCGGAGACGACAGCTAAGATCATCGATTATCGCCGCGCCGACCTGGAGACGCTGGACCTGGTCGAAGACGGCTTCGACCTCGTCTACAGCTCGCTCGTCTTCCATTATGTGGCGGATACGGTGAAGCTCTACCGAACCATCCGGCGCGCGCTCCGCACCGGTGGGCGGCTGGTCTTCTCCATTGAGCACCCGATCCTGATGGCTTCCGGGGAAGCGGGCTGGATCGCCACGGAAGACGGCTCGCGGGCCTGGCGCGTGGACAGCTATCAACGCGAGGGCGAGCGGCGTTCCGACTGGCTGAGCAAGGGTGTTATCAAGTATCACCGCACGATGGCGACGACGCTGAACCAGCTTGTCGCCGCAGGCTTCCGCATTCACCGCATCGAGGAATTCTGCCCCAGCGCCGAACAGATTGCCGCCATGCCGTCGCTCGCCGAGGAAATCGAGCGGCCGACCTTCCTGCTTGTCGCCGCCGACGCCTGAGTGCAATGCAGGAAGCCGGCGCCGTTGCCCGGCAGGTACAATGCGCATAGATTATGCGCAGATATGGAGACAAGAATGCTGTCGAAGCGCCCCCCAATTCAGAGAAAGCCGACCAATCTTTCTCTCGATGCCCACTTGATTGCCGAGGCCAAGAATCTCGACATCAACATCTCGCGCATAGCCGAAGATGGCATCGCCAAGGCGGTCGCCGAAGAAAAGGCGCGTCTCTGGAAGATCGAGAATCGCGAGGCGATTCAAAGCTTGAACGCCTATGTCGAGGAAAACGGGCTGCCGCTGGAAAAATTCCGGCAGTTCTGATGGCCCGCTACGACCTCTATCCCGGCATCGACCGGGCCGGCTATCTGCTGGATGTGCAAGCCGACCTTCTGGACGAATTGAACACCCGCGCCGTCGTGCCGCTCGTACCTCCGGCAAGGTCAAGCTGGTGCGCAAGCTCAATCCGGTTTTCAACATCGACGGCAAACCCTACGCCATGTTCACGCATCTGATCGCTACCGTGCCGCTCGTCCGGTTGCGGGAGCCACAGACCAACCTGCTTTCGCATCACGACGAGATCGTCGCCGCGCTGGACATGCTGTTTCAGGACTTCTGAATTCGCCTCGAAAGCGGCGCATATTCGGCTCGGGATCGGAGCCTATGAAGGCTCTTCCTCGATCGGCAGTTGAGCCACCGCTTGTGCGCCGCCGTTCATCAGCGCCGCCAGTTGGTGACCGACGGCGGCCGCTGCGACACACAGCACGACGGACGCCGCGACATTCACGAGCGCCTTGGCAACGGCGCCCTGCCTCACCAGATCGAGCGTCTGCAAGCTGAAGGAAGAGAAGGTGGTGTAGCCGCCGCAGACGCCGATCATGACGAACAGCCGCAGATTCTCCGAAACCGGAAAGCGGCCGTGCGCCAGGGTCAGCGTGCCGAACAAGCCGATCAGGAAAGAGCCGGTTATGTTGATGAGAATGGTGCCCCAGGGCAATTGATCGCTGACCGGCGGGGCAACGACGGATATCAGATAGCGCGCCAGAGTGCCGAGGGCGCCGCCGATCATGACGATGAGACAGGTGGTGAAGGACATGCTCGCTTCCTCTTGAAGGCGGGCATGAAAAACCCGCCAGGCGGCGGGTGCTTTCGGACACACTCCTACCGCTGATCGTCGCGGTAGGAGTCATCAGCCTCATCGGCGGTTTCGGGGGAACTCCATCCCCATCGGCGGCAACATAGCATTTCCCTGTTCGGCCTGCCAGACCGCAAGCCGACAGGTCGGCGCTAAAGCATTTTGCAGGCAGACGGAATCGTCTGGCGTCCGCACAAATGCGGCAAGGAAAACCGAGCTGAAGCAGCGGGACTGCGTTCGTCGGAACGCCCGCTGCTCTAGCCCGAGGTCTTCGCCTGCCAGGCCTTCATCGCCTCGTCGAACACCTTGTCGCCCGGGATGCCCTTTTCCATCGTCAGCAGCGCGCGGCGACCGGACTTGTAGACGACCGGTATGTCGATCCAGTCCTGGTTCCTCAGAAGCGTCAGGTTGGCGTCCTCGTCGGCCTTGGTGTCGTTGAGCGCGATCAGGAAGAAGCCGTCGGCGATCTTGGCCGGAATCCCGATCAGCGGGCTGCCCGCCTCCTGCTCGGTCTTCTTCAAGGCGATGCGCAGCACATTGTCGATGCCGCCGCCCTCGAATCCCTCAGGGGTCAGGAAGATCATCTCGATGATGTGGCTGGCCGGCAGCGTCTGGTCGGTATTGCGGCGGATGGTCATCCTGAGCTGCACATCCTTGCCGGGAATGGTCGCCTCCGCGCGGATCGCCGGCTCGGGCGGCGCGTCGCCGCCGGGCGATTCCTGCACCAGCGACCACACGATACTGCCGGGCTCCGCCGATCCCTCGGCATTGTTGGTGCGTTCCTCGTAGAAGATCGCCTTCTGGCCGACGGCCAGCGCCGGCTGCTCGGTCGAGGTCGCCGTCGAGCCGGCTGCGGCCGGGGCCGCGCTTCCATCGGGCGCGGTTGCCGGCGGCGTTTCGGCGGCAGGTGCGTTCGCGGCCGGTTCCACACTATTTGCCGCCGGAGACTGAGCAGGGGGCGGCGTGGTCAGCGCCACGACCGACGTACCTTCTCCGATATGGCTTTCGCCGGCCGCCGGACCGGGATCGATCTCCTTGCCGTCAGGCAGCAGCCGCTGGGTGAATTTCTGCGTTTCGGCCTGGGCCGGCGGGGGCGAAGCGGTGCCGTCCTCGGCAGGCTTTGCCGGTTCCGCCGTCTTGGGCGGTTCCACCTTGGCCGGGTCGGCGGGCTTTGCCGGCTCCACCTTGGCGGTCTCGGTCTTGCCGAGCCCGAGCATGTCCTTGAACGCGTCCTGGTTCAGCCAGATGCCGTAGCCGCCGCCCGCTATGGCGGCGAGCGCGATGATGGCTGCGATCAGCCCGCCATAACCGCGGCGGCGACCGCCGGCATCGTCGCCGGGCAGCTGATCGACGCCCGGGCCGTCATCGTGCGGAAAATCTTCCTCGATGGCCGGCGCCTGCGGTTGGTCCCTCTCGGCCAGATTCTTGTCGACGTGGTCCGGCGCGGCGTCGGAAGCCTTCTTCGCGGCCGGCTCGATCGCTGTCGGTTTCGATTCATCCGGGAAGGAAGGCGGCGGGACGGCTGGCTGGGCTTGTGGCGCGGCCGGCTCGGGTTTTGCCACGGCTGCCGGCGCCGCCGTGGCGGGCCGGACGTGATTCGGCTGGGTCCTGTTGCGGTCGATCGAGGAGAAGATGTTTTCGAGTTCGGCGAGCGGATCAGCCGCCGGCGCGGGCTTCGCGTAGCCGCCCTCGACCTGCTTGATCGCATCTTCCAGCGCGCGTTTCTGGCGCTCGGCGATCGCCGCCGCCGGCGGCGGGTTGATTGCCGCCAGCTTCGCCGCGATGGTGGAGCGCGCCTTGTCGTAAACACGCGCGCGCACCTCCGGCGTCGTCTCGCCGAGACCATCGAGCGTCTTTTTCAGAACCGCAACGAAATCTGCCATGCTTCAACAGTACCTGTCTTGTCCGGACTGGGCCCTGCGAACCGACCGCCTTGCCCGGGAAAGCTGCCATAGTTAGTCTTGAAACGGATCGGTCACAAGTATCGTGTCGTCCCGCTCCGGGCTGGTGGAAAGCAACGCCACGGGCGCGCCGATGAGTTCTTCGATATGGCGGACATATTTCACCGCCTGTGCCGGCAGGTCGTTCCACGAGCGCGCGCCGGCCGTGGTACCCGACCAGCCTTCCAGCGTCTCGTAGACCGGCTCGACCCTGGCCTGCGCGCCCTGG
>CAZBBT010000046.1:0-21004 GCA_964490065.1 uncultured Mesorhizobium sp. | reverse complement strand
TGAAAATCCTGTTTCCCAACAAGTTCGCCATCTACATGCACGACACGCCGCAGAAAGCCTTCTTCAAGCGCGACGTGCGCGCGCTTAGCCACGGCTGCGTCCGCCTGCAGGATCCGCGCGGCATGGCGGCCGCCGTGCTCGGTGTATCGGTTGATGATATTGCCGAAAAGCTGAAGGGCGGCCATGCCACGGAGAAGGTGACACGCAACATTCCCGTCTACGTCGCCTATTTTACGGCCTGGCCCGACATGTCCGGCAAGGTCGAGTATTTCAACGACATATACAGCCGCGATGACCGGCTCAGGGAAGCAATCGAAGCGACCGAAGCAGTGCGTGCGCCGGCAAGTTGAGCTTGGCGTCGCGCATTGTCCGTCAGTGGCCACAAGCCGGTTGACTTCATCGATGCGCCTCCCTTATATCGCGGCGCGCACGGCCTTTGGGCCGCAGGCGGGCGATTAGCTCAGCGGGAGAGCACACCCTTCACACGGGTGGGGTCGTAGGTTCAATCCCTACATCGCCCACCATCCGCCTTTTCTGGAAATCCTGTCGGTCAGTGTGCTGCCGCGATCAGTCGCCCGACCATGTCCAGCGTCAATTCGTCGAAATGCGAGATGATCGCCGAAGGCTCGAATTCGCGCACATGCCGGTCGGTATAGCCGAAATCGACAGCCACCACCGGTATGCCGGCCGCCTTGGCGGTGTCGACGTCGGTCCGCGAATCGCCCACCATCAGGGCGCGAGCGGGATCGCCGTTGGCAAGTTCGATGGTTTTCAGGAGATGCCGTGGATCTGGCTTGCGGAAAGGAAACGTGTCCTGCCCGGCGACGGCGGTGAAATGCCTGGTCAGGCCGAGCGCTTCGATCAGGGCCAGAGAGTTCGCCTGGTATTTGTTGGTGCAGACCGCGAGCGCATAACCAGCATCCTCGAAACGGGCGATCGCCTGCAGCACGCCAGGGTAGGGGCGCGATTTTCCGGGAATATTGGCGGTGTAGTGGTCGAGAAAAAGCTGCAGCAGCCGCTCGTGCTCCGAAGGTGCCAGCGCCTTGCGCTCGGCGGCGTAGGCGCGCTCGATCATCACCTTGCCGCCATGGCCGACGAGCCGTTTGAAGGTGAACTGGTCGACGGCTCTGATTTCACCGGCTTCCAGACTGTGGTTCAGGCTGTCCAGCAGGTCGGGCGCGGTGTCGATCAGCGTGCCGTCGAGGTCGAACACGATAATGGGACGTTTCATGGTCGGCCTTCTGCTGGGTAACTTGAGCAGGCCTAAACTCTGGCGTCCGGTCAAGCAAGCCTGTACCGGCGCAGGCCTTTGACCACGGCGACAAAAATGTTAGGGACCACCCGAATGCAAGACGGGTAGGCGTTTTTTGATGGATGCACGGCAATTGAAGATCGAGGCGGCACGTGTCGCTCTCGGCCATGTCGCCGATGGCCTCCGGCTGGGTATCGGTACGGGCAGCACGGCCGAAGAATTCGTGCGCCTGCTGGCCGAGAAGGTCGCCACCGGAGTCAAGGTTGTGGGGGTGCCCACTTCAGAGCGCACGGCGAGGCTGTGTCTCGAACTCGGCGTGCCGTTGTCGACGCTGGACGAAACGCCGGAACTGGATCTGACCATCGACGGTGCCGACGAGATCGACCCGGCGCTGACATTGATCAAGGGCGGCGGTGGCGCGCTGCTGCGCGAGAAGATCGTCGCCGCGGCGTCCGCGCGCATGATCGTGATCGCGGATCGCTCCAAGCTGGTAGACTCCCTCGGTCACTTTCCGCTGCCGATCGAGGTCAATCGTTTCGGGTTGCGGGCGACGGAAGTAGCCATCGCGGCAACCGCGGCGGAACTCGGCCTTTTCGGTCCTGTCGCGTTGCGCATGACCGGCGGCGCGCCTTTCGTGACGGATGGCGGCCATTTTATCCTCGACGCATCTTTTGGCCGCATTCCCGATCCAAGAGCGCTATCGAATGCTTTGCACGCCATTCCGGGCGTGGTCGAGCATGGTCTTTTCATCGGGCTGGCGTCAGTGGCGATCGTCGCCGGTGGCGACGGCATCGAAACAATCCAAGCCGCCCCATAAAACAGGGAGTCCTATCGATCATGATGTTGTCCGCCCGGCTTCGCAGCCTCTCCACGGTTTTTGCGGCATCCGCGCTGATCGCGCTGTCCTCACCCGCCTTCTCGCAGGACGTCCCGGAAACGCATTTGAAAGCTGCCCATGCCGCGATCGAGGCACTTCATGCGACCGATCCTTTCGACAACATTCTGCCCCGGGCAGCGGCCGGGCTGCAGCAGCAGCTTATCCAGAAGAATCCGGATATGGAGCAATTGATCTCCAAGACCGTCTCCGAAAAGGCGCTGGCCATGGCCGCGCGCCGCGCGGACCTCGAAAAGGAGGCTGCGATTGCCTATGCCAAGATATTCTCGGAGAAGGAACTCAACGAGATGGCGGCCTTCTACTCGTCCGATACCGGCAAGAAATTGCTGGAGAAGGGGCCGGCCGCGATGAACGACATCGCAAAGGCGGCCGAGATATGGCAGAATGGCATCGCCCGCGACCTGGCGCAGGAGGTTGGCGAAGCGTTGGCGGCCGCTGACGGCGCAAAGGCTCCCGCCGCCCCGGCCGCTGGAACTCCGGTCACGCCTCAGGAGGGCGCGGCGCCGACGGACAACACCGCCCCGAAGAACTGAAGCGGAACGCATCTCGGCAAAGCAGCCCGGCCAAGTGCCGGGCTTTTCTTTTGCGCCGCCTCCGCATACCTGTGGAGCGGACAATCGATGATGCAGGAGCCCGCCATGGCAAGCTACGACTACGATCTTTTCGTCATCGGCGGCGGTTCAGGCGGGGTACGGGCCGCGCGCGTGGCCGCCGCGCTCGGCAAGCGGGTCGGCATCGCCGAGGAATACCGATTCGGCGGTACCTGCGTCATCCGCGGCTGTGTGCCGAAGAAGCTGTTCGTGTATGCCTCCCAGTTCCCTGAGCATTTCGAGGACGCGGCCGGCTATGGCTGGACCGTCCCTGATGCGAAATTCGACTGGAAGGCGCTGATCGCCAACAAGGATCGCGAGATCGCTCGCCTTGAAGCGATCTACAAGAAGAATGTGGAAGGGGCCGGTGGCGAGACGTTCCACACCCGTGCGACGCTGCTTGATCCGCATACGATCCGCCTGGAGGGCGAGAACCGTACTGTCAGTGCCGACCAGATCCTGATCGCCACTGGCGGCCGCCCGGCCGCGCATCCGGCGCTTCCCGGCAACGAACACTGCATTTCTTCCAACGAGGCGTTTCATCTTGCCGAGTTACCCAAGGCGATCGTGATCGAAGGCGGCGGCTACATTGCCGTCGAGTTCGCCAACATCTTCCACGGTCTCGGGGTCGAAACGACGCTGGTCTATCGTGGCAAGGAAATCCTCGGCCGCTTCGACATGGATCTGCGGCGCACCCTGCACGCGACGATGGAAAGGAAGGGCATAAAGATCCTCTGCCAGTCGGTGCTGGAATGGGTGCGGCGGCGCCCGGACGGGCGCCTTGACGCCCTGGTCAGTGGCGGCTCGGTGCTGACCGCCGATCAGGTCATGCTGGCCATTGGACGCACGCCGAACACCGAAGGGCTGGGCTTGGAGGCTGCCGGCGTGGAACTCGGCAAGACCGGCGCGGTCGTTGTCGACGACTACTCGCGCACCAGTGTGGCTAACATCTGGGCCCTCGGTGACGTCACCAATCGGGTGCAACTGACGCCGGTGGCGATCCACGAGGCGATGTGCTTCGTCGAGACGGCTTTCAAGGACAACCCGACCAAACCGGATCACGATACGATTGCCACTGCCGTATTCTCGCAACCCGAAATCGGCACAGTAGGCCTGTCAGAGGATGAAGCTGCGAAGCGGTTCGCCGATCTGGAAATCTACCGCGCGCTGTTCCGGCCGATGCGTCACACCTTGTCGGGTCGCGACGAGAAGATGCTGATGAAGCTGGTGGTGGACGGCGCCACTCGCAAGGTGCTCGGCGCCCATATCCTGGGCCCCGATGCCGGTGAGATGGCGCAACTGCTCGGCATACCGATCAAGGCGGGGCTGACCAAAGACGCTTTCGACCGCACCATGGCCGTGCATCCCACCGCCGCGGAAGAACTCGTCACCATGTACAAGCCGACTTATCGCGTGAAGGATGGCGCCCGCCTGGAGTAGGGTTGGCCGGTTCCTTGGGGAGACGAGCCATGCAGACAAACCTTCCCGTCCGCGCGATGTCAGCCGCGTTCATCATCATGGCGGCCAGCGTTGGAGCGACACACGCAAAGGACGCACCGATCTGCAACAGCATTGCGGATGACGGCGATCTGTCCGACGTCGCGCTCGGGACGATCACGGCTGGGAAAGTGCATTTTCTCGCCAACGATTACGACAAGGCCGGATGCCCTTCACCCGATCCTGTATGCCGGCGTAAGGCCTACGTGCGCAAAGAAGACCGCATCGTTTTCGACACCGACGTCGAGAGCGGCGGCTATGTTTGCGCAACCTTCGTCGACGAGCGCGGCAACGAGACGACCGGCTGGCTACCTAGCGAAAGCGTCAGGGCAGAGACACCGGAACTGCGCTGGGTTGGCCGATGGACCAGGTATGGATCGGCCGAAATCGAGATCAAGCGCACCAAGGATGGCAGGGCGGATGTGAGCGGGAGTGCGACCTGGGGCTCGGGCGCCGCTACTCATGAAGGCAGCATCGACGGTACGATCGATCCTGCCCAGTCGATCCAGGGCTTTGCCAACGACGGCGAGAAGCAGGTTTCGTATGAGGCGGCCGGGCAATATGACTGCGCGGTGAAACTGAGTCAGCTCGGTCGCTACCTGTTCGTCGCCGACAACCATAATTGCGGCGGCGCCAATGTCTCCTTTTCGGGCGTCTATATCCGGCGATGACGCGCCGGAAGACGCGCCATCGAGGCCGTCCAATGCCCCGATTTAGTTTTCGCCCGTACTGAGTTCACGGCGCGGCAGCCGGAAGAAGCGGGCGCGGTCGCGCTCTTCGGCGCGCGCCTTGGAGCGCACGCGCATCAGGTCCTTCCAGCCGACATAGCCGACAAGCGTGGAATCCTGACGCGAGACCACCGGCAGGTGCGAGACGTTCGCGGTCTGCAGTTTGTCGGCCAGCCCCTCGAGATATTCGTCCGGATAGGCGAGTGTGATCTTGGCACCCCCAAGCAGTTCGCCGAGCGTGGCGTGGCGATGCACGCCGCGGCGCCGCCAGCGCATGATCTGGGGCGGATCGATGACGCCGAGCACATGGCCGTCCGCATCGACGACCGGGAAGCTCGGATGCTTCGTCTCCGGCGAGGTCAGGTGCGCGGCTGCCCCATGTAGCGTCATGGTCGAAGGCACCGTTTCGACGGAGGTCGTCATCACTTCGCTTACCCGGGTCAATGCAAACGGATCGACCCGGTATTCGCGCACCAGATGGAGACCGCGCCGGGCGATCTTCTCCGTCAGGATCGAGCGCTTCATCAAAAGTACGGTCACGACGTGCGCCGTGGAGCAGGCGGCGATGAGCGGCACCAGCACATGCGAGTTGCCGGTCAGTTCGACGGCGAAGAAAGTGGCCGTCAGCGGCGCGCGCATGGTGCCGCCCATGGTGGCCGACATCGCCAGCAGCGCCCAGAAACCAGGGTCGGCTGCCGGCATGAAACCCGCAAGCACGGTACCCATGGCGCCGCCTATGATGAGCAAAGGCGCCAGCACACCGCCCGACGTGCCGGAACCCAGCGCCACCGCCCAGATCACCGCCTTGACCACCAGAAGCAGCAGAGCCGCCTTGGCCACGGTCTCGCCGGTCAGCATGTGGGCGATGTTGTCGTAGCCGACGCCCAGCGCATTCGGCTCGATCAGCCCGCCCAGGCCGACCACGACGCCACCGATGGCGGGCCACCACATCCAGTGGATCGGCAGTTTCAGGAACGCATCCTCGCAACGGTAGACCAGTTGCGTCAGCACACCGGAGAGCAGCCCTCCGCACAGGCCGATGAAAGCCCAGCCAAGCAGGCCGACCAGCGAGATATCCATGCCGCCAGCGAAAGGAAACAGCGGCGAGGGCAGGCCGAGCACTGTGCGCTCGACCTCGGCGACGATCGCCGCCACGGCAACCGGAATGAAGCTGCGTGGCGTCCATTCGAACAAGAGAAGCTCGACCGCAAGCATGATAGCGGCGATCGGCGTGCCGAACACGGTGGTCATGCCGGCCGCGGCGCCTGCAACCAGCAGCGTCTTGCGTTCGGCGTCGGAGACGGGCAGCGCCTGCGCGATCAGCGAGCCGATGGCGCCACCGGTCATGATGATCGGGCCTTCGGCGCCGAACGGGCCGCCGGTGCCGATGGAGATCGCCGACGACAGCGGCTTGAGGATCGCTACCTTGATATCCATGCGCGAGCGGCCGAGCAGGATCGCTTCCAGCGCTTCGGGAATGCCGTGGCCGCGGATCTTCTCCGAACCGTAACGCGCCATAAGCCCGATGATGAGCGCCCCGATCACGGGCACAAGAACCGCGAGCAGCCCGAGCGGCGTATCCGCGAGATGAAGATCGGCCTGGGTGAACTGGCCGAAATAGGCGACATTGGTGGCGAGTTTGATCAGCATCATAAGCAGGATGCCGGCAACGACGCCGCCTGTCGCGACGACGATGGCGATTGCGGAGATCACCAGCACACGGGCGTCGGTAGTGAAGTCGCTCAGGTGGCGCTGGTCGGCGTGGTCGGATTTCATCGCTTTGTTCTTTCGGAAAATCAGGCGTGGCCGCTATGCTGGGCCGCGAGGCGTCGACAGCGTGGGCGCGCGGGCGATCTCTATCGCAATACGATATAAATACAAGACCGATTCTCGAATGGATTGAACGATGGGAACCAAAAAAGAACCGGCCAGGGAAAACACGGCGATAACCGACGCGGACTATCGCGCGCTTTCGGAGTTCCGCTATCTGATCCGGCGCTTTCTCGAATTTAGTCAGAATGCGGCGAAAGAGGTGGGACTGCAGCCCCGCCATCATCAGGCGTTGCTGGCGATCAAGGGATTTCCCACGGCCGGGCCGGTGACCATCGGTGATCTCGCCGAGCGCCTGCGCATCCGCCATCACAGCGCCGTCGAACTGGTCGATCGCCTGGAGGAGGCTGGCCTGGTGGTGCGCCAGTCGGACAAACGTGACCATCGTCGGGTTATCCTCGAACTCACCGAGGCCGCCGATGCGCATCTGGCCGAGCTGTCTGCAGCGCATCTCGACGAGCTGTCGCGCATCGAGCCGATGCTGACCAATGTGCTGTCGCGCAGGAAAAGGTGAGCTCCGAAGCGCCGCCGCCTATTTCTGCTTGAGCCTGAGGCGCGGGATGCGCAGCCAGCCGTCCTCCATGGCCGGAGGACGGGCAAGGATCTTGGTGATCTCTGCCGGCAGCGGCGCCAGCGGCTTCTTCGTGGCCACACCGTCGGCGATGGTGAGCACGCTGTGATAGAAGTCCTCGCCGGTGGTCGCGCGCGGCGGCACGGCCTCGTGCATGACGCTGATGACGGTGACGTTCGGGCAGTTGTCCTTGATCGCCTGGTGGAAGGCGCATTTGCCCTCGGGATCGAGCGCTGCCGTCGCTTCGTCGAGGAACAGCAGGCCGGGCTGTTGAAGCAGGATGCGCGCCACGATCAGCTTCTGCTTCTGGCCGCCCGAAAGCTCCTGCTCCCAGCCTTTGCCTTCGCGGCTGGTATCGCCGAGGTACTCGATGAATTCGCCCAGACCTGCCTTGTGCAGGGCCGAAGCGGCATGCGTATCGCTGTGCTCGTCGCTTCCCTGTGGCAGGCAGACCAGTTCCTTCAAGGTCACCGGAGGCAGGCGCACCTCCTGCGCGGCATAGAAGGTCTTGACGCCTTCGGGGAAAACAACGGTGCCTTGCCCATAAGGCCAGAGCCCGTTGAGCGCCTTGACGAAGGAGGTCTTGCCGCAACCCGATTCGCCACGCAGATAGGTCCATTCGCCACGCCGGAAGCGCAACCTTTCCACCGTGAGGAAGGGTTGGGCGTCGTGACCCTGATGGGTCAGTTCGAGATTGCCGATCGTGAGTCCGAACACCGGATTCTGCCGGCTGTAGTGGAAATCCGAACGCCCGCTCTGGCGGTAGAATTCGGCAGGACGCTGTACGTTCTCGATTGCGATGGCGACGTCCATCACCCGGCGGCTGTTGGCGCGCAGCGTGGCGATCGCCGGCATGACATGGATGAACCAGGAGCACTGGCTGATGAGCGCATTCACCAGTTCGGCACCGGTGATATAGCCCTTGAGGTCTATCTTGTTGTGGATGAAGGGGATCAGGCCCGGTCCGTAGGCGACGATGCGCGCGCCGATGAAATTGTATACGTGTTCGAAGGCTGCATAGCTGGTGTGAACAACGATGTAGCGAGCCCAGGTGCGGTCGATATCGACATAGAGCCGCTGGTGCATCGCCTTTTGCACGGCCTCGCCGCGCGAAGCCGCGACGTGAAAGGAGCGGCGAAGCAATGTCGTCAGTTCGCCGCGATAGGTGCCCTCGGCACGCTGCATGGTGACCGAGATCAACTCCAGCATCGCGCCCAGCCTGACGGCGATCCATGTGTTGAGCGGCACATAGGCGGCGACGGCCGCAAAAGCGAGCACGGCGCTGCCGTAGGCACCGAGGAATGCCAGTCCGGCGACTTCGGTGGAGGAGGAGATCAGCTTCTGCCCGACGAAGAACAGCGAACTGGCGACCGCCATGACGCCCATGGCCAGTCCGATGGCGCCGCCCGTCATGTCCTTGATCGATTCCTGCACGCGCTGGTCGATGTTGTCGGGCGCCGCGCCGTCCGCGCCGTGTTGGGCGTGGAAATGCGTGTGGTTGCCGTCGAGCAGCGCCTCGTTGAAACGGCTGTCCAGCCATGCCCGCCATTTGCGATGCAGCGTGGCGGACACGAAGCTGCGGCTGCCGGTGATGCCGGCATCCTTGACGACGACAAGTGCCACGAGAGTCCCTGCATGGGTGAGCAGCGAGGCAAGCGGATTGGTGTTGGCCGCGTCGTGGAAGAACGCGATGGAATTGACCAGTTCGCCGGAGGCTTCCGCGAACCACACGCCGGCCTTGCTGGACAGGGCGGTGAGGAGAGCGATCACCACGGTCAGTGACCAGGCTTCCTTCCAGTGGTCGGAGAACCAGTAGGCACGCATCAGGCCCCAGAAATTCCGCATCGAGGAGACTGGCGTCAGGGGAAGGGGCCCGCCATTGCCGCGACGCCACCTGGTCAGCATTGAAAGTCGCGGTCTATCGACCCGAATCACTATCCCGCCCAAACCTTTTTTAGTTTTGTTACAGAGAGTAACACCAATTGATCATTTTCCATTAATTTTCTGGCGGCCCGTCGGAGTGAGCGAGCGTAAGTGATCATACGGCAACAGATAGAGCGGCGACGATCTAATCGCCGCCGCTCCAAAGGTCGGATATCGTGCTTGTATATCAGTTACTTGGAGGAATTGCCCGAATGGAAGTGGCCTCACCTTGCGTCAAGTCATCAAGAAGTTTTTCGTGACGGTTTTGCGACTTCGGCGAGGCAGGCTGGTGGCTGCGGTCCTCAATCTGGGCGAAAAGATTCTCTGAATCGCATCACGATGAGTCGTCGCCACTGTGAATGGTTTTCGCTCAAGCGCCTTCGACGACGGAAAATCCCTCGAACTGCGGATGGCCGAGATAATGCACCTTGCTGGTGCCGGCGCTGCGGTGGGCATTACGGAAATTCTCCGACTTCGTCCAGGCGATGAAATCGGTCTCGCTGGCCCATACGGTATGGGAGGCGAACAGCGTGTAGCCTTCTGTCTCATTGCTGGCGCCGCGCAGCAGGTGGAACTCCCTGAAACCCTGCATCTCGGACAAAGAGGAATCGCGGTTCTTCCACACAGTCTCGAAGGCTTCTTCGGAGCCGATCTGCACCTTGAAGCGGTTCATGGCTATATACATCGTCTGCCCTTTCTCGATTGACGTTGTTCGTTTGGAATTGCGGTTCTGATCGGAAACGGCACTATCCCCGGCGCTGACGAGCGGGCGATCGTGCCGGCCGGCGGCGGTCCTGAGCACCGTTCGCCTCGCGGCGGTGCGAGTTCCGTGACGGCAGGATCGGTCTCGATCGCCGCCCGGTGGCGCAACAGCGCAAGCAGTTCCGGCCGCAGCCCATCGCCACGTGCCATGGCAAACTCGTGCATCTGGATCATTAGGGTCATTGGTTGGGTCCATTCGAGCCTGAAGGTTCAATGCAGACCCAACGGCAGGGTGAACGACCAGTTCCGCCGTCCGCTCTCCAGCGGTATCGGCGGAAACGGCGCGGCGCGGCGCACGACTCCGAGCGCTGCCTTGTCGAGTTCCGGCGACCCTGAACTGCGGGCGACGCGGACGCCGCCCAGCCCGCCTCCGGCCGTGACCGTGAAGGAAACCAGGACGTCGCTGCGCGCTTTCGCGCGCGCCGAGCGCGAGACGCTCCGCACGGCTCGCCTCAATTTGGCGGCGACCTTGCCGGGATAGTTCGATACCGCGGCATTGCCGGCAGCCGACGCCTTTCCGCCCTTGCCAGCGACGTTCTTGCGCCCGTCGACCTGCCCGTCGGCGACGCCGCGGCGGGAATCCGTCTCGTTCCGGCCGCGGGAGCCTGCTTTCTTCTTGCTCTTTTCCGCCTTCTCGGCCGCTTTGGGCTTTGCCGGTGTCTTTCGCTCGGACCGCTTCTCCGGCTTTTCAGCCGCCGGCTTTCGTTCCGGCTTCTTGAGTTCTACCTTGGCTTCCGCGACCGGTTGCTTTTCCCTGATCGGTTTTGGCTCCGGCACCGGTATTTCCTCGGTCTCGACCGGCGTTATCGTCTCGGCGATGTCTGGCGGATCGGTTGCTGCCGGGCTCTCTGCCGCTTCGCTGTCGACCGGCTGCTCCGTATGCGGCTGAACCGTTTCCTGTGTTGCCTCCACTTCTTGCGCCGTCAGAATATCCGGCGCCAGGGCGGCGGGCGCAGGCGCCTCGGCCTCGGCGGTCGCCGTGTCGCTGTTCGACGGTTGCAAAACCTGTGTCGATGTCTCGGCCACCCGGTCCGGCACCGGTTCGGAAGGTTCGGCTTCAACGACCTCCTCGACGGGCTTCAGGCTCTCCTCTATCGGCCTCACCGTGTCCACCGCGGTGACGGTCTCGGCATCCACCGTTGCCACCGGTTTGGCGTCGAGCATGGTGATCAGCGTGACGTTCGTCGATTCGCTTCCGTCTCCCGACGCCGATTGATCGTCGGGTGCATTGCCGAGCAGCATGACGCCGGCCTGGTCGGATCCGGCGATGTCGACGCTGTCATCCGCGCGAGTCAGGAAGGCCAGTGCCACGGCGACGTGAAGCAGGCAGGAAGCGAAGATCGCTGCCTTCCATGCCTTTCGCCTGGCGGGAGAGCCGGGTGTTGCTTGCTGCAACGGTTCATCGGCGGGCCGGTCGAGCTTGTCTGAACCGGCCAGCCACTCGGTAGCCGGAAGCCGCGTCTCGAATAATCGCGCGTCGCCTGAGATCGCGGGGCGCGGATCGTCCGGTTCTGGCGGCAATCCGTCGAAGCCGGGCGGTGGCCAGGCGGCGCTGCGCGAAAAGGCCGGCTCGGCAAGCAAATCCGCCTCCTACAGGCCGAACGCGATGCCTGCGCGGCTGGAGGTCTTCAGTCCGCGCAGGCAGGCAGCCGGGTCGATTCCCTCGCCGCTGCATTCGGCGACGCTGTTGACGAGCACGCGGCTCACCTTGGCGCAGTCGGTGCCGGCGAGGTCGAAACGGCTGACCTTGGTCTTGCCGGCAGGCAGATCCTTGAACTCGAGCACGGTTAGGCGATCGACGACGCCGGCCTCGTTGAACAGGGCGATCTCGAAGGCCGCCCTGGTAAGATCGGCACCGAGTTCGTTGGCGACCACGAAGGTCAATCGACAGCCCTTTTCGGAAGCCTGAAGGCCGTTGAGTTCCAGCGACAGCGAGGAGGAGGGCGCCTGTTGCGCCGAAGCCGGCTCGAGCGCAACGCAGCAGCCCAGCGCGGCAGCGGCCAGCAAGATGCGCATTGTTTGCCCTCCCGCCATCTCAGCCACCGAATCGCATGGTAGCAGCCAGCTTCAGGGTAACGCCCGGCTCGTTGACCACAGGGTCGGTTGCCGCGGCATTGAGGGCGTTGGCGTATTTCACGTCGAACAGATTGTCGACGCGGAAGTCGAGTTTCAGATTGTCGCTGGCCCGGTAGCTGGCGAAGGCGTTGACCACCGTATAGTCCTCTGCGGCGTCGTTGCCCTTCGGCTTGCCGTTGTACTGCACCTCGCCGCCGACGGTCAGCCTGTCCTCGAGGAAGCGCAGGCCGAGTTGCGCGGTGACCTGCGAGGAAGGCACGGTGATGAGGTCCTCGCGCACGCCGTCATAGTCGATGGTGTGACCGTTGGTGATTGCGGCCGACAGGCCGACATAGCCCCAGGCGGCTTCGTAGACGCTCTCGAACTCGACGCCCTGGATCTTCGCGCTGGCGAAATTCTGGTACTGGAAGCATATCGGGATGCCGGGGCCGAACGGACAGCCGGAGGTCGGATCGAACGGCGACAGCGTCTGGCCGCCGATGTAGTCTTCGACATCGTTGTGGAAGTAGGCAGCCTTGAGACGCAGCGCGTCGTCGGCGGCGAATACGCCGTCGGCCTTGTAGTTGACGCCGAATTCCCAGGTCTTGCCCGTTTCCGGCCGCAGGTTCGGATTGGGCAGGAACGGGAAGGACACGCCGGCCGGATGCAGGCCGGAGATCAACGTCTCGCTGATCGAGGGCGAGCGGTAGCCTTCCGCATAGGTGCCGTAGAACTGAAGACCTTCGAGGGAAGGGCCGTCGAAAGGCGAGACGCCGACGGTGATGCGCGGCGACAGGCGATCGCCGGATGTGTCGGCCTCGTCGCCCTTGAGGCTGTAGCTATCGTAGCGCAGCGCCGCGATCACCTCCAGCCAGTCCCAGGTCGCCTTGTCCTGGATATAGGCGCCCGAGACGTTGCGCTTGCCGGACGGCGTGTAGAAGGCATCGCCGCCCGCCGTGCCGGTGGTTTCCACGTCGTCGCTGACCCAGTCGCCGCCATAGGTCAGTTCATGGGCGATGGTGCCGGTTTCGAAACGCGACGTGTTCCAGATGTCGAAGCTTGTCGTGCCGACATCGAATTTCGATTCCGATCCGGCCGGCAACGTGGTCGGCAGGCCGGTCTCCGGATCGAAGCGACCGCCGAGCGGGATAAGGCTCACCTGGTCGAGCTTGGCCTTGTTGTAGGCGAGGTTCAGATGCAGGTCGAGCCAGCTCTTGTCCTCGTCGGTAATGTTGTAGCGACCGGTGAAGGTGTTCTGCTTCAAGTCGAGATCGTAGGCGGGCGTGCCGCCGCTGGTCTCGCTCCAGCTATCGCTGCTGCCGATCCAGCCGAGCCTCAGTTCGCTGTTCTCGCTTGGCCGTACCGTCGCCTTGAGCAGGCCGCCCAGCACGTCGAAGCCGCTGCCCAGCACCCGATCGCCATCGCCGTCCTTGTAGTCGCCGTAGTCGCGATAGACGATATTGCCCAGCACGTCGGCATTCTCGTTGGAGCGATAGGCGCCGGTCGCACTGGTGGTCCAGCCGTCGCCATTGCTTTCGTAGCGACCGGTGACGGACGTCGCCCAGGTTTCCTCCGGCCTCAGGAAGTCCACCGCGTCCTTGGTGTCGAACATGACGACGCCGCCGATGGCGCCGGAACCGTAGGTGTTGGCGACTGGACCACGGATGACGTCGACAGACTTCACCAGTTCGGGGTCGATATAGAAGGTCGACTGCGTGCCGTGGTCGGAGCGCTGGAAGTTCTGCCTGGCGCCGTCGACGATCACCGCGACGCGGCCGAAATCCTGCAAGCCGCGGATGTTGATCGAGGAGGCGAGGCGGCGCGAGTCCGCCTGCACGGTGACGCCCGGTACGCCGAGCAGCATCTCGTTCGGCGTCGTCGCCATGCGGCGAGCGAGCTGTTCCTGGTCGACATGGCTGGCCGAGGCGAGTGACTCGATCGCCGTCTCGCCGGTGCGGCTCAGAAGCAGTATCTTGTCGAGCAGCGTGGCACCGGACGCATCCTTCGCCGCCTCCTGGCCGGACTGTTCGTTCTCCTGCGTCGCCGCTGGCTGCGCCGCCTGCTGCGCGCGGCTGGCCGCCGGCGAAAGCGCGACGATCGCCACGCCGGCCATCAGTGTCGCCAGTCCTTTCCTTGCCTGCCCGGACCGCACAAACTCCCCCGCCGGCTGAAGCCGTCCCCAATCCGCCAACCCCATTTTCCAACTCCAGATTCAGGTTGAATGCTGGCTGGCGTGGCGCTCGCTCGCATTTTTGTCTCGCCGGCATCTTAAATGTTGACTCATTTAGTCCGGTATTGCACTGACTAGTAAACGTGATTATTCGAGTCAACAAATGAATCGGATTTTCACGATGGCGCCGCATCGGGCGGCGCAAGATCAGGAGTGGACCTCATGAACACGCACAACCCTGACGCTTTTCGCTATCGGACCCGCGGCATGGAATCCGCGCCGGTGCGGGTCGAACGGCTGCCGCTTTCGGTCCGCACGCTGTCTTCCAATTCCCTGTTCCAGGGCGAGCATGAGATCGGCATCGAGCACCACGGTGCGCTCTATCGTCTGAAAATCACCCGCCAGGGCAAGCTCATCCTCAACAAGTAACCGCGTCGGGAGAGGGCAATGGACCAGCGCGTAAAGCCCGCGCCGCACGAGATCAGGCGCGCGCGCAGCGACAATCCGAAGATGCGCGAGCGCGATCTCGCCCAGAGCCTCGGGATTTCCGAGGCCGAACTCGTCGCCGCGCACTGCGGGGAAGGTGTTCGACGCGTCGAGCCGCGCATCAACGACCTGCTGACCGGCTTGGAAGCGGTCGGCGAGGTGATGGCGCTGACCCGCAACGAAAGCGCGGTGCATGAGAAGATCGGCGTCTACGACAAGGTGGTGACCGGCACGCACAATGCGCTGGTGCTTGGCGAGCAGATCGACCTGCGCATCTTCCCTAAGGTCTGGGCGCACGGCTTTGCCGTTGAGAAGCGCGACGGCGACGAAATCCGCCGCAGCCTGCAATTCTTCGACGATCGGGGCGAGGCAGTGCACAAGGTGCATTTACGGCCTTCGTCCAATCTTTATGCCTATCAGAAGCTGGTTGCCGCGCTGGAATCGCCGAACCAGGATCCTGTTGTCGCGCTCTCCGATCCGGACGGCGGTAAAACCGCCGATGGCGACACAGTTCCTGTAAGCGTGGACGACCTGCGCGACCGCTGGAGCAAGCTCACTGACGTGCACCAGTTCTTCGGCATGTTGCGGACGCTCAAGCTGGATCGCCAGCAGGCGATGCGCATGGTCGGCCAGGACTATGCCTGGCAACTCGACAACGACGCCGTCGCGGCCATGTTCAATCATGTCGCCGGGGATGGCTTGCCGATCATGTGCTTCGTCGGCAGCCGCGGCTGCGTGCAGATACACTCCGGGCCTGTGCATTCGATCAAGCCGATGGGCCCGTGGCTCAACGTGCTCGACGAGACGTTCCACCTGCATCTCAGGCTCGACCATATCCGAGAGACATGGGCGGTGCGCAAGCCGACCAAGGACGGCCATGTCACCTCGCTGGAAGCCTATGGCGTCGACGGAAATCTCATCATCCAGTTTTTCGGCCAGCGCCACGAAGGCGAGGTCGAGCGCGAGGACTGGCGTTTCCTGGCCGAGAACCTGCCGCGCCTTACGGCGCCGACGGCGGCTTGAGAGGTTTGGCGACGATGACTGCCTGGTCGATGACGGTGCGTTCAGCAATGCTTTGCTGCGCATTCCTGTTTGCGGCGCTGCCGGCGGGTGCCGACCCTGTCACAGTCTTCCCAGACAAGTCGAAGATCGTCGCCATCGGCGGCGCGGTCACCGAAATCGTTTTCGCGCTGGGCCAGCAGGAGCATCTGGTCGCGCGCGATTCGACCAGCACCTATCCTGAAGCCGCGGCGGCTCTTCCCGATGTCGGCTACATGCGCGCCCTGTCGCCGGAAGGCGTGCTGTCGGTGGAACCGTCCGGTATCCTCGCTCTCCAGGGGAGCGGCCCCAAGGAGACCGTCGAGGTCTTGAAAAAGGCCAGCGTGCCTTATGTCGAAGTGCCGGAGACTTACGATCACCAGGGCATCCTGGAAAGGATCCGCGTTGTCGGCAAGGCGCTCGGCGTCGAGGACAAGGCGGCGGCGCTTGTCGCCGAAACCGACGGCGAGCTGAAGGCGGCTGAAGCGCGAACGGCAAATGTCCGGAAGCGCAAGCGCGTGCTGTTCATCCTGTCCATGCAAGGCGGCAAGATCCTGGCCGCCGGCAGGGATACCGCGGCCAACGGCATTGTCCAGCTTGCCGGCGCGGTCAACGCGATCGACGGGTTCTCCGGCTACAAGCAGCTTTCGGACGAGGCGGTCGTCACCGCGGCCCCCGATGTCATCCTGATGATGGACCATGCCGGGCCGGCGGTCCCGGACGAGATGCTCTTTGCCAATGCCGCGATCGGCCAGACGCCTGCAGGGGCGGAGCGCAAGGTGATCCGCATGGACGGCGGTTACCTTCTCGGCTTCGGGCCGCGCACGGCCGGCGCCATCGGCGACCTCGCCGAAGCGCTCTATGGCAACAGCGCCGCGAACTGAGCGGATACCGAAGACGATGGCCGGACAGTCGATTGCCATGCAGGTTGCCGGATCGCGCCCTGCCGGCGACCGCTCCGCGCGGGCGCGGCTGGTCATCATATTGCTGGCGCTGCTGCTTGCCTTCACGATGCTGGCAAGCCTGGGCTCCGGCGCCTCGGACGCGTCGGCTCTGACCTTCGTTCATCACTGGCTCACCGGCGCGGGAAGCGATGATGCGCTGAGCCTGCGCAACCGCATCATCATCCAGGACATTCGCTTGCCGCGGGTTCTGTTGGGCGTGCTGGTCGGCGCGTCGCTGGCCGTCTCGGGCGCGGTCATGCAGGGCCTGTTCCGCAATCCGCTCGCCGACCCCGGTCTGATCGGCGTATCCGCCGGCGCCGGTCTCGGTGCGGTGGCCGTTATCGTTCTCGGCGGTACTGCGCTTGCGCCGCTGGTCGCCTCCCTCGGTATGGCGGCTTTGCCGTTGGCGGCGTTCTGCGGTGGCCTGGTGGCGACGCTCGTCCTCTACGCCATCGCGACGCGCCAGGGCCGCACCTCGGTGGCGACGATGCTGCTGGCCGGCATCGCGCTCGCCGCGCTGGCTGGCGCGCTGACAGGCGTGCTCATCTATATCGCCGACGATCGGCAGTTGCGGGATCTCACCTTCTGGCAGCTCGGCTCGCTGGCCGGCGCCACCTGGCAGAAGATCGGCACGGCCGGACCGGTCATGATCGTGGCTCTCGCCGCCATGCCGTTCCTAGCGCGCGGGCTCAACGCGCTGGCGCTGGGGGAGGCGACCGCCGCCCATCTCGGCGTACCCGTGCAGCGGCTGAAATACATCGCCATCGTCGGCGTGTCGGCTGCCGTCGGCGCGTCCGTCGCGGTCAGCGGCGGCATCGGTTTCGTCGGCATCGTCGTGCCGCATCTGCTGAGACTGCTGATCGGTCCCGACAACCGTTACCTGCTGCCGGCCTCGGCGCTGCTCGGTGCCTCGACCCTGCTGGTCGCCGACGCGGTGAGCCGCACAATCGTCTCGCCGGCCGAATTGCCGATCGGCATCGTCACCGCCGCGGTCGGCGGGCCGTTCTTCCTCTGGATACTGCTGCGCAAGCGCGGCGTCCTAGACCTATGAGGCGGCGATGATCGAAGCGCAGGGCGTCTCGGTATCGATCGGCGGCAAGCGGATCATCACAGGCATCGACTTCGAGGCGCGGCCGGGCGAGGTGGTCGCGATCGTCGGACCGAACGGGTCCGGCAAGAGCACCTTTCTCAAGGCGATCTCCGGCGAACTCACCTATTCGGGACTTATCCGATTCAACGGCAGCGACCTTGCGGCGATGAAGCCGGCGCAGGCGGCTACCGTTCGTGCCGTGCTGCCGCAGGCAACGAGCCTGGGCTTTCCCTTCACTGTGCGCGAGGTCGTCAAGCTCGGCCTGCTCGGCGGCCGCTCCGGCGCGCTGGCAGGCGAAGACGAACGCCTGCCGGAACGCGCATTGGCCAAGGTCGATCTCGACGGTTTCGGCGGGCGCTTCTATCAGGAGCTGTCGGGCGGCGAACAGCAGCGCGTGCAGCTTGCCCGGGTGCTGTGCCAGGTGTGGGCGCCCGTGCTCGACGGGCGGTCGCGCTACCTGTTGCTCGACGAGCCGGTCTCCAGCCTCGACATCCGCCACCAGCTCGGCATCATGGACATCGCTCGCGACTTCGCCCGGCGCGGCGGCGGCGCGGTTGCGATCCTGCATGACCTCAATCTGGCTGCCCTCTACGCCGAGCGCATCTATATGATGCACGCAGGGCGTCTCGCCGCGGCCGGCACTCCCTCCGACGTGCTCAACGACCCGATGCTGGAGAAAGTCTTCGGCTGCCGCCTCAAGGTCCGTGCGCTGCCCGCCGGCGACATGCCCTTCGTGCTGCCGCAGTCGGCGGCGCTTTAACGCGCGGTTCGACCTTTCGGAATTATCTGGATTATCAGGCGGCCGGCAGTCGGCTTTCCAGAGCGTCGATGCCAAGCAGGCCGCGCATGTTGGGACGCTCTGCGACGAGGTCGGCGATGGTGTGGCGAGCAAGGGCCTCGAAGAAGGCGTTGAGAGCCTCGCGCAGCGCCGAATTGAGGGCACAGCTATCGACCAGCGGGCATTCGGTGTCGCTCTCGAAGCACTCCGCCATGGCGAAGCTTTCCTCGGTCACGCGAACCACGTCGAACAGGGTGATCTGGTCGGCCGGGCGACCGAGCCTTACCCCCCCGTTGCGGCCGCGCACCGTCTCCACGAGGCCGTTTTCGACCAGCGGCTGCAGGATCTTGAAGAGGAAGAGTTCCGATACCGAATAGGCGCTGGCGATCTCGGGAATGCGGCTAAGCCGGCCGGTGTTTGCCGCGCAATACATCAGGATGCGCATGGCGTAGTTGGTCTGGCGGGTGAGCCGCATTTCAATGCCTCGGCGATGCTGTTACGGCGCCAATATGGCCCATAGTCTGGAACAATTCCAGACTGGATAGCCAGATAGATGAATAGATCGATCAACTTTTCCGGCGCGAGCAACCATTCGCTTCCGTTTCGGAAGGGTTTCGCTTCGGCCTGGCGTCTTGCATTTTATGTTGCGGCGCACAATATTCCGCATGTCGAGCGACGACTCGGGGAGGAACCCACGAGGAGTGCGACATGAACGACGATTTTCCGCACACGACAGGCGTCCAGGGGACGATCCGGCCGCTCAGGCCGTCGGAAAAGCAGCGGTTCCGCGACCATCTGCTGCGGCTCGACGTCGAGAGCCGACGCGACCGCTTCAACGGCTATGTCGACGATACCTTTATCGCCGCCTATGCCGACCGCTCCTTCGCCGAGGGAACGACCGTGGTGGGCTATGTCGAGGGCGACCGGGTCCTGGGTGCCGCCGAACTGCACGAACGGCCGGAAGAGGCCGATCCGACGGCCGAGATCGCCTTCAGCGTCGAGAAGCCGCTGCAGCACCGTGGCATCGGCGGCAAGCTCTTTGAGCGGCTGATAGAGCAGGCGAGGGGCTTTGGGTACGCAAGGCTGCTGGTCACCACCCATCCGGACAATCTGGCCATGCGCGCGCTCGCGCGGCGCCACCACGCGCACCTGACGTTCGAGGACGGCGAAGCTGTCGGCCTGATACGGCTGGACCCCGGCGTGGGAGAGGATTTTTCCCCAATGCCGGCTGCGCCGACCCAGTCCCCCCGGTCGCCTATGCAGTCGGGGGCGAATTGACGGCGACGTCATCCCGGCCGCTGACAAGCGCCTGAAAGGCGCGAGGCGAGAGCCGGGATCCATTCCGTGACTTGGGAAATGGTCCGGGATGACGATTCCGCGCACCGGGCGTGGAAGAACGACCGCAGGGAACGAAAATTCCCGCGCCAGCCCGGCTCGTTCCGATTGTAGCGCAACTCGAATCGTCATGAGGTGTCGTTCAACGCCCAGACGGCGAGCCCGTGCAGGTCGCCCAGCACCTCGTGAATTTCGTGGGCGGGTCGCCGGCTTCGTCGCGAATGACGGCCCGGCGGCCGGCCGGGGCGCAGCGGCCAGACGCGCCGGACCCGGGCCGGCCCGGCGCCGCTGCGCTCCCGCGCGAGGGCCGCCGCCTTCGCCGCCCGCCAGCGGGCGAAGCGCCGCGCATGGCGCGGCAGGTCGTCCAGCACGGCGCCCAGTGCCTCCAGCCGCAAGGCGAGACGCGCCGCGTCGATCGGATCGTCCGGCGACGGCTCCCGCCGCGCCGCGATCGCGAAGGGCACGGTGAAGCCGGGGACGCTGATGCGGGGAATGGCCGTCCGCCGGACCCGGCGGTTGAAGCGCGGCAGCGGGTCGAACAGCGGCAGGGTGAGGGCGCGTGGAACGGCTTTCGGCGGCAAGGCAGGCACGCCCGCCTTGCGCGGCGCCACGGCGCCGGGTCGCGGCCCGCGCTCGGGCAGGATCACGGCAAGCCCGCGCGCGGCGACGATGACGAGCCGCCGCGCGGCGGCCTCGGCCGGGCGCAGCAGGGCGAGCAGGGCGCGATGGAGATGGCGCGGCAGCGTGGCAGCGCCGCCCGCGAGGGCCGCATCGCCGCAGGCGTGCAAGACCGGGAAGCCGGCCATGACGAAAAGCATCGCCAGGATGCGCTTCAGCGCTCCATGGTGCTTTTCGATTGCAAAATCCCAGTCCAACTTTCTCTCCCGGCACGAGGCGGGGCCATTATCGGCGATGCCGGAGGGGTGTGAACAAAGCCGGCGAAGGATGTGGATAGAGGGTGGCGGGGAGGGGCGGCGCTTTGGATGGAGCCCGCCCTCGCCAGGGCGTCATCAACTCTGTTGGAGTTCAGCGTCTCTTAAGCGTGCGTTGAGGGTGATGA
>CAZBBT010000045.1:0-21278 GCA_964490065.1 uncultured Mesorhizobium sp. | reverse complement strand
GACGGCTGCGGCGGCTGCATCGCCGGCACCGTGGTCAACAGCCGGCGCGTCGCGGAGACGCGGCGCGTCGAACTCGAGATCGGCGGCGAGCGGCAGCGGGTCGAGATCGAACTGCCGATCGACCATCCCGCCGCGAACAAGAGCCGCGTCGCCTTCCGTCCGCGCAGATGGAAGCTTTTTTCGACGAACGACAATGCGCATTGGAAAAAAGTCACGGAAAATCAATAAGTTTTTATTGTATATCATGTCGCTGGACTTTATGTCTGTATTGCGGCAATCCGGCTCGCGGTGGCCGCACGCAAGCGTCCGGCGGGCGTGGCTTTGTTTGAACTGTCTTTGAAATGCTCACCAAAAAAGGCAAGTACGGGCTGAAGGCCCTTGTGCATCTGTCGAAGATGCCGACCGGACAATTGGCCTTCGTCGGCGACATCGCCGCCGCCAACAACATTCCGAAGAAATTCCTCGACGCCATCCTCGGTGAATTGCGCAATGCCGGTTTCGTGCAGAGCCGCAAGGGCAAGGAGGGCGGCTATCGCCTCGCCAGGCCGGCATCGGAGATCAGGATCGGCCATGTCGTGCGCGTGCTCGACGGTCCGTTGGCGCCGATATCCTGCGCCAGCCGCACGCGCTACGAGCGCTGCGAGGATTGCGACGAGGCGACCTGCCGGGTCCGCCACATCATGCTCGAGGTGCGTCAGGCCGTGGCCAATGTGCTCGACAACCGCAGCCTGGCTGCGATGCGCGACGCCGACAATGATGACTATCCGTTGGAACTGACTTCGCAATTGTAAGGCAATTGTGCCGCTTGGCGGCGCACGCCTATTCCACGAAGATGCCGACGCTGGCGGCGCGGCCGGCGGCGTCGATGACTGTCAGCGTCGAATAGCCGGTGCCGTCCGGCTGCCACGTGGCGGTGCGCGTGCGATCGAGACCGGCAAGCGGCTTGCCGTTGGCCAGCCAGCGGAAGGGCGCTCGGCCGCCCTGCAACTTCAGCACCAGCGGGCTTGACCGATCCGTCGCTGCCGCGAGATCGACACGGGCGCCGTCGGGCGGGAAGACGATGCGCGGCGCCGGCTCGGCAACGCCGGCAGCGGAGGCGCCGCCGGCCGGCCCGAAGCGGGCTAGCGTGATGGGCAGATCCTCACGGCGTGGCCGCAAGACGCCAGCCGGCTGCGCCGGCAGCGCGACCGCGGCGAGGCCGGAGCGTGCAAAGCCCTCGAACAGGATGGGTGCCGCCGATACATAGCCGGACAGGCCCGGCACGGCGCTAGCGTCGGCGCGGCCGACCCACACGCCCAGCACGTAACGGCCGTCGAAGCCGATGGACCAGGCGTCGCGATAGCCGTAGGAGGTCCCGGTCTTGTAGGCGATGCCGCGCCGTGCCGCGCCCTGCGGCGGCCGCATGCCGCCGAGGATGTCGGTGATCTGCCAGTTGGCCGGGGCGTTGAGCACGGTTGCGGCGGCATCGGTGACCGGCACGGTTTCGGTGCCGTCGCGCAGCGCATGCGCCTTTCCGCCATTGGCAAGGCCGGTATAGAGCTGGACAAGATCGCGCAGGCTTACACCCACGCCGCCAAGGCCGATGGCCAGCCCCGGCGCCTCGTTGGGCGGTAGCACGGGCCTGACGCCAGCCTGGTGGAAGCGGGCGATCAGCCGGGTCGGGCCGACCGCATCGAGAATGCGGATGGCCGGCACGTTGAGCGACAGTTGGAGTGCCTGGCGGATCGTCACGTCGCCCTGGTAGCCCATGTCGAAATTCTTCGGCCGGTAGCCGCCGAAATCGGCAGGGCTGTCCTCGATCATGGTTTCCTGCGCGATCATGCCCTGCTCGAAGGCCAGCCCATAGATGAACGGCTTCAGGGTAGAGCCCGGCGAACGCAGCGCGCGTGTCATATCGATCCAGCCCGAGCGGCGGGAATTGAAATAATCGGCCGAGCCGACCTCGCCCAGAATGTCGCCGGTGCGCGAATCCGCCAGCACCATGGCGACGGACAATTTCGGGCCGAGCTTCGCGGCCGCGTCGCGCGCCACCGCTTCCAGCCCTTCCTGCACGCTCTTGCGGATGGTCAGTTGGATCGGCGTGCCGGCTTTCGCTTTCCTGAGCGCGAGATTGGCGGCATGGGCGGCGAGTGCGGGAAGCGCCCGGCGCGTCTGCGGAACCGGATCGAGCGCGGCCCGCGCAGCCTCGCGATCGGAGAGCCGTCCCGCGTCGACCATGCGCTGGAGAACACGGTCGCGTGCGGCGAGGGCGATCGTCGCATTACGGTCCGGCCGCCGCCGTTCCGGCAGTTGCGGCAGGGCGACCAGCATGGCCGCTTCGGACACCGTCAACCGCCTCGGCTCCTTGCCGAAATAGGCCAGGGATGCGGCGCGCACGCCTTCCAGGTTGCCTCCATAGGGGGCCAGCGTGAGATAGCGTTCGAGGATCTCGCGCTTGGTCAGGCGCCGCTCTATCTGTAGCGCGCGGAGGATTTGACGAGCCTTGGCCCATAGGGAGCGGCTGTCGCGCGGTTCGATCAGGCGGGCAAGCTGCATCGACAGCGTCGAGCCGCCGGAGACGATCCTGCCATTGGAGACGAGTTGCAAGGCGGCACGGCCGATCGCCAGAAGGTCGACGCCGTGATGGTCCCAGAAGCGCTTGTCCTCATAAGTGACCAGCATGTCGACGAAGTTTCTATCCACCTGATCGAGGCTGGTATCGAGCCGCCAATAGCCGTCCGGCGTGGCAAAGGCGCGCAGCAACTGACCGTCGCGGTCGAGTACCTCTGCGGAGACCGTCGCCTGGTTGTCGAGGGGCGGCGGAAAAGTGCGGTCGAGTTGCCAGAGACCGATGGCCGAGATAGCGAGCAGGGTAGCGCCACCGGCGGCACTCCAGGCGATGCGACGAAGGATTTTCCGGGAAAACATGGCGCTGCCCGTCACCCTTGCCTTTTGCCGGCATGCGGCAGGGTAATCGGGTATGGCAGCACACCTCCACCCCTAACCCCTCCCCGCAAGGGGGAGGGGGACTTTGCGGCCGCGCTGCAACGCACCAACGTCCGCGATTTCGGGTGAAGCAGAGATGTCGGCGTCTCCCTCCCCCTTGTGGGGAGAGAACAAGAGTGGGGGCGCGGAGCCGTTGAGTATCGAGCCATTGGCTTGTCGGCGATGGCGACTTACGGCGCCTTCACCTCCATCATGCCGGTGGCGGAGCGGGCCGAGTATTGCGGCCGGTACATATCCTCCACGCTCGCGGCCGGGTGTGCGTAGACGCCAGGCGTCACCGCACGCACGACATAGGCCAACATGATGTCGCGGCTGTCCTCGTTCGGGTTGAAGGCCGCAACGAAGCGGTCGTCGCGAAATTCGAGATGCGCCGCATCCGTCTGCGCCAGCCATGAGAAGTTAGCGAGCTGGGCGCTGGAGACCAGGCCCGGATTGTCGATCTCGAAGCCGCCGGGCAAGAGGTCGGTCACCAGCACGCGCTGCGCCCAGTCGTTGTTCTCGTGCACCTTGAGCACGACGACGAAGCGCTCATTCTGGGTGACCTCGGAGACATTGGCTTCGGTGCCGTCCAGACGGTAGTAGGCGCGCTGGATGGTGTAGCCGTCGCCGCCGGCCGGCAGCGGCTGAGCCGGTGCGGCCACCGTCGTCACCACAGCCTGCAACGCGTCCTTGCCGGCGTTGGCGACCGTCAGCGGGCTGGCGAGCAGGTCATCCCCGGTCATTTCCGTCGACCAGGCGCCGCTGCGCGGCTGGCCGTTGACGGAAAGCTGGATCGACTCGTTGCCCTCCTTCAACGCCCGAGCCGCTAGCAGCATCCAGGCTTCATCCTGCGTGCTGGTCCACCGCTTCTTGGCCCGCTCCTGCGCCACGGTCTTGACCAGCTCAGGAACGATCGACGGCACGGGCTTCGATTCCGCGGCCAGCGCCAGTATGGCAGCGCCGTCGCGCAGCTTCGAGCCGTAATCGGCGCGATACCAGTCATAGTCGGGTGTGGCGACGGCGAGGCGGAACGCGGCCTGGAAGGTCTGCTCCGAACGCTGCGCGTCGCCGTAGAGAGCGAGCGCCGCGCCGAGCTGCGCTACCGCCATCGGACTTGAGAAGGCTTCGAGCTGGGTGTCGGCATAGTAGCGGAGATCGCCGACGGAGGCCTTCTTGTTGCGCGCCAGAACGTAGAGCGCATAAGCGATCTCGCTGCCGCGGTCCTGCACGTCCTGGTCGTAGCCCAGCGAGTTCTGCAGATTGTTCAGCGCCTGGTCGATGGCCTGCGCCGGCACCTCGTATTTCCGCTCGCGCGCCCGTGTCAGGAAGTCGGTGACGTAGGAATCGAGCCAGAGGTCGCCCGAGCCGGGCCCCCACAGGCCGAAGCTGCCGCCGGACGCCTGGTAGCTCAGCACGCGGTAGATCGCCTTCTGCACGCGGTCGTGCAGGTCGGCGTCCTCGGTGATGCCGAAGCCCTTCGACAGTTCGTTGACGTAGAGTAGCGGCAAGGCGCGGCTGGTGGTCTGCTCGGCGCACCCATAGGGATAGCGGTCGAGCGAGAGCAGCAGCGACGGCACGTCGAAAGCCGCCGCCTGCGAGACGCCGACGCTGACCGAGGCGCCTTCCAGCAGGCTCGCCGCCAGAAGCTCCTTGTCGACGCGCAGCGAATTGCCGCCCTTGAGGTCGACCACCAGACGCGTGGTGACTGGCAGTTGCGACGGCCGGATCGGCAGGAGCAGCGTCTGCTCGACCTCGGGTCCGCCCTCGTGCGAAAGCTTTACCGTGATCGACGAGGCCCCGGCGGTAACCGCGGTCAGTGAGACCGAGAAGGTCTGGCGCTTGCCAGATGCCAGCGTCAGTTTCGCCGGTACGCCGTCGCTGCCGACGGAAAGCCCGCCGGTGGAGTCGATCGAGACGGCGTAGTCGCCTTCCGGACCGTCGGTGTTGGCGACGTCGATGCGCATGGTGGCGGAATCACCGGGTGCCAGGAAGCGCGGCAGGCCGGCCGTCAGCACGACCGGATCACGCACGATCACGTCCTTCACGGCATGGCCGACCGCATCCTTGGTCCAGGCGACGGCCATGACGCGAACCGTGCCGTTGAACTGCGGAATGTCGAAATCGACCGTCGCCTTGCCGTCGGCGTCGAGTTCCACCGTGCCCGAGAAGAAGGCGACCAGTTTCTCGGTGGGCGGACTGCCCTGGCTTTGCAGGGCGGCACCGTCGCCACCGGTGCGCAGGCGGCCGGTGGTGCCCAGCGAGCCGTCGATCAGGCGACCGTAGAGATCGCGCAGTTCCAGCCCCATCATGCGCTGGCCAAAGAACCAGTTCTCCGGGTCCGGCGCCTCATAATTGGTCAAATTGAGGATACCGACATCGACCGCGGCGACCGTGACGTAGGCATTGTCGCCCTGTTTCGCGCCAGCCACGGCTACCGGGATCGACAGCGTCTGGCGCGGCACGGTCTTTTCCGGCGGCGTCAGGGTCACGGCGAGTTTCTTTTCGCCTGGATCGACCTTGAGCCATTTCACGCCGATGGCGCGTGCCGGCATGCGCGTTTCCTGCACATCGCCGGGACGAAACAGGGTGGCGGTGACATAGCCGCCGGCGCCCCAGTCCTCGCCCACCGGCACGTCGACCGTGCCGCCGCTTGCGGGGATATCGGCGGTGATGGTCTTGAGCAGCCTGTCCGCGCCGACGGTCACCAGAAGCTGGCCGGCATAGTGCGGCGAGATCTTCAACTTGGCGACTTCGCCGGGCTGATAGGTGGCCTTGTCCAGTCCGATTTCCAGCGCGTCGGGTGTTTCGGTGGTGCTCGCCTCGACATACCAGCCGCCATAGAACTCGTAGCTTGTGGCCGGACCTTCCGGATCGGTGGTTTCGACCTGCAGCCGGTAGCGGCCCCAGTCGACGGGCAGGGAGAGCTTCGCCTCGCCGTTCTCATCGATGTCAATCGTGCCATCGGCGATCGACTTGGTGAATTCGACCGGCTCATAGCTCCATGAACCGCCTGAACGGTACCATTGATAGTTTCGTTCGAGGCGCACGAGTGTCCAGAGCGCACCTTTCAACGGCTCCCGCTTGCCGTCCTGATCGACGGCGATGACGGTGAACTTGGCAGTGCCACCCTGCGGCACCTCGTCGTCTGCGAAATCGGGCCTTATGCCGATCATGTGGCCGGGCGGGCGGATGCCGATGTCGAGCGAGCGCTCCACGGCGCGGCCGCCGGTCTCGCGCATCCGGACCGTCACCTTGGCCTTGACCAGCTTGGTGGTCGCCGGCAACTGGTCGAAGGAGACAGGGAAGGTTGCCTTGCCGTCATCGCCGACAACCGGGAGGCCGGTCAGCGGCGTCACGCTCGGCTCGGAAGTCTGCTCGTCCTCGAGGCCGAAGACGAAGTTCTTGAAGCGACCCCATTCCGTCGTGGCCGACAGGGTCGTTTCGCCTTCCAGCGCCAGGCCCGCAGCCGGAGCGCCATAGAGGAAGCGGCCGTCGACGGTGACGTTGGCGGCCTTGCCCTGCGCGATCTCGGTCTTGTCGGCGGACAGGTCGAACTCGATGCGGTCGGGAACAAAATCCTCGACCAGAAACACCTGGCTCGCGATCGCGGCTTCCTTCGGATCGGTATAGATAGACACCGTCCAGGTGCCGCGCATGGCGTTGGGTTCGAGCGGCAGGTCGACGGCATGGCCGCCGGCTTGCGCGCCGTCCGACACCACGCGGCGCGCCTCGACGCCGTCCGGACGGGTGAAAATGAAGGTCAGAGGCAGGTTCTCGACCGCCTTGGCGGCGCCGTCGCGGGCAAGGGCTGCGACATGGACCTCCTCGCCGGCGCGGTAGATGCCGCGTTCGGTCCAGGCATAGACGTCCAGCGCGCCGGGCGCGGCGCGGCCCTCGACGCCACGGTCGGACAGGTCGAAGCCTGCCTTGGTCATGTCAAGGAAGACGAAGTCCTGGTCGCCCTTCCTGGCCATCAGCACGGCCGGCACCATGCCGCCTTCGCCGCGGGTCAGGCCGGGGTTGAAGGTGACGCGGCCGTCGGCGTCGGTGGTGCCGGTGCCGAGGATCTCGTTGTTGCGCGCAAGCAGCGTCAGTTCCGCGCCCTCGATCGGCTTGGCGGTGCCGAGCGACCGGGCGAAGACGTTCAGCCCGTCCTGGCCGGTATAGGTCGACAGGCCGATGTCGGAGACGACGAACCACTGCGTGGCGCGGGAATCGTAATCCTCGCCGTGATCGTCGACCGGCTGGGCGGTCAGCACGTAGACGCCGGGCTTGCGCCGGGGCAGGGCCTCGTCGACCGGGAAGGAGGTGGTGACTTCCTTGTTCAGGTCGCCGGCGATGTCCATCTTGCCCTCCCAGACGGGCTCGCCCATCTGTTCGGAGATCGAGGAAATGTCGTAGCCGTCCAACTGACGCAGGAACTGGTAGCCGGACAGAAGCTGCGCCAGCGAGCGGTCGCCGATGCGGTAGAGCTTCATCTCGGCGACGTTCATGTTGACGCTCACCACCGGGATGCCGCGGCGCGCGCCGGCCGGTAGCACGAAGCTGTCGCCGGTGAAGCGGACGGACGGGGCGCGGTCCTGCACATAGACCGACAGAATGGCCGGTGAGGAAATCACCTCGCCGATTGCCGCCGGCAGGCCGGGGCGGAAAGCCACCTCATAGTGCTGGCCGTGTTCGAGGCCTTCGACGCAGATCTGCCGATCCTTGGCCTCGACACCCTTGGGCGCCGTGCCATTGACGGTGACGAATTGCGAATAATCCACCCCGGTCTTGACCAGACCCTCGGAGAACTGTGCGCAGACGCGCGGCGCGGTGGTATCGGCCTCGACCGTATGGTCGATGATGCGGAAGCCCTTGCGCGCCTTCAAATCCTCGTAGTCGGCTCGAACTGAGGCGGAATTCACCAGTGCGAGGCTCGCCTCATAGGCCTGGAGCGAGGGACGGTAGGTGTCGCGGCGGTCAAGGCCGGCAGCCAGCAGTGCCAGCACCTCGGCGCGGTTGGCGCTGGTGCGGGTGAGTTTGTAGGCGTTGAAAGCGGCGGAGGTGGAATTGGTCTGCAGCGTTGCCTTCTCGGAGCCGTTGGCCGGCTGGACGAGAAGGGTTTCATGCGCCAGCTTCGTCCACAGCGCGACGTCGTCGGGCAGGACGGATACAGCCTGCTCGTATTTCTGCATGGCCGTTCGGTGATCGCCGCTCAGCGAGGCCTGTTCGGCGCCATCCACCAGGGCGTTCATGCCCTCGGTCGGCTTCGCGAAGCCGGGTCCGAGAATGAAATTGCGGTACTGCTGCGCCTGGTCGGCCATCCAGTTCGGGAAGAAGGTCAGTTCCGGCGGTGCGCCGATGTCGGGGTCGCCGTTGATCGGCACGACCTTGCCGGCGACAGCGCCGTTGAACGACTTCAACGTATTGAAATCGGATTTCAGGAAGCACCACTTCGCCTTCTTGTTGTAGGTGAAGGCGCGGCAGGACGGATCGCCGAGGCAGGTCGTCTCGCACTGGTCGAGCGTGACGTTCTGGGTCGAGCGCAGGTCGAAACCGAAATAGTCGGAATTGTCGGTAGTGACGATCCGGCGTGCCTCGGCTGCCTGTGCCGCAGCGACGGCTGCCATGAGGAAAAGGACGAGGACGGAGAAAAAGCGAGCCGCACGCAATGCCATGACACCCCTCCAGCATCTGCTTCCAGGTTCCCGGCATGTTCAAGCTCAGGTTGCGCTTGTCAATGCGAGGAGCGGCGGGTATCGCCCGCCTGACGCGGGCCGGCCTGTCACCGGCGCTGTTCAGCCTGCATTCACGGGCATTCAATCACACTTTCTTGCCGCGGCACAAAAGGTGTGAGTTCCAAGCCCGGCGTAATTCAGACAATTGGATTGTGGCTCCTTTACGGGCGCTTCAGAAGTTGAGTTCAATTTTAGGCTTTGCAAGCTAGGGTAGGGCGTGAGAGTCGGACCGGTGAGGAGTGCTGGAAGCCTTGCGCCCAGGCGCCTGCTTTCGCACGTCCTGGCCTGCGCGCTGCTGTGCTCCACCACGATGCTGCTGGAAAGCCGGGACGCAACTGCGTTCGAAATCTTCGGCATCAAGCTCTGGGGTTCGGACGACAGCGAGGACGCCGACATCACCGATCCGCTGCGCTATGCAGTCACGATCGAAGCGCCCAATGCAGATGACGACCTGAAGGAGAGGCTGGAAGGCGCTTCGGGGCTGAAAGCCGACGAAGACCATCCCGTGTCCGGATCGCTCGGCCTGCTCACCAAGGCGCGCGCCGAGCGCGAGCAACTCGTGGCCGCGCTCTACCAGGATGCCCGCTACGATGGCGTCGTGACGGTCGCCGTCCAGGGCAAGGACATAGACAGCCTGCCGCCGGACGCCGAGTTCACCGGCCCGCAGCCCATCCCCGTGACGGTCACAATCGAGCCCGGCCAGAAATACACGCTCGGCAACATCCGCCTCGAAGGCGATGCCGCGGAACTGGCCAGCGCCGATTTCGGCCTGATCACCGGCGGCGATGCCGGCTCGGGCGCAATTCTGCGGGCCGAGGCGACGATCGTACGCGCCCTGAAGGAGGAGGGCAGACCGCTCGCCAAGGTAGCCGGGCGGGACGTGGTTGCCGACCACGCCACTCATACGCTCGACGTGACGCTGACGGTCGCGGCCGGGCCGGTGGCCGGCTATGGCGATACGATGGTCGAGGGTACGGAAGCCGTGGACCGCGACTTCACGGGATATATGACGGGGCTGAAGCGCGGCCGTCAGTATTCGCCCGAGGAGATCGACGAGGCCCGAGAGCGGCTGCTGGGGCTGGAAGTCTTCAACAGCGTCAGCATCAAGGAGGCCGAGGCGCTTGACGCCGAGGGCAACATCCCGATCAACGTCGAGGTGAGCGAGCGCAAGTTCCGCTATTTCGGCCTCGGTGCCACCGCCTCGAACACGGAAGGGCTGGGGTTCGAAGGCTATTGGGGCCATCGCAACCTTTTCGGCCGGGCCGAGAAGCTGCGCATCGACGGCTCGATCAGCGGCATTGGCGCCAACGACATATCGAAGCTGAACTACAATGCCGGCATCATGTTCGAGAAGCCGGGCGTGGTGGGGCCGGCATCGAAATTCTACACCAACCTGAAGACCGTCTTCGAACACCCCGACGCCTATGACCATTTCTCGGTCAAGGGTGCGGTCGGAGTTTCCTACGAGTTGAGCAAGACGCAGACGGTTTCGGCCGAGTTCGCGCTCGACTATTCCGAGATAGACGACAGCTTCGGGCATCATGAATACCTGATCGCCTCGACGCCGCTGCAATATGTTTTCGACAATCGCGACGATCGGCTCAACCCGACCAGGGGGTTCCGTTTCCTGGCCTATGCGGAGCCGAGCTACGACATCGAGAGCGGTGCCGTCTTCGTCAAGCTGAAGGGGGAGGGCTCCGCCTATCAAGCGATCGACGAGAGTGGCAGGATCGTGCTTGCCGAGCGGTTGGCGCTCGGCTCGATCATGGGGGCTACGTTGCAGGAGGTGCCGGCCGACCGCCGCTTCTATGCCGGCGGCGGCGGCTCGGTGCGCGGCTACGCCTATCAGGGGATCGGTCCAAAGGACGACGACGGCCAGCCGATCGGGGGGCTGTCCTGGTTCGAGGCTTCGGCGGAAGTGCGCTATGCGGTGACCGATTCCATCGGCATCGTCCCCTTCGTCGACGCCGGGTCCGTCTCAACCAGGCAGTTCCCCGATTTTTCCGACGTCAAGGTGGGCGCGGGCATCGGCCTGCGCTACATCACGCCGTTCGGGCCGCTGCGGATCGACGCGGCGGTACCACTCAATCCCGGTCCGGGTGATCCGGACTTCGGCATCTATGCCGGCATCGGACAAGCGTTCTGACATGAAGATCGCCAGACGCATCCTGCGATACTTCCTTTATGCGGCGCTCGTCGTGCTGGCTGCCGCCATCGGCGCTCTCGGGGCGCTGACCACGACGGAACGCGGTCGCGACAATCTGGCTGGCCTAATCTCCACCATGGCGTCCTCGGACGACCAGAAGATCACGATCGGCAAGATCGACGGCATATGGTCGGGCGCGCTCACCGTCGGCAGCGTGACGATCGAGGATAGCCAGGGGCCATGGCTCGCCTTGCGCGACGTCGCCGTCGACTGGTCGCCGACGGCGCTGTTATCGAAGACCTTCCGGGCCGACCGCATTGCGGTGCAGCGCATCGAGGTGGCGCGGTTGCCAGTTCCGTCCAGCAAGCCCGCGGAGAAAGGCACTGGTAGCGGCGGCCTGCCGGTTTCGATCGACATCGGTGAGATCGACCTGCCCGACATTGCGCTCGGCAAGGATCTTGCCGGCGCGGGCATAGCGGAACTGGCTGCAAAAGGTTCGCTGAAGGCCGACGCTTCACCGCTGGCGGTTGCATCCGACATCAGCCTCGAAAGGCGCGACGGCAAGCAGGGCTCGGTCGTCGGATCGGTCCATTTCGCCCCGGCCGACAACCAGCTCGACATCGACCTAAAGGCCTCGGAGCCGGCGGGCGGCATCATCGCCAACCTGCTCAAGCTGCCGGAAGCGCCTCCAGTGAATGTCGCGGTCAAGGGTAGCGGGCCACTGGCGAACTGGAGCGGCACCGCCAGCTTCAGCGTCGCGGGGCGGGTGGTCACGCAGCTCACCGGCCGCCACCAGTTGACCGATGCCGGCAACCGGGTCGAGGTGAAGGGCGACGGCGCGTTCCAGCGGTTCCTGCCTGACCTTCTCAAGCCGCTGCTGACCGGCACCGCGAACTTCGACATCGCCGGCACCGCGACCAAGGCGGGCGGAGTGGAGATCGAACGCGCCGACATCGACAGCGATGCAATCCATGCCGCCGCCAAGGGCGCGTTCGATCCGCAGTCGGCAGCGGACATTGCACTGGAGGTGACCACCAAGAAAGGTCCGGTCGTGCTCAGCCTGCCGACCGGCGGTCCACCGGTCACGGTGGCGGTCGACAGGCTCACTGCACGCGCCTTCGGCGACGGCAGGGAGCCGATGGTCGATGTCGCCGGCTCGCTGACATCGATCGTCACCGGCGGCACGGAAGCGCGCGACCTGACCGTGCAGGTGCATTCCGATGGCTTCAATGTGGAGGATCGCAGCGGTCCGGTGACCATTTCGCTGGCAGCCGACACATTGAAGACGGATGTGGCGACGCTGGCGCCGATGGTGGCCGGTCGCGTGACGGCCGACCTCGCCGGCACGATCGGCCAGGACGAAGTGGTGCTGGACGAGGGCTCGCTGCGCTCCGATGCGCTGAATGCTTCCGTCACCGCGAAGGTGACGCTGGCCGATCTTGCCATGACGCTGGCGATGAAGGCGGACGCCGTCTCCACTGCGCTGCCGCCGCAGATCGCCAGCGTGCTCGGTCCGCGTGTGAAGTTCTCGGCCAGGGCCACCCGCGATCCGCAGGGCGCTTTCGCCGCCAATTCGATCGAACTGACCTCCGGTACGCTCACGGCCAGCGGCACCGCGAGCGCCACCGGCACTGACATACAGGCCGACCTCAAGGGAAGTCTCGGCGACGTGTCGACGCTCTCGTCGCTGGTGGGAACGCCGCTCGCGGGCGGTGTGGACTTCGCGCTCTCGGCCCGGGGTGCGCGCACCGCGCCCGATTTCACAGTGACGGCCAACAGCGACAGCCTGACCGCATCCGGTCGGACGGTGAAGGACATCGAACTCACCGCCAGCGGCAAGGCCGACATCGCGAGCCCCGCAGCCGATGTCTCGCTGACGGGGACAGTGGACGACCAGGCGCTGAAGCTGAAGGCGGCGCTGGCGACGGTCGAAGGCAAGCGCTCGATCGACGGCCTGTCGCTTTCTCTCGGTCCGGCCAAGGTTTCCGGCGATCTGGCACTGAACGACGCCTTCATGCCTGTCGGCACGCTGACGCTGGAAGTGCCCGACATCGCGCCGTTGGCGTCGCTGGCGGGCCAGACGGCAAACGGCGACATCCACGGCACGTTCAGGTTTTCCGCCGAGAGCGACGTTCCTTCGGTGGCCATCGATGCCAACAGTGTCGCGGTCACGCGCGGCGAACTGGCGACGAGCAACATCACAGTGGCGGCGACGATCGGCAATTTCATCAAGGCGCCGGCGATTACCGGTACGATAAAGGCGGATTCGGTGACATCCGGGACGACGGAGATCGGCGGCATCGCCGTCGATCTCAAGCAGGACGGCGCATGGACCGGCTTTTCCGGCAAGGCGACCGTTGTCGGCATACCGGCGACCATTGCAGGTCGGGCCAAATTGGCGGATGGCACGACGACGGTGGAGCTGTCCTCCGGCGGCGCGACCGTAAAGGGCATCGATACCATCATCAACGGACCTGCGACCATTACTGTCGCCGGCGGGAAAACCCAGATCGACAATTTCGCCATCAATCTCGGCGGCGGCTCTGTCACATTGTCGGGGGCGGCAGGGGAGACGCTGGACCTCAAGGCCGAGATCGCCGGTCTCCCGGCCGCGCTTGGCAACGCTTTCGTTCCTGATCTGGACGCCGCTGGCCGGTTCGACGGCACAGCCACGATCACGGGACCGTCCTCCGCGCCGATTGTCGGCTTCAATGCCAAGCTCGTCGGCGCCGAGACCAGCCAGACCCGGAAATTCGCGATCGGTGCGCTCGATCTCGCAGCGCTAGGCACCTATACGGTCGGCGGCAGCGTCAAGCTGGAGCAAGTGACGCTGTCAGGCGAAAAGCTAGCCGGCACAGCCGAGGGCAGCTTCGACCCCAATGGCGCAAGCGACCTTTCGCTCCACCTCAAATCGACCGGCGCGAGCCTGCCCGTCTCCCTGGGCAGCGCAGAAAGCCCGATCGACCTTGCTGTGCAATCCCTGTCCGCGACAGTGGGGGGGCCGAGAAACGCGATGCGGCTCGACCTCGAGGGGGCGCTGGCGTCGGTCGCTACCAGGGACGCCAAGGTCGAGGGCATCCGGCTTGCGCTGCATTCGGATGCTTTCAATCTCGACGACCGCAGCGGCGCGTTAACCGGCCAGGCCAGCGCCGAAACCGTCGGGCTGAACAATGCGACGGTCGCATCGCTGCTGGCGGGCAGGATCTCCGCCGATTTCGCCGGCAGTATTGGTGGGGACGCGGTGACCATCGACCGCGCCAGGCTGCATGGTGACGCACTGGACGGAACGGTTGGCGGCCGCGTGTCGCTGGCGGACGGCGTCATCGCGCTCGATGTCGCAGTCGACGCGCTCTCCGCGGCGCTGCCAGCCGCAGCGCGCGGCGTGCTGGCCGAGCGCACGAAGCTCTCCGCCGCGATCGCCCGCGACGCCAGCGGCAACGTCACGGTCGACGGTGTGACGCTCGCGTCCGGCGCGCTGAACGCCACCGGCGATGCCAGCCTGACCGAGGGCACGCTTGCGGCGAAAGTCGACGGCGCCTTGGCGGACTTGTCGCTTCTGTCGAAGGACGCGGAGGGCACGATCCGTTTCGGTGTCGAAGCCAACGGTCCGGTGGTCGCGCCGGACCTGTCGCTGACGGTCGACAGCGATCGCATGACGGTCGCCGACCGCGAGATCACCGGCCTGAAGCTGACGGCAACGGGAAAGGCCGACATGGCGAACCCGGCCGCCAATGTCGTGCTCGCCGGCACCGTGGCGGGCCAGCCGCTCAAGGGCAGTGCCGTGCTGAAGACCGCGGAAGGCCGACGCGAGATAAACGGGCTTTCGCTTTCGCTGGGGCCGAACGGCATCCACGGCGATCTCGTGCTCGACGATGCGTTCCTGCCCGAGGGAACCATCGCGCTCGACCTGCCGGACATCGGCCCGCTGGCGGCGCTGGCGCTGGAGAAGGCCGAGGGCGACGTCAAGGGAACGATCCGCTTCACCAAGCAGGGAGGCAAGCCACAAGTCGCCGTGCAGGCGAACACGGACAAGATCACCCGCGGCGACCTTTCGGTCCACAAGCTCGGGATCGACGCGCTGGTCGCCGACTATACGGGCACGCCGACCATTTCTGGCAGGATACGCGCCGGCGCCGTGAACTCGGGCGGCACGGCTGTCACCGGCATCGCTGTCGATCTGACGCGCGACGGCGAGTGGACAGGTTTTTCCGGTGGGGCGACCGTCAAGGATATTCCGGCGAAGGCGAGTGGGCGGGTGCGCATTGCGGACGGCACGACCACCGTCGAGCTGAAGTCGGGCGAGGCAACGTTCCAAGGCATCAAGGCGATTATCGCTCAGCCGTCAATTATCGCCATCAGGGATGGCGTGACGAGGCTGGAAAAACTCGTCGTCGGCATCGGCGGCGGCACGGCGACCGTCACCGGTACGGCAGGCGAAACCCTCGACGTCAACGTCGCGCTTGGCAGCGTGCCGGTCGCCCTCGCCAACAAGTTCTCGCCCGGCCTCGATGCTGCCGGCTCGGTGTCGGGGACGGTCAAGGTCACCGGGCAGGCGTCCGCACCCTCGGTCGCCTACGACATCAAGGGCAGCGGCATCGCTCTTTCCCAGACGCGCAGCGCCGGGTTCGGTGGCATGGGCGTTACGTCTTCAGGCACATTCGCGTCCAACAAGCTCGCCTTCAACGCCACAGTCAGCGAGGGCTCCGGCGTGAGCCTGAAGGCTGGCGGCACGGTGATGGTGGCCGGAACGCCGAACCTCGACATCAAGGCTTCGGGCAGCGTGCCGTTCGGCTTCCTGGCGGCGAAGCTCGCGGCGCAGGGGTTGTCGCTGAGCGGCACGGCGAATGTCGATGTCGCAGTGCGCGGGCCGGCCTCGAAGCCTGATATCAGCGGTTCCGTCAGAACCTCCGGCGCCCGCTTCATCGATGCCAAGTCCGGCCTTGCGGTCAATGACATCGCGGCCGATGTCGCGCTGGGCGACAGCGTGGCGCGGATCAACAGGCTGACCGGTACGCTGTCGACGCGTGGCAGCCTGACCGTCGGTGGCACCGTCGGCATCGACCCGGCTGCCGGGTTCCCGGCGGACATCACGGTCAAGCTGGATAATGGCCGCTATACGGACGGCCGGGCCGTCACCGCCAATCTTTCCGGCGCTCTCGCCGTCAAGGGGCCGCTCGCTTCGGCGCCGTCGATTTCCGGCACGGTCGATCTCGGCAAGACCGTCATCACCGTGCCGGATCGGCTGCCGAGTTCACTCTCGACGCTGAACGTCAAGCACAAGAACGCGCCGGCGGCGGTGCGCGAGCAAAACCGCGCCTTGAACCCGCCGAGCACGGGAAGCGGGAGTGGCGGCGGCGGTGGCCTGTCGCTCGACATCACCGTCAACGCGCCCAACCAGATATTCATCCAGGGCAGAGGTGTCGACGCGGAGCTCGGCGGCAATATAAGGCTCACCGGGCTTGCCTCGGCGCCGCAAGCTGTAGGCCAGTTCACGCTGCAGCGCGGCCGGCTGTCGATCCTCGGCAAACGGTTGACCTTCACCGAGGGTACGGCGACGTTTTCCGGTTCGCTGGTGCCCTATATCAACCTGACGGCGGAATCGACAGCGGGCGATGCGACGGTGACGATCACGGTTTCTGGCGAGGCGACGAACCCGAAATTCACTTTCTCCTCGGTGCCGGCTCTGCCTGAGGACGAGGTGCTGGCTCGACTGATCTTCGGCCGGTCCATGTCCAACCTGTCGCCGCTGCAGATCGCACAGCTTGCCGAGGCGGCGGCGCAACTGAGCGGCGCGGGGGGATCGACCTCGCTGCTCGAAAAACTGCGCGGCCAACTCGGCGTCGACGACCTCGACGTGACCACCGACGAGAAGGGCGGCACCGCCGTTTCGGCCGGTAAGTATCTCAACGACCGCACCTATCTCTCCATCCAGAAGGGCGAGAAACCCGGTTCGGGCCGAGCGCGGATCGACTTCAATGTGGGCAAGGGCGTCAAGCTGCGTGGCGAGGCGTCGGACGGCGGCGAAGCCAAGGGCGGCATCTTTTTCGAACACGAATATTGAGGATCGGCGACGGCTCGGCGGAGTTTCCACAACCAATCTCGCGGTCATCCGCGAGGTATTGTCACGGTTCAATCGGACACCGCAAACCAGCAATAAACCGCCGTTCAATGCCAAATTTGCGTCAAGTTTGTCGTAATCGCGCCAACCGCATTTCATGCAAAGTTGCACATTTGCTCCCGAGTTCCCAACCCGCCGGTTTTTGACATCGCCGGTCGGATGCGGAATGCTAAGGCGGAAAGCCAACAATGGGAGAAAGTGATGGCAACGTACAAGAGTAACGGTGACCGCGTTCCCGCCCACATCGTCAAGATGGCCGAGGACGCGAAAGCCGGTGAAGTGAGTCGCCGCGAATTTCTGGCCATGGCCAGCATCTTCGGCGCCTCCACGGCAATGGCATACGGCATGCTCGGTCTCGCTGCGCCGACGCCCGCGATGGCACAGGAAACGCCCAAGAAGGGCGGCGTGATCAAGGTCTCGATGTTCTGCAAGGCGAACAAGGATCCCAGGCTGGCCGACTGGTCGGAAATCGCCAACGCCATGCGCCAGTCGCTCGAGCCGCTCATTAAGTTCACGCGCGACTTCACCTTCGAGGGGCGCCTGCTCGAAAGCTGGGAGGTCAACGACGACGCCACCGAATACACTTTCCATGTGCGCAAGGGCGTGACCTGGAACAATGGCGACAACTTCACGGCCGACGACGTGATCTACAATATCGGCCGCTGGTGCGATCAGACCGTCGAAGGCAATTCGATGACGCAACGCCTGGTGTCGCTCATCGACACCAACACGAAGAAACTGCGCGAAGGCGCCGTCGAGAAGGTCGACGATCACACGGTCAAGCTGAAGCTGCAGGCGCCGGACGTGACGATCGTCGCCGGTGTCTCTGACTACCCGGCGCTCATCGTGCATCCCTCTTTCGACGAAACCGGCGCGGACTGGGTCAAGAACCCGATCGGCACGGGTCCCTTCGATCTGGTTTCCTACGACGTGGGCAACCGTATCGTCTACAAGCGCCGCGAAAAGGGCCAGTGGTGGGGTGGCGAGTCCTATCTCGACGGTATCGAATTCATCGACTACGGCACCGATCCGTCGGCCGAGGTCAACGCCTTCGATGCTGGCGAAATCCACACCAACTACGAAACGACGGCGGACTATGTCGACATTCTCGATGGCATGGACCTGGTCAAGTCGGAAGTCGGCACCTCGACGACGCTGACCGTGCGCATGAACGTCTCGAACAAGCCATATGACGACCAGAAGGTGCGTCAGGCCGTTCAGTACGCGGTCGACAACAATGTCTGCCTGCAACTCGGCATCAACGGCGCCGGCACGAAGGCCGACAACTATCACGTCGCGCCGATCCAGCCCGACTGGGCCGAGATCCCGGCCTTCAACCGCGACGTCGACAAGGCCAAGTCGCTGATCAAGGAAGCTGGCCAGGAGAACTTCGAGCACGAGATCATCTCGGTCGACGAGAACTGGCACAAGAACACCTGCGACGCCGTTGCCGCACAGATGCGCGACGCCGGCTTCAAGGTGAAGCGCACCGTGCTGCCGGGCTCTACCTTCTGGAACGACTGGACGAAGTATCCCTTCTCGGCGACGAACTGGAACATGCGCCCGCTGGGCATCCAGGTCATCGTGCTCGCCTACAAGACGGCCGGCAGTTGGAACGAGACGGCCTATACCAATCCCGATCTCGACAAGCTGATCGACAAGGCGCTGACCATCGGCGACAACGACAAGCGCAAGGCGGTGATGAAGGACATCGAGACCATCATCCAGGACTCGGGCATCCTCATCCAGCCGTACTGGCGCAACCTCTACCGGCATTCGGTCGCCGCGGTGAAGGATTTCGGCATGCACCCGATGTTCGAAATCGACCTGCAGAAGGTCTGGCTGGACGAAGACGCGTAAGCTGAGCAATCGGCCGGGAGAGGGTATTCAGGCCCTCTCCCGCCTCGCAATCGGGTTCGGAGTGGAAGTTGATGCGGCGTCAGTCCGCAGCATTCCGTGCCGGATCGCGCAACGGAACAGGGTTGACTGTACCTGACCCCAACCCGACCGGCAGGGGGCCACCATGCTTACTTTCGTTTTCAGGCGTCTCGGCACCATGGTTTTGACCATGCTCTGCCTCACGCTCGTCGTCTTTTTCCTTGTCAATCTGGATCCCAACCTGAAGAAGCTGGCCATCAGCCAGACCGAGATGCACACCTCGGCCGAGCAACTCGAGCAATGGCTGGTCAACCACGGCTATCGGGAAAACTTCTTCGTGCGCTACGGCCAGTGGCTCGGCGTGGTCAAGAAGACGCCGATCATCGATCCGGCAACGGGTGAGGCCTCGCAGCGCTTCCCCTTCTGCAACGATCCGACCGAGCCGGTTTTTTCTGGCGTCCTGCAAGGGGATTTCGGCTGTTCCACCAAGTTCAGAACCGCGGTTGCCGGGAAACTGCTGCCGGCGCTCGGCGCCACGGGCATCCTGATGTTCTGGGTGCTGGTCGTGATGGTGCCGGTATCTCTCCTGATAGGCATCCTGGCCGGCATGCGTGAAGGGTCCCGAACGGACAGGACGCTGTCGGTGGCCTCGATCGCCTCGACGGCGACGCCGGAATATGTCTCGGGCGTCATTTTCACGGTCATCTTCGCATCGTGGCTCGGCTGGTTGAACGGTTCGGCGGCGTCGACGGCGCGGGGCCTCACCTTCTACAATTTCACCCTGCCGGTGATAACGCTCGCCATCTACGGCATCGGCTACATCGCGCGCATGACCCGGGCCTCGATGGTCGAGGTGATGACGCAGCAATATATCCGCACCGCCAGGCTCAAGGGCCTGAGCTTCGGCTCCGTGGTGGTAAAGCATGCGTTGCGCAATGCGCTGATCGCGCCTTTCACTGTCATCATGCTGCAGTTCCCGTGGCTGCTGACTGGCGTCGTCGTCGTCGAGATCATGTTCCGCTACCAGGGCTTCGGCTACACGCTGGTCGAGGCGGCGAGCAACAACGACATCGACCTTTTGCTGGGCTGTTCGCTGGTCTCGGTGTTCATCGTGCTGATTACCCAGCTCATTTCCGATGTCGGCTACGCGTTCCTCAATCCGCGCATCCGGGTCCAGTGAGGGGAAGCGGCCATGCAACTTGAATTCGTCAACGCCTTCGACATCGTCGTCGGCATCATCTTCCGCTTCTGGCCGGTCTGGCTGGCCATGGCCGTCGTCATGGTGCCGAGCTTTGTCTACAAGAAGAAGCTCGGCCTGTACGGTCAGCTCTACGACAGCGGCGTGGGCATAGCTGGTCTGGCGATCTGCCTGTTCTGGCTGTTCACGGCGATCTTCGCTTCGACCATCTCGCCGTTCAATCCGTTGCAGCAGATCGTGGTGATGAAGGACGCGTTGCCCGGCGCCGTGGAGCCGGAAACGGGCAAGGTCTTCCTGCTCGGCGGCGACAAGCTGGCACGCGACGTGTTCTCGCGCATGGTCTTCGGCAGCCAGATCGTGCTCATCATCGCACCGGCCGCCACCGGCTTCGCGCTGATGGTCGGCATCACGCTCGGCCTACCGGCCGGTTATTACGGCGGCAGGATCGATTCGGTGCTGTCGTTCCTGGCCAACCTGGTGCTGGCCTTCCCGGTGATCCTCCTGTTCTACCTGCTGGTCACGCCCGGCATCATGGATACGCCGATCCCCTACGCGATGGCCGGCCTGTTTTTCCTGTTTCCGATCATCTTCTTCGTGGTCTTGTTCTGGACGCGCTTCAAGAACCGGCCCGACCGGCTGTACATCCTGCTGCCGCTGACGATCGTGCTCGGGGGATGGATCTATGCCGGCCTGGTCTTCGACGCCGACCCGCTGGGGATCGTCCACATCGCACCAAACCAGCTCAACATCTTCATTGCGGTGGTGTTCGCGTCTTCGCCCGGCGTGTTCCGGATCGTGCGCGGCCTGGTGATGGACATCAAGTCGCGCGACTATGTGGCAGCGGCGCAGACGCGCGGTGAATCGCCTTGGTACATCATGCTGTGGGAGATCCTGCCCAACGCACGCGGACCGTTGATCGTCGATACCTGCCTGCGCATCGGCTACACCACGATCCTGCTCGGCACGCTGGGTTATTTCGGCCTGGGACTTGCGCCAGAAAGCCCGGACTGGGGCACCGCGATCAAGGACGCCAGCCGGCTCTTGAGGGCGACCATCCACCCGGCGCTGCCGCCCACCATCGCGCTGATGTCGTTCGTGCTGGGCCTGAACCTGCTCGCCGATTCGCTGCGCGAACAATCGATGAAAGACTGACGGGAGGCTCCCATGAACGAAGCCGTCAAAGCCACGAACATTCAGGACGCCGAACCCATCATCGAGATCGAGAACCTGTCGATCTCCTTCTTCACCCGCAAG
>CAZBBT010000044.1:0-21989 GCA_964490065.1 uncultured Mesorhizobium sp. | reverse complement strand
ATAGGCGGCGAGGATGATCATCGCGCCCTGCGCCAGGAAGATCAGCCGCATCGTGCCGAAGATCAGGCTCAAGCCAACCGCCGCGACGCCGTACATGGCGCCGCCCAGCGCGCCGTTGATGGAAAGCTGCAGGAAGATTTGCGGAGACGGGAAGTCGATCATCACACCTCCAGCACGCCCATATAGGCTTTGCGGATTTCCGGATCGGCGACCAGCGCGGCACCCGTGCCCTGCATCGCCACCTCGCCGGTCTTCAGCACGAAGGCGTAGTCGGCGATCTTCAGCGCCTGATGCACGTTCTGTTCGACCAGCAGCACCGTCACGCCCTGCCGGTGCAGTTCCTCGATCAGCGCAAACATCTGCTGCACCACGACGGGGCTGAGGCCGATCGACGGCTCGTCAAGGATGAGGAGGATCGGGTCCGACATGGTGGCCCGCGCGATGGCCAGCATCTGCTGCTCGCCGCCAGACAGCGAGCCGGCCTTCTGGCCGGTGCGTTCCTTGAGGCGCGGAAACAGCGCGAACACCTTCTCCAGCGACTGCTTCAGGTGCGCCCGTGCCTTCGGCTGAAAGGCGCCGAGTTCGAGGTTCTCCAGCACCGTCATCTGGCGGAACAGCCCCCTGCCCTCCGGCACATGGGCGATGCCAGAACAGGCGATCGCCTGCGGCGCCATGCCGACCAGCGAGGACCCGTCGAGCAGGACCTCGCCGGAGCGCGGCTTCAGCAGTCCGGAAACGGTCTTCAACAGCGTCGTCTTGCCGGCGCCGTTGGCGCCGACGATGGCGACCACCTGGCCGGCGTCGACATGGATCGACACGTCCCACAGGGCGCGCACGTCGCCATAGGCGACCTCGATATTTCGGACCTCAAGCAGCCGGTTCGCCAAGATACGCCTCGATGACCTTGCGGTTGGCGACGATGTCGGCGGGAACGCCGTCGGCGATCTTGACGCCGTGGTCGAGCACGACGACCCGGCTGCACACCTTCATGATGGCGTCGACCTTGTGCTCGATCCACAGGACGGCGATGCCGAGCTCGCCGCGGGCGCGGCGGATGACGTCGGCCATGCGCTGCGTCTCCGTCGGGTTGAGCCCCGCCATCGGCTCGTCGAGCAGGAGCAGCGCCGGTTTCGAGGCAATGGCGCGGGCGATCTCCAGCAGGCGACGGTCCGACAGCGTCATATGCGCGGCCGTCATCGCCTGCTTTTCGCTCAGGCCGACGAGATCGAGCGCCTGCCGGGCCGCCTCGGTCGCATTGGCGACGCGTCCGCCTCCGCCATAGACCGCGCCGACCATGACGTTCTCGAACGCGGTCATGGTGAGAAACGCGCGCACGAGCTGGAAGGTGCGGGCGATGCCCAGCCGGCATATCCGATGCGGCGCGGCGCCGGTGATATCGCGCCCCTGGAAAATGACGCGGCCCTTCGTCGGCGCATAGATGGCGGTGACGATGTTGAACAGCGTCGACTTGCCCGCCCCGTTCGGGCCGATCAGCCCGACCAGTTCGTTACCGCCGATCGCGACGTCGATGCCGTCCAGCACGACAAGCCCGCCGAACCGCTTCTGCACCGCCTCGAGACGGAGAACGGCCTCGCCTGACTGCATTGATTGGTTTCCCATGCCCAAGGTTCGATAGGCGGTAGCGCTGGTCAAGGAAGAAGCCGGCGGCCCGGCGCTTTGCCCCCGGAGACCGGGCCGCCGGCTCCGCTAAGGATATGGATGCGCGGCTGTCATCCTGATCCCGCGGGGTTGTCGCCGTCAACGCTTGTCCCAGGCCGGCGCTGGCTTGTAGGTCCAGTCGCCGTTCGGGTAGATGAGCTGGTGCCGGCCCTGCCACCATTGCGTGGCGACGGACGGGATCAGCGCGAAGCCGGTCTCGTCGAACTTCAAATCGCCGATCACGGTATCCTTGTATTCCTGGTTGAAGATCGCGTCGTGGAGGGCTTTCGAGTCCGTCGAGCCGGCCCGGTGGATCGCCTCGAACAGCACCTGGGCGTTGGCGTAGAAGGCGCCGACGGTGACGGAGTCCTTGTTGAATTCCTTCTCGTAGCGCTCGCCGAGTTCCTTGGCCCCCGGATAGGGGAAGCTCTGCGACCAGAAACCGTCGGTCAGGATATAGTCGGAATCGGCGCCGAGCGCGGCCTGGAACTCGCCGGTCCAGGTGCCCTTCCAGCCGTGGAAGTAGGGAACGGAGAAGCCGAGCTCCTTCATCTGCCGGACCAGCGTGATCGTATCCGACGGCGAGCCGAATACGAGCATCGCGTCGACATCGGCGGCTTTCAGCTTGGTGATGAGCGCCGAATCGTCCGTGGAGCCTACCGACCATGCTTCGTTGACCGCGAACTCGTAGCCGTATTTCTTGGCGGCGGCCTCGAAACCGCCGGCAAAGCCCTTGCCGTCCGGCGTGTCCTCCGAAATCAGCGCGGGATGCTTTGGCTTCTGGTCGGCGGGGAATTTCTCCCAAAGCTGGAACGGAACTTCCGCACCCGGTCCGGGATGGAAGAAGAACAGTGCCGAGGACTGAAACTTGTACGGCTGCCACATGAACGGGAAGGCGGTCGTTATCATGTAGAATTTCTTGTACTTCTCGGCCACGATCGCGCCGGCCAGGTTCATCGGTCCCGAATGGGTCGACAACAGCACGTCGACGTTCTGGACCTTCACGAGGTTCTCGATCGCGGCCGCCACCCTGCCTTCCGAGCTTTCGTCGTCCGAGACCACGAGCCTGACCGGCAGCTTCTTGCCGCCGATCTCGATGCCGCCCTGCTTGTTGATATCGGCCACCGCCTGCTTGTAAGCCCATTCCTGCTCCTTGCCGTCGCCGGCCTGGGAGCCGGTCAGCGAGATCGGCGCGCCGACGACGATCTCGCCGTCGCCGGCAACGGCCAGCCCTCCGCCCAGCGCCAGCGCACCGGACAGAGTCAGGCCGGCCAGGATTCCCTTCAGCATCGTTCCCATCGTTTCCTCCCTTTGTCGCGGCGCGTTCCGCCGCCTTCGTCGCACGGCCGAACTCAGCCCATCGCCGCGGCGACCAGTTTCGTGTCGGTGAACTGCTCGAAGCGCACCACCTTGCCCTCGGCCATGTCCCAGACATGCACGACCCGCGCCGACATCGGCTTGCCTGTACCGCGATAGACGCCCGAATAGGTGCCGACCGCGACGATGGTCTCGCCGCCGTCGATCAGGCGCTCCAGCTTGAAGTCGTAGCCGTCCCAGTCCTCGCCGATGCGCTTGAAGACCCCCGCGACGATCGCCTTCGGTCCGACATAGGTGCCTGCGCACGGAAACCCCGCCATCTCGGTCCAGGCGGTCGTTTCCGTGATCGGCGCCATCATGCGTTCAAGATCCTTGGCGTCGGAGCCGGCGTAATGCGCCTTGATCGCCTCGTGGTTCCTGCTCATGCGATTGCCCGCGCTCACACCGGCGCGGCCCCCTTGCCGTAGTCGGTCCTGGATTTCTTCTCGATCAGCGCGCCGGCCGGCTTGTTCTCGATGCTGCCGGTGCTGGTGACGCCGAGGAACTTCCCCGTCGAACGCATCGTGTCCCAGTTGTAGAAGAACAACGAGGCGACCGGGATGATGAACTCGCGGAAGCCGAAGACATACTGGTTGTCGGCGAACTTCCAGGTGGTGGCGAGGTCGACGTCGCCATGGCCGCGCTGTACGCCGACAAGGTTCTGCCAGGCATAGCGCTGCGACGAGAGATAGATGTGCTCGTAGAGATGGTTGGGGCTGTATTCGTAATGCGCCGTCAGGCCGATCAGGTCGCGCGTCGGCGCCGGCTCGATGCCGCCCGGCAAAGCTTTCGGATCGCCCAGCACGCCGGCCGACCAGACCTGCGCGACGCGCGGCTCGCCCGGCGCCTCGTTCGCATCGCGCACCCGCTCGCGCACCGAAAGCACGCGCCGCGTCGCCGTATTGACGATGAAGGCCTCGTCCTCGGTGGGCTTGCCGGCGAAGGTCATGTTGATGAAGAAGGCGTCGGGCGCCACCTCGATCGCCTCGTACCAGTCGGCGCCGGCGTCGTCGCCCTCGCCCCAGGCGACCGTGTCGGCACTCGTGAAGGCGAGATCGATGATGCGCCCGGTCTTCAGCGTGATCTTGAAGTTGCGGCCCGCCAACGCCCTGCTCGTCGGCAGCCGGTTGGTGGCGATGCCGGCGGCGAAGTCGTCGAAATGCTTCCAGTCGGCCGGTCTGTTCTGGTCGTTCATCGCATCCCTCTCAGTCGACAAAAGCCAATGTAGGCAGATCGACCACAGCGGCCCCGCCGTCCACGGTGAGGATCGCGCCGTTCATCATCGCGGCCTCCCCGGAGGCGACGAAGCAGATGACGTTGGACACCTCCTCCGGCGTCGCCGGGCGGCCGAGCGGCACGTCCCTGGTCACCAGCCGGTAGGCCTCCTCGACAGAACCCAGCCCGTGCTTCTGGACGATGACCTCCATCTGCTCGTCGGCCATGGCGGTCGCCACCCAGCCGGGGCAGACGATGTTGGTGCGCACGCCCTTGCGGCCGTAGTCGCGCGCCAGAGATTTGCCGAAGCCGACGCAGGCATGCTTCATCGTCACGTAGCCCGCCGCCTGCGGCCCGGCGAACAGGCCGGCGATCGAGGCGACGACGACGACGGCGCCCTTGCGCTCGATCAGGTCCGGCAGGCATTCGCGCGCCGAGACGAAGGCGGTGTCGAGGTTGAGGCGGGTGGCCAGCGCCCAGGTCTCGTCGCTCATGGTGATGGTCGGCCCGACGCCGTGGCCGCCGGCATTGGCAATCAGGATGTCGACCGGCCCGAAGCGGCCGTGCACCTCGGCCAGTGCCGCGCGCATCGCGCGGCCGTCCGCCGCGTCGCCCTGCACGATCAGCGCCCCGGTTTCGGCCGCCACCGCTTCGAGGGGTTCGCGCCGCCGTCCCATCAGGACGATGTTGGCGCCCTCGCCGGCCAGCCGCCGGGCGACCGCAGCACCTATGCCGGTGCCGCCGCCGGTGATGAAGGCCGTCTTGCCGGAAAATCGCATCGTTGAAGCTGCTCCCGCGGTCCGCCGCCGACGCCGCAAGGGCGCCTTGCCATGCCGCGACTGTGCACCGCCGGTGCGAACCCGTCTTGTCTGAGCGGGAACTTTGTTTTGACTGAACGTGCACTCGGCCGATTTCGGCTTGAGGCGGCCGGACCCGCTTCCTATCGCTGGACCATCAAACTTCAGGGAGAAGCGGTCATGAACGAACGGATGGTGCCGCCCATCGGCACGGCGGCTTCGGCATTCCTCTCCAGGCCGCAGCGGCCGTTCATCGGCGGGCGCTTCGTCGATGCCGGCGGGCCGGGCCTGCCGGTCGACGATTCCGCAACCGGCGAGGTGGTCGCCCATGTCCCCGAATGCGATGCCGGTCTGGTCGACCAGGCGGTGCGCGCCGCGCGCGCGGCGCTGGAGGGACCGTGGCGGACGATGCGCCCCGTGGACCGGCAGAACCTGATGCTCAGGCTCGCCGACGCGGTCGAGGCCGACGCCGACCTGCTGGCCGAGATCGAGAGCATCGAGAATGGCAAGTCGCTCGGCGTGGCCAGGATGCTGTCGGCCGGCGGCACCGCCGACTGGCTGCGCTACTATGCCGGCTGGGCGACCAAGATCGAAGGCTCGACCTTCGACGTCTCCATTCCCGTGCCGCCCGGCGCGCAGCATCATGCCATGACGGTGATGGAGCCGGTCGGCGTGGTCGGCGCCATCGTGCCGTGGAACTTCCCGCTGCTGATCGGCACCTGGAAGATCGCGCCGGCGCTGGCCGCCGGCTGCACCGTCGTCTTGAAGCCGCCGCAGGAGACGCCGCTCGGGCTGCTCAGGCTCGCCGAACTCATCGAGCAGGTGGGGCTCCCGCCCGGCGTGGTCAACATCGTCACCGGCTCGGGCAGCGTCACCGGCGAGGCGCTGATAAAACATCCCGGGATCGACAAGCTCTCCTTCACCGGCTCCACCGAGATCGGCAAGCGCGTCGGCCACGCTGCGGTCGACCGCGTCGCCCGCTTCACGCTGGAGCTCGGCTCGAAGTCGCCGATGATCCTGCTGGCCGACATGGAGGAGGACGTCGAGCCGCTGCTGGCCGGCCTCGGCATGTTCTTCAACCAAGGCCAGGTCTGCACTTCGGCTTCCCGCATCCTCATCGAGAAATCGATCTACGACCGCACGCTGGAGAAGCTGGCGACCATCGCCGACTCCATGATCTTGGGCGCCGGGCGTGACGAAGGCGCGCAGATCAATCCGCTGGTCTCGGCCAGACATCGGCGGAGCGTGCTGGGCTACCTCGAGCGCGGCCTGGCCGCCGGTGCCGAGCAGGTGAGCGGCCGGCGCGCGGTGCCGGACAGGGGCCACTACGTCGCGCCGACCATCCTGCACAATGTCAGCTCCGATTCCGAAATCGCCCGCGAAGAAGTGTTCGGTCCCGTGGTGGCGGCGATGCCGGTGGCGGACCTCGACGAGGCGATAAAGCTTGCCAACGACACGCGCTACGGCCTCTCCGCCTCGGTGTGGACCCGCGACATGGGCAAGGCGATGAAGGCGATTCACGGCCTGAAGGCCGGCACGGTCTGGCTCAACTCCCACAACACGCTGGACCCGGCAGCTCCCTTCGGCGGCTTCAAGCAGTCCGGCATCGGCCGCGAGCACGGCCGCGCCGCGCTCGAAGGCTGCCTGGAAACCAAGACCGTCATCATGCGCTACGCCTGAGATGCCGGATCAGTTCGACCACATCGTCGTCGGCGCCGGCTCGGCCGGCTGCACGCTGGCCGCACGCCTGGTTGATGCCGGCCGGACGGTGCTGCTGATCGAGGCCGGCCCGGCCGACGACACCCGCTTCATCGACATGCCGGCCACCTTCGCGAAAGTGATCGGCACGGCGCGCAGCTTCATCCACCAGTCCGATCCCGAGCCCGGCGTCGGCGGCCGCAGCCTGGCCGTCCCGCAGGGGCGCACGCTGGGCGGCGGCTCCTCGATCAACGCCATGCTCTATATCCGCGGCCAGCCCGAGGACTACGACGGCTGGCGCGATATCGGCTGCTTCGGCTGGGGCTGGGACGACGTGCTGCCGGTCTTCCGGCGGCTGGAGCGCAACGAGCGGCTGGCCGGTCCGCTGCACGGCGCGGACGGGCCGCTGCCGGTGTCCGACCCGCGCCATCGCCATCCGCTCTCGCTCGCCTATGTGCGCGCCGCCCAGCAGGCCGGCTTCCGCTACAATGACGACTTCAACGGCGAGCGGCAGGAGGGCGTCGGCTTCTACCAGACGACCACCGCCAACGGCGAACGCCAGTCGGCGGCGAAGGTCTTTCTCCGGCCGCTGGCCGGCAACGCCGGGCTGAAGATCGTCACCGAGGCAACGGTGACGGCGCTGGTGCTGGAGAACGGCGCGGCGAGCGGCGTCGCCTACGCCACCGGCGACGGGCAGGCGCACCAGGCCGAGGCGCGCGCCGAGGTGATCCTCTGTGCCGGCGCGCTGGCGACGCCGAAGATCATGATGCTGTCCGGCCTCGGCCCGGCGAAGCATCTCGCCGAACTCGGCATCCCGGTGGTGCGCGACATGGCCGCGGTCGGCGCCGACTATCAGGACCATGTCGCCGCGCCCGTCTATGCCGCGACGCGAGAGCCGATCTCGCTGCTCGGGCAGGATCGCGGATTGAAGGCGTTCCGGCACGGCCTCGAGTATACCTTCTTCCGCTCCGGCCTGCTCGCCTCCAACGTGGTGGAAAGCGGCGGCTTCTTCGACACCGACGGCGACGGCCGCGCGGACGTGCAGTTCCACGTCCTGCCGGTGATGATCGAAAGCGCCGAGCACGGCTCGGTCCAGCGCCACGGCATGGAGATCAACCCTTGCGTGCTGCGCCCGAAATCGCGCGGACAAATCCTGTTGCGCTCGCGCGATCCGAACGACCCGATCCGCTTCACCACCGGCTTCCTGTCGGACCCCGACGACATGGCGACGCTGCTTGCCGGCATGAAGATCGCGCGCCGCGTGCTGCGCCAGCCGGCCCTGCAGGCGGTGGTCGGCGAGGAACTGACGCCGGGCGCGGCCGCGGACCTGCCCGACGAGGCGATCCGCGAGCATATCCTGCGCCACGCCAAGACGGTGTATCATCCCTCCGGCACCTGCCGCATGGGCACGGACGACGACGCCGTCGTCGATCCTGAGCTTCGCGTGCGCGGCGTGCCGCGCCTGCGCATCTGCGATGCCTCGATCATGCCGCGCCTCGTCAGCGGCAACACCAACGCACCGACGATCATGATCGCCGACCGCTGCGCGGATTTCATTTTGAGGTGCTGAACCTTTCGAGATGAGACCATCGCATGTGGAACTTTCGATCGTCGAGCACCCCCACCCTTGTTCCCTCCCCACAAGGGGAGGGAGACGCCGGCGCAGCCGCCTCGATCCGGAAAATCCATTCTTCGTCCTGCGGAAAAGATAGCGCACGGCTTCGCGTTCCCGGCGGCGAAGGGTTTTGTCCGCCAGGTTGCGAAAGCTGCGTCGTTGAGGCACGAATGCCGAGTCAGGCGAAGCGCCGAGCTACGTGTCGGGCGCCGGCAGCGCCATCGCGTCCCACCAGCGAACCGCCGGTCCGGAAATCCAGTGCGACGGCCGGCTGGTTTGCGAGCCGATGGCGCTGGACATGGTGAACCGCGCGGCCTGCGCCAGCAGGGCGCACAGCACCAGCGCCAGTGCCCGGAAGCGCGCAGCAAGCCGCGCCGCGTCGCCGGTATTCTCCAACGCATCGGACGGCACCGGCGCGCCGCCGAACAGGAAGGCCCGCGCCTCGACCTCGCCGTGGCTCAGAATCTTCAGCACCTGCCGGCGGCGAAGGGAAGGAGCGCCGGCGGCAAGGTCGGCCAGATTGGCGAGAGCGAACAGCAGCGCCACGATGCGCTCCAGCACATCGCAGTTCCAGTTCGCTTCTTTCTCCCAACCAGCCATTCCGTTCTCCATTTCGGTCGGACACAGTATGGGGGAGGTGCAGGGGGGTGTGGATAGATTGCGGCGCGGACGACGGACTTGTAGCCTTAACCACCTGAAAAGGCTGGGCAGTTTGTTCGAGCGGTCGTGGAAGTTGTTCACAGGCTGACGGCATGGAGTACCGTCTCTATCTTCCGGCAGGGCACGGCCATCGCATATGAAATTTTCGAGCGTCGAGCACCCCCACCCCTGTCCCCTTCCCACAAGGGGGAGGGAGACGCCGACACTGCCGGTCCGCCCAATTTTGCCGACGTTGCCAGGCTGTAGCGCAGCCGCGAAGTCCCCCTCCCCCTTGTGGGGGTCCGAAGGACGGGCGAGACCCGTGGCTCGCCCCGGCAAGGTTAGGGGCGGGGGTGCGCCGCCATGGGCGATTGCCCTGCCGCAAGGGGAGATAGAGCGTTCCGCCGCCCGGCCCGGGGGCCGCTGCCGAGCGGCCGCTGGGCGCAAGCGAGAGCCGGGATGACGGCTTGCGCCAGCGCTTGGCAAATCTCGAACGCTGGCGATAGGCGACGGCAAAGGGAGGTTGCGTCCGCATCGCCGAGACAGCATGCCACGGGCATGAACCGGCCTTGGCCTTCTACGTTTCGCGGCTATAAGGTTCCGGGCCGGCGGCAAGGCCGGCGCAGCGGCAGGAGCGTGGGATGAGAGCGGTCGTCTTCGAGGAATTCGGCAAGCCGCCGACCGTCCGGACCGTGCCGGACCCCTCCCCCTCGCCCGAAGGCATCGTCATCAAGGTCGAGGCGACGGGGCTGTGCCGCAGCGACTGGCATGGCTGGATGGGCCATGACCCGGACATCCGCCTGCCGCACGTACCCGGCCACGAACTCGCCGGCGTCGTGGTGGCGGCAGGCCGGCGGACCAGCCGCTGGAAGGCCGGCGACCGCGTCACCGTTCCCTTCGTGGCCGCCTGCGGCCGCTGCGCCGAATGCGCCTCCGGCAACCATCAGGTCTGCGAACACCAGTTCCAGCCGGGCTTCACCGCCTGGGGCTCCTACGCCGAATTCGTCGCCATCGACCATGCCGACACCAATCTCGTCGCCCTGCCCGAAACCATGGACTTCGCCACCGCCGCCAGCCTCGGCTGCCGGTTCGTGACCTCGTTCCGCGCCGTGGTCGACCAGGGCCGCGTCACGCCCGGCGAATGGGTGGCGGTGCACGGCTGCGGCGGCGTCGGTCTCTCGGCCATCATGATCGCCAGCGCCATGGGCGCCAATGTCGTCGCCGTCGACCTGACGGACGAAAAGCTGGAATTTGCCCGGAAGGTCGGCGCGGTGGCGACGATCAATGCCGCGACGACGCCGAACGTCGTCGAGGCGGTCGAGCAGGTTACCAATGGCGGCGCGCATATGTCGATGGACGCGCTCGGCCATCCCGTCACCTGCGCCAACTCGATCAACAGCCTGCGCCGGCGGGGCCGCCACGTGCAGGTCGGGCTGATGCTGGGCGAACATGCCAAGCCGCAGGTTCCGATGGCCAAGGTCATCGCCTATGAACTGGAAATCCGCGGCAGCCACGGCATGCAGGCGTGGCGCTACCCGGCGATGATGGACATGATCCGGACGGCCAGGCTCAGGCCCGAACTCCTGGTCGGCAGGAAATATTCGCTCGACCAAGCGCCGGCGGCGCTGATGGCGATGGGCGATTTCGAAGGCATCGGCATCGGCGTGGTGACGCGCTTCTGAGCGTCGGGCGCCAGGCTTAACGCCGCCGCAATCCTCGACGGAACAGCGGCCGGCGGATGCGCGAGGGAGCATTCTCATCTCCGGCACGCCCGCGCTGGTCGATCCCCCAATGGTTGCGGTTGATGTCGTCGAACAGATGTTTCATCGGGTGCATGACAGCCTCCTGATCTCATTCGCTTCGATCGATTGGATCGATTCAAATATAGCGACTTTCAAAGCCGCTTCAACAGGAATCTTGAATCGATCCAAGAAAACGCCGTTTTCTACTGACAAGCGCTGTCAAACGGGGGCATAACGGTACGCAATGGATACCAAGGCGACAAAACCGGTTCGCTTGGCCGATGTAGCGCGGGAAGCCGGCGTCTCGCACGGCACCGCCTCGAACGTCTTCAGCCGCCCCGACATCGTGCGCAAGGAGGTCCGCAAGCGCGTCCATGCGGCCGCGGAGAAGCTCGGCTATGCGGGGCCGGACCCGAGGGGCCGGCTTTTGCGGGCCGGCAAGGTCAACGCGATCGGCGTCGCCACGGCAGAGCCCCTCTCCTATTTCTTCGACGACCCTTTCGCGAAAGTGGTCATGTCCGGCATCAGCCAGGCCTGCGACGCCACCGGCGCAGGCATCTCGCTGGTCTCGGCGGCCAACAACGAGCAGCTCGCCTGGAACATACAGAGCGCGCTGGTCGACGGCTTCATCGTCTTCTGCGTCGAGGGCGGCTCGCGTCTGGTCGAACTGACGCGCGAGCGCAAGCTGCCGTTCATCGCGCTCGATTTCGGCTTCGACGACAAGAGCATCGCCGCCATCGGCATCGACGACAGCGCCGGCTCGAGCATGGCGGCGGAGCATCTGGTCGGGCTTGGCCACCGCCGTTTCGCTGTGCTGTCCCTGCCGTTCACGGAAGACGGCGACGGCGGCCCGGCCAGGATGGAGCAGGCCGACGCGGCGACCCATATGGGACCGCGCGACCGTCTGGCCGGCTATTTCGAGCCGCTCGCCAGGGCCGGCATCGACGTCTCGCGGGTGCCGATCTACGAGACGCAGAATGATCGGGCGACGACCATGGCCGCCCTCGAATATTTCTTCTCGCTCCCGGAGCGACCGACCGCGATCCTGGCGATGTCCGACAAGACGGCGTTGCATGCGCTCGAATGGTTCCGCGAGCGTGGCATTTCGGTGCCCGGCGAGGTCTCGATCGTCGGCTTCGACGGCGTGCCCGACGGCGAAGTGTCCAGGCCGCCGCTCACCAGCATCCGCCAGCCCATGATCGAGATGGGGCGGCGGGCGGCCGAGGCGATCCTGCAATTCGACGGCACGATCCGCCGCGAACTGATGCCGGTGGAGTTGGTCGTGCGCGGCTCGACCGCGCCGCCGTGACGGCGCGGCGCTCCGCCCTATCTGGTGAGCCGTCATGACGAAACAATCGATCCTGATCGTCGGTGCCGGTCCAACAGGCCTCACCGCCGCACTCGAGCTCGTGCGCCGCGGCCGCCATGCGCGCATCATCGACAAGGATGAAGGGCCGACCCAGCTCAGCAAGGCGGTCGGCGTCAGCGCCCACAGCCTCGACCTGCTGGAACCGGCGGGCGTTACCGACCGGCTGCTCGCCAGAGGCGTCAGGGTCGGCCGCGCGCATTTCTATTTCGAGGGGCGCGAGCTTGGCGTCATCCGCTTCGCCGGCCTGCCGCACCGTTTCAATTTCCTGTTGTCGCTGCCGCAGGCCGAGACCGAGACCATCATGGCCGATGTGCTGCGGCAGCACGGCATCGAGGTCGAATGGCGCAGCCGCCTGACCGCGCTCTCCGTCGTCGGAGGCGATCTGGAGACAGCTATCCATACGCCATCGGGCGAACGCGGCGAGCGATTTGGCACCGTTTTCGGCGCCGACGGCGCAAAAAGCGCCGTTCGCCAGTCTCTCGGGCTGGAGTTCGAAGGCCATACGCACCGACGGACCTGGAGCATCGCCGATGTCGAGCTCGACGACTGGCCCTATGAGGCGGGGGCGGCGCACGCCTTCCTGCACGGCAATGGCGATGTCGGCTTCATCATTCCGATCGGCCAGGACAGGCATCGCGCCGTTTCCAACACGCCCGACGCCATGGCGCGCATCCCCGGCCGGTATCGAATAGCAAGGACATTGATCGCGGACACCTTCCCCTTGCCGATCCGCCAGGCATCGACCTACCAGAAGGACGGCGCCTATCTTGGCGGCGACGCCGCGCATGTCCATTCGCCGCTCGGCGCGCGCGGCATGAACCTCGGCATCGAGGATGCCGCCGCCTTTGCCCGCCGATTGGCGGAGGGCTCGCTGGACGGCTATACCGCCGAGCGGCATCCGGTCGGCAAGCGCTGGATCGGCCTGAGCGAGACCATCCTGTCGATGGCGGAGGCCGACAATCCGCTGATCGTGCCGCTGCGCAATCTCGTGCTGCGCGCGATCGGCCACTGGCCGCTGCTGCAACGGCCGATGCTGAAGCGCATTGCCGGCCTTACGGAATAGCGTGTCCGACGACCCGCGCCCGCCGCCGTGAGAGCGCCGGAAGATGGGCGATCTTGATTATCCATGCTCCACGCCCCATGTGCAGCATGTCGCAACGACGTGAAAGGCCGACTGGAAAACCATGAACGCACGTGTTCTCGACGGCGAGATCATAACCTCGCGGCTGGGTGATGCCAGCGCCTATGAAGGCGTGCGCACGCGCCGCGTGCTGGCCTGCCTGATCGACTACCTGATCGTCGGCCTTCTCACCATTCCGTTTGCCATTCTGGTGCTGGTGCTCGGCCTGCTGACGCTGGGGCTTGGCTGGGCGCTGTTTTCCGTGCTCGTGCCGGCGGTCGCCGCTCTTTACATCTGGAACACGCTGGGCGGAGCGGACCAGGCGACGACGGGCATGAAGCTGATGGGCATCCGTCTCGACAGGCTCGACGGCTCGCGCATCGACGGACTGACGGCCGTGGTCCATTCGGTGCTGTTCTGGGCCGGCAACGTCATCCTGACCCCGCTCGTGCTGCTCGTGACGCTGTTCACCGACCGCAAGCGCACGCTGCACGACATCCTGCTCGGCACCGTCGTCACCCGTACCGACCGCTGACGATCGTCGGCGGATCCTTCCGCGCCGTAAGCGTCGGACAAGCGGGCACCCGCACAATCCTGTTGAATTTTTCGGCCGCCGGGCCAAAGGTAGGGTGATTCGAAGGGGCTTCTCATAGCTCGATGACGCAGCATCAGACCCAGTCGCCGCAGTTTTTCCTGACAGCGCCGTCGCCCTGCCCCTATCTCGACGGCCAGTTCGAGCGCAAGGTCTTCACCCATCTGGTCGGCAACAAGGCGCCGGAGATGAACGACCTGTTGACGCAGGGCGGCTTCCGCCGGTCGCAGAACATCGCCTACCGTCCCGCCTGCGAGACCTGCCGCGCCTGCGTCTCGGTGCGCATCCTCGCCCAGGAATTCAGGCCAAGCCGCAACATGAAGCGCGTTGCGCAGCGCAACTCGGATCTCATCGGCGCCATGCACGACGCCGAGCCCTCGACGGAGCAATATTCGCTGTTCCGCGCCTATCTCGACGCCCGCCACCGCAAGGGCGGCATGTCGGACATGACGGTGCTCGACTACGCCATGATGGTCGAGGACACCCATGTCGACACCAAGGTGATCGAATACCGCCGGCGCGGCCCCGACAGTTTCATCACCGGAAAAGGCCAGGGCGAACTGCTCGCCGTGGCGCTAACCGACAGGATGGGCGACGGGCTCTCCATGGTCTATTCCTATTTCGATCCGGAGATGGAGGACCGTTCGCTCGGCACCTTCATGATCCTCGACCACATCGCCCGCGCCAGGGCGATGGGCCTGCCGTACGTCTATCTCGGCTACTGGGTCAACGGCTCGCGCAAGATGAACTACAAGATGCGCTTCCTGCCGCAGGAGCATCTCGGGCCCAAGGGCTGGGACCGCTTCGAGGGCTGAGGCAGGCACTCCCCTCCTCCACTCCCGTCACACCTCGGTCCTGGCTGACACAGTTTCAAGGGCGTGGCCACTTTGCTTTGGCTCGCGCTGCTGTAGAAGGCGGTCATTCTCAGCAGCGGGCAGGCGCTTTCCTTGACGACATCTTCAGACCAGCACGCCAGGGGGCTGCTCATCACCGCCATCGGCGGAATGACGCTGACCGTCGACATTCCGCTGATCCGCCTTGCCGAGGGCGAGCCGTGGTCGATCCTGATGATGCGCACCGGCATGACCTTCCTGGCCGCGCTCGTCATCTGGACGATCTGGCGCCTCATCACCCCGAAGGCGCCGCAACTCATTCCCGGTCGCGCGGGACTGGCCGTCGCTGCGCTCTATGGCCTCGGTTCGATCACCTTCATCACGGCGGTCTTCAACACCTCCACCGCCAACCTCGTCTTCATCCTCGCCTTCAACCCGGTATTTTCCGCCTTGCTGTCCTGGCTGTTCCTTGGCGAGCGGCCGCGCCCGGCAACCTTCGCCAGCATGGCGGCGATGATCGTCGGCGTCGGCATCATCGTCGGCGACTCCATGGGCTCGGGCAACCTGTTCGGTGATTTCATGGCCATGGGCTCGGCCTTCTCGATCGCCGGCGCCATCACCATCTCGCGCGCCAGCGGCAAGGATATGGGCTTCACCTCGCTGGTCGGCGTCGTCCTGCCCTGCCTCTTCGCCGCCGTGATGGTCGGCAAGACCGGTTATCAGATCACGGCGCCCTGGTGGATCGTCTTCAACGGCGCGGTCATCATGCCGATCTCGTTCTTCTGCCTGGCCGCCGGCCCGCGCTACATTTCCGGCCCGGAAGTATCGATGTTCTACCTGCTGGAGACGGTGCTGGCGCCGGTCTGGGTATGGATGATCTTCGCCGAAGTGCCGTCACGCAACAGCCTGATCGGCGGCATCATCATCATCGTCGCGCTCGTCGCGCATTCGCTCTGGCAACTGCATGAGGGCCGCAAGCGCCGCGCCGCGACCGTCGTGCGTCACCCGGCCTGAGTTTTGCGGCTGCCGCGCTCGGGCAGCACTTCGATATCGGCCGTTCCGGCCTGCTCGGCCGGCTGGATTGCCACGTCGGCCGCTTCCGCCTCGTGCACCCATTCGCGCCAGATCGCGACCAGCAGCGCCATCAGCACCGGACCGATGAAGAGGCCGAGGAAGCCCATCGTCTTGACGCCGCCGATCAGGCCGAAGAAGGTCGGCAGGAAAGGCAGCTTGATCGGTCCGCCGACCAGTTTCGGACGGATCGTCTTGTCGACGATGAACAGTTCCACGGTTCCCCACAGGAACAGCGCCAAGCCCGCGAACAGCGATCCGCTGGCGGCGAGATAGACCGATACCAGCGTGAACGACAGCGGCGCTCCGCCGGGGATCAGCGCCATCAACCCCGTCAACGCCCCCAGCGTCACCGGCGAGGGCACCCCCGCCAGCCAGTAGGCGGTGCCCAGCACCAATCCTTCGCCGATGGCGATGACGGTCATGCCGGTGACGGTGGAGGAGATCGTCGCCGGCACGATGCGGGAGATGCGCTCCCAGCGCATCGGCAGGATACGCTCGCCGAGTCGATCCACCTGGGCGGCGAAGCTCTCGCCGTCGCGATAGGCGAAAAACAGCGCGATCAGCATGAACAGAATGGTCAAAAGCAGGGAAAACGCGCTGCCGCCGGCCACCAGCGCGGTGTGGTAGATTGAGCGGATGTTGGCACCGCTGACAAGCTGGATCAGTTCGCCGATACCGCCGGGATGGCCGAGCTGCTCGGTCCACTGTTCGTTCAGCCAGGGGCCGATCACCGGCAGGCTGGCGATCCAGTGCGGCGTCGCCGCGCCGTGCCTGTTGGTTTCGACCGCCCAGTTGACCCATTCGCGCACCTCGTGGATAGCGTATTTGCCTGCAAAGGAGATCGGCACCACCAGGAAGGCGAGGATGAGCAGGATCGCGATGGTCGCCGCCAGCGTGCGGTTGTTGCCGACGGCGGCGAGAAGACGGCGATAGAGCGGCCAGCTCGCGAAGGCGATGACCAATGCCGCCAGCACGGGGAAGAGAAAACCGTGGAAGAAATAGACGCCCGCCGCGACGATGAGCACCAGCAGCCAGCGCGCCGCCGACAGCGGTGCGATGACCGCCGCCCTTTGCGGCGCGGGTACGCCGAACAGGCGCGGCTCTCTCGGCTTTCTGCTGATTTCCGGCTGCTTCAAGCCGTTTCCCCCGTCCCTGTTTTCCCTCGATCCGGAAAGGATGCCACAAGATAGTGCAGCAATCGTGACCGGAACGGAACCGGCGCGGGCGTACCTTGCGGCGGTACTGGAAAGGCGGATCTACGAGGCTGCAGCCGTGGTCTCCCTGAGCAACCGCAGCGCGGCGGCACGCGCTTCGTCGGTGATCGTCGCGCCGGCCAGCATCCGCGCGATCTCCTCCTGCCGCGCCACGCTGTCCATCTCGGCGATGCCGGTGGCGACGCGGTCGGCGCCGCCGGACTTCGAAATCAGGAAATGCACCGCCGCGCGGGCTGCCACCTGCGGCGCATGCGTGACGGAAAGAACCTGCACGCGCCTTGCAAGCCTCGAAAGCCGCTGGCCGATAGCATCGGCCACCGCGCCGCCGACCCCGGTGTCGATCTCGTCGAAGACCAGGGTGGGAGCGGAGCCGCGATCGGCGAGCGCCACCTTGAGCGCCAGCAGGAAGCGCGAAAGCTCGCCGCCGGAAGCGACCTTCATCATCGGTCCCGGGCGCGTGCCGGGATTGGTGCGCACCCAGAATTCGGCCTGGTCGATGCCCTCTTCCATGCGGCTGTCGGGTTCGCTCGACAACTCCACGATGAATTCCGCGCGCTCCAGCTTCAGCGCCGGCAATTCGTTCATCACCGCCCTGGTCAGGCCGTCCGCGGCGGCATGGCGCAGCGCCGAAAGCTGTGCAGCCGAGGCGTCATAGGCCTCGCGCGCCGCAGCCGCCTGCCGCTCCAGCGCGGCGAGACGCTCCTCGCCGGCATCGAGATCGGCCAGATCCGCCACCATGGCGTCCCGCAACTGCGCCAGATCGTCCACCGCGACATTGTGCTTGCGGGCCGCGGCGCGCAATGCGAACAGGCGCTCCTCGGCCTTCTCCAGCCGCTGCGGGTCGTATTCCGTGGCGCGAAGCGCCGCTTCCACGCCCGACTGGGCGGCGTCGAGCGAAATCAACGCCTCGTCCAGCGACTTCACCACATCGTCGAGCAGGCCGGGCGCCTCGCCGACCTTGCGCTGCAGCCGGCGCAGCAGGCTGGCGAGTTGCGGCAGCGGCGAAGCCTGTCCCGAAAGCACGTCCTGCGCATCGTGGATTTCGCCGGCGATCTTTTCCGCGCGCATCATCGTCGCGCGCAGTTCGGCAAGCTCGGTCTCCTCGCCGGGCTGCGGATCGAGGCCGGAAAGCTCCGCCACCGCGGCGCGCAGATAGTCCGCCTCCCGCGCAGCCGCTTCCACCTTGGCGCGATGTCGTGACAGTTCCTGCTCGGCCGCCCGCCACAGCCGCCAGGCCTCACCGGTCGAGCGCACCGCGCCGAGATGGCCGCCGAAAGCGTCGAGCAGTTCGCGATGCGCGGCCGGATCGACCAGCGCGCGCTCGTCATGCTGGCCGTGAATTTCCACCAGCGCGTGACCGATGCCGCGCATCAGGCCCACGCTTGCCGGCTGGTCGTTGACGAAGACGCGCGTGCGCCCGTCGGCCGTCTGCACGCGTCGCAGGATGATGTCGCCGTCGTCGTCGATGGCGTTTTCGGCAAGCAGCGCGCGGGCCGGATGGTTGCGCGGCACGTCGAACACCGCAGTCACCTGCCCCTGGCTTGCGCCGTGGCGCACGAGGGAGGCATCGCCGCGGGCGCCGAGCGCCAGCGCCAGCGCATCGAGCAGGATCGACTTGCCGGCACCCGTCTCTCCGGTCAACACCGACAGGCCGGGGGCGAAGTCGATGTCCAGCCTCTCAATCAGGACGATATCGCGAATCGACAGTCTGGAAAGCATCGGCGCTCTATACCATCATCCGGCGCCGCCGTGATGCCGGAAGGTGCCACGGCGCGCCTGTCAGGCGCCAATGATGAACTTGCCCGCCTTGGATATCCACGAACCGGCATTCTCGCGCGGCTCCAGACCGCCTTTCTGCAAGAGCGCGTAGGAATCCTTGTACCATTGGCTGGCCGGATAGTTGTGGCCGAGCACCGCGGCCGCGGTCTGCGCCTCGTCGGTCAGCCCCATCGCGTAATAGGCTTCGGTCAGGCGCGCCAACGCTTCCTCGACCTGACGGGTATCGGAATAATCCTCCACGACCGTGCGGAAGCGCTTGACGGCGGCGATGTATTCGCGCCGCTCCAGATAGTAGCGGCCGATCTGCATTTCCTTGCCGGCCAACTGGTCCTTGGCAAAGCGCATCTTAGCCTTGGCGTCCTCGACATATTCCGAGTCCGGCCAGCGCGTCACCAGATCCTGCATCGTCTGTATGGTCAGGCGCGCTTCCTTCTGATCCTGGGTCACGTCCTTGATCTGCCTGTGGTAGCTCAGGCCGATGATGTACTCGGCGTAAGCCGCGTCTTTCGTGGACGGATAGAGGGTGAGGTAGCGCTTCGCCGAGGCGATGGCGTCGTCGTAGTTGCCCTGCCGATAGTTGGCGAAAGCGCCCATCACCATCGATTTGCGGGCATATTCCGAATAGGGGTGCTGGCGGTCAACGGCGGCGAACTTCTTGCTCGCCTCTTCCAGGCGGCCGGAGTTCATGTTGGCCAGGGCCTGATTGTAGAGCACGTCCGCCGGCTCGGTCTGATCCACATAGGTCGAGAGATCGACGTCCTTCTCCGACATGCAGGCAGAAAGCAGCATCGGCGCGGCGACCATGGAAAGCGCCAGGAAAGCAGCTCTCGCCCGCGCTTTCGGTTGATCGGCCCGTTTGAACAGCATGATCGGATTTGGCCCCTTCGGCGCTTCATTCATCGGCGGCGAGCAGCCATAGACCACATTCGCCGTGCGCGGCAACGCTATCGTGCCGCAATGGCGCATTTTTGTGGCGCGGTCGGTTCAGGCTCCGCCCAATCCGGATTCCGCCGGCGACTGATGCTTCCACGCAACAGCAGCGTGAAGGCAACGCGCTGCCGTTCCGGGATCAGAGCATCCAAGGTGCGTAGACCGGAGCGCTGGCTGCGCTCATTTCAGCAGTCCGGCCACGTCCCTGCCGCGTCGTCTCGACGATCTCGAAGGCTGTACGGTCGGACAGAAGGCGCCGCAACGCCGCCGAATTGAGCCTGTGCCCGCCGCGATAGGAACGGAAGCAGCCGATGAAGCGCGCGCCGGCCAGCGCCAGATCGCCCATCGCGTCCAGGGTCTTGTGGCGGGCGAATTCGTTCGGATAGCGCAATCCGCCGATGTTGATGACGCGGTGGTCGTCGCCGATCACCAGCGAATTCTCGAGCGAGGAGCCGAGCGCATAGCCGGCGGCCCACAGCCGCTCCACGTCCTTCATGAAGCCGAATGTGCGGGCACGCGCGATGTCGCGGCGAAAAATGTCGGCATTGATGTCGGAGGCGAATTGCTGGCGGCCGATCGCCGGGCTTTCGAAATCGATCTCGACCTCGAACCGGGTGCCGGCATAGGGCCTGAATTCCGCCCACGAGGCACCGCTCTCGATGCGCACCGGCTTGACGATGCGGATGTAACGGCGCTTCACCGAAAGCGCTTCGATGCCGGCCTGCTCGAATGCCTCGACGAACGGGAGCGCGCTGCCATCCAGGATCGGCACCTCGTTCCCGTCGATTTCGACGACGAGATTGTCGAGGCCAAGCCCGAAGACGGTCGCCATCAAATGCTCGACCGTCGCGATATGCTGTCCCGCGGGGTCGCCCAGCATGGTGCACAGATCCGTCGCCCCGATCTCGGAAACCAGAGCACGAAACTGATTCAGTTCTTCCCCCGGTCGGACCAGGTGGAAGACGATACCCGTATCGGCGTCGGCGGGAAGGAAATGCACAGTGACGGGTGCGCCGCTGTGAACGCCTATGCCCTTCAACGATACGCGCGATCCAAGGGTTGTCTGATGGTCCTGCAAGATGATCCCCAACGTGCCCGCGCTGTTCTTTCGTCCGCCTGGCGAATTTCGCCATCACGGCTCTTTTTATGCCGACCGGCGGCATCTTCCCCAATATCCGCCGGATCGATTTCAACCGGCGTGAGGATAGTTATCCCCCCGGCATAGTCCAAATCACGGTTTTTTTCCTTGTGTAATCACGGAAAGGTATCGGACGCGCCGCCAATACCAATTATTTAACAATGACTTAAAATGCAAACAGGCAGGCGCTTCAACGCCTGCCTGTTAATAAGTGTTACAATCCGTTAACGGCTCAGTTCGCCTGCCGGCGCAGGAAGGCCGGAATCTCGAGCTGATCGTCGTCCTGAGTCGCGCGCGGCTGTTGCGTCAAACGGCCATGATCGTCGAGCTGACCGCGACGCGGCGCGTAGATCTGCGGATCCTGCGGAGCGAGGCGACGGATTTCCGGACCGGCCTGGCGCAGCTTCGGCTCGCGCGGCTGGGCCGGCTGCAGACGTGCCGGTTCGTCCTCGCGGCGGGTCAGTCCGTTGGTCAGGCGCTTGAGCAACCCCATCGGCCCACGATCCTCATGGTCGACCGGATTGGTCTTGGCCTCGACCTCGGCCTTCACGACCGGCGGAAAATCCTCGACGCGCGGCATGCGCTGGGGCGCGGCGGCAACGGGCTGCGGCTCGCCGCGATACACCGGCTGCGGCGCGGGAGCCTGCTGCATGGCCATCGGCTGCGGCTGGGCGGGAGGCGCCTGGAACAGCTTGCTCTGCGGACGGAACTCTTCCGCAGGGGCCTGCGCCGGCCTCGGCTGTGCCATCATGGCGGCGTTCGTCTCGGCCTGCTGGATCGCTTCCGCGACGGGATCGGCAGGCCGGCTTTCCGGCGCGAATTGCGGCGCGGGAGCCGGCCGGCTGTCGGCGGCAGGGGCGACGGCCGGTCGCGGCGCCGCCGGCTTCTGCTGTGTCGGCCGGATGGCGATGGGTGCCGCGGCGATCTCGGCGGCCGTCTTGTCGATGCCCGTCGCGACCACGGAGACGCGGATCACGCCTTCCAGTTCCTCGTCGAACGTGGCGCCGAGGATGATGTTGGCGTCCTGGTCGACCTCCTCGCGGATGCGGGTCGCCGCTTCGTCGACCTCGAACAGAGTGAGGTCGCGACCGCCGGTGATCGAGATCAGCAGGCCCTTGGCGCCCTTCATCGAGGTTTCGTCGAGCAGCGGGTTGGCGATCGCGGCTTCGGCGGCGGCCATCGCCCTGCCCTCGCCGGAAGCCTCGCCGGTGCCCATCAT
>CAZBBT010000043.1:0-22219 GCA_964490065.1 uncultured Mesorhizobium sp. | reverse complement strand
CCGAAGGACGGGCGAGACCCGTGGCTCGCCCCGGCAAGGTTAGGGGTGGGGGTGCTCGACGCTCGAAAATTCGATAGCGATTGCCGTGCCCGCCGGGAGATGAAGCCGGCGCGCCGTCGGCCTGTGGACACTTCCGCAACCGCTCAAAAAATTTCTCCAGCATTTTCAGGCTCTTGAGGCCGCCGGTCCGCCTTCCTTGCCGAAATCTATCAACACCCCCGGAACCTCCCTCATACTTGGCCCGACCGAAATGGAGGCCGTGATGGAAGACTGGGGCAGGAAAGCGAAGTGGAACCGCGATGTGCTTGAGCGCATCGTGGCTCTGCTGTTCGCGCTCGCCGGCCTGGCCGATCTTGCCGCCGGGCTTCCTTACCGTCGCCGCCGGCAGATGCTGGAAATTCTGAGCCACGGCGAGGCCGAGGCGTGGGCCTTCGTCATGGGCCTGCCGCCCGGCACGGTGGCCCCGGCGGAAACACCGGATGAGACCGGCGGCGCGGCAAGCCTCGCGGCGAGTTTCCGGGCCCTGGCGCTGATGCTGTGCGCCCTACTGGCGCGGGCCGCTCTGCCCGGCGCGACCGGCCAGCAAACCGGCCGGCCGTCGCGCGGGATTTCCGGGCCGGCGGTTCGCCGGTTGGACCCCTCGCCGCCGCGCGCGCCCGACACGTCGTAAGCTGAGGTCCGGCAGGCACGGCATCCATGCCTGAACGGCGACGGCTTTCAGAACCTGGCGAACAATTATTGCGTCGCCGGCAACGCACCGTTGCGCCTGTCTCCCTTGTCGGCAGGCTATTGCATATGACAGCGCGCCCCCACCCCTGTCCCTCCCCACACGGAGGAGGGAGATGCCGACGCCACTCTTTTGACCAAAATCGCCAACGCTGGTGCCTCGTGGCGCTGCCGCAAGTCACCCTCCCCCGTGTGGGGAGGGGTTAGGGGTGGGGGTGCGCCGCCCGATGCGATAGCCTGTCGTGAGCGGGGAGAAGGAAGGTGTTCAAGCCTCCGCGGCCATCGCCGCTTCGCGCAGGCCTTCGGCGTCGCCGGTGGCGCCGTTGAAGACGAGGTTCAGCACCACCGACGAGATCGACGCCAGCAGGATGCCGGAATCGACCAGCGGGCCGATCGCCTTGGGCAGCCACATGTGGAAGTCCGGCGCGACGACCGGGATCATGCCGAAGCCGACCGAGATGCCGACGACGAAGAGGTTGTTGCGGCTCTGCTTGAAGTCGACGGCGGAGAGGATGCGGATGCCGGTGGCGGCGACCATGCCGAACATGACCAGCCCTGCCCCGCCCAGCACCACCGTCGGCAGCGCCTCGACCAGCGCGCCCATTTTCGGGATCAGGCCGAGCACGACCATGATGACGCCGCCGGCGACGCAGACGAAGCGGCTGCGGATGCCGGTGACGCCGACCAGCCCGACATTCTGCGAGAACGAGGTGTAGGGGAAGGTGTTGAAGATGCCGCCCAGCAAGGTGCCCAGGCCGTCCATCCTCAAGCCCGCCGAGAGCATCGGCTGGGTCACCTTCCTGTCCGTCATCTCGCCCAGCGCCAGGAACATGCCGGTCGATTCGATCATGACGACGATCATCACCAGCACCATGGTCAGGATCAGCACCGGCGAGAAGATCGGCGCGCCGAAATGGAAGGGCATGATCGGCGCGAACCAGGCGGCGCTCGCGACCTTGTCGAAGTGCATCAGGCCCAGTCCGGCCGCGATGACGCCGCCGGCGACGATGCCGATCAGGACGGCGATGTTGGAGAGAAAGCCCTTGGTGAAGCGCGCCACGCCGATCACGATGGCGAGCACCACCAGCGACAGCACGATGTTGGAGAGAGGCGCATAGGCCGGGTTCGGCAGTGTCGGCGCAAGCGCGATGCCCGGCGGAACCGGCGGCACGGTGGAGCCGCCCGTGCCGACAGCCGCCATCGCGGACTTCAGCCAGTCGGCATGCACGGGATCGACCAGCTTCGGCGCCGTCGGGCCGACCGGCAGGCCGAAGATCCAGCTTATGCCGATCTTCATCAGCGACACGCCGATGACGAGGATGATGGTGCCGGTCACCACCGGCGGGAAGAAGCGCAGCATGCGGGAAACGAAGGGTGCGATGAGCACCGTGATGATGCCCGCCCCGATGATGGCGCCGAAGATGGTGCGCGCGCCGTCGACGCCGGGATTGGCGATCGCCATCGACACCATCGGCCCGACGGCGGCGAAGGTGACGCCCATCATGACCGGCAGCTTGATGCCGAACCATTGGCTCGCGCCGAGGGACTGCAGGATCGAGGCGATGCCGCAGACGAACAGGTCGGCCGAGATCAGGAAGGCGACGTCCTGCGGCGGCAGCTTCAGCGCGCGGCCGATGATGAGCGGCACGGCGATGGCGCCGGCATACATGACCAGCACGTGCTGCAGGCCGAGCGCGAACAGACGCGGCGCCGGCAGCACCTCGTCCACGGAATGCGTGGTTGATGTCATGGCATTTTTTCCTCTCTCCCAGAACCGGCCCGAAGAATGCCCAAGAGGGCCGGTTCCCTTCCTCCGAAGGATGGTGCAGGATCGTCGGTAATCGCTTCCAGCGCCATCAAGAACATTTTGAAATCATCGCGAGATTTTCATGAAGATCGTAACCTGGAACATCAACGGCGTGCGCGCCCGCATCGGCAACCTCACGCACTGGCTGGGTGAGAGCCAGCCGGACATCGTCTGCCTGCAGGAGATCAAGACCGTCGACGACCAGTTCCCGCGCGCCGAGGTCGAGGCGCTGGGATACAATGTCGAGACGCACGGCCAGAAGGGTTTCAACGGCGTCGCCATCCTCTCGAAGCTGAAATTCGACGAGGTGAACCGAGGCCTGCCGGGCGACGAGAGCGACGAGCAGGCGCGTTTCATCGAAGGCGTGTTCTCGACGACCAAGGGCGCGCTGCGCGTCGCCTCGATCTATCTGCCCAACGGCAACCCGATCGACGATCCGGTGAAGTTTCCCTACAAGCTCGCCTGGATGGCGCGGCTGGAACGCTGGGCGGCGGAGCGCCTGCTTTTGGAGGAAGCGCTGGTCATCGCCGGCGACTACAACGTCATCCCCGAGCCGGTCGACGCCAGGTTCCCCGAGAACTGGCTGGGCGATGCGCTGTTCCAGCCTCAGACGCGGCAGGCATTCCGGCGCCTGAAACATCTCGGCTTCACCGAGGCGGTGCGTGCGGTGACAGACGCGCCGGATACCTTCACCTTCTGGGACTACCAGGGCGGTGCCTGGCAGAAGAACAACGGCATCCGCATCGATCACCTGCTGCTCTCGCCCGAGGCGGCGAACCGCTTCTCCTCCGCCACGATCGAGAAACATGTGCGCGCCTGGGAAAAACCCTCCGACCATGTGCCCGTGGCGATCGAGCTCGACCTTGCGGGCGCGGCCTAAAGCGGCGGCATCATATCGCCACATTGGCGCTGTGGGATCGGTGAGGCAACCACTTCAGGACATGGCCGTGAAGTCCGCGCTCCTTCCAGCAGCGATCTGGCTCGCCGGCACGGTTGTTCCGGCCTCCGCCGCCGGCATCCAGTGCCTGGCCGAAGGCGGGCGCTTCGAGATCGGGCAATATGCCTGCCTGACAATCGGCAACGAGAGCCATCTGGCGCGCTGCGAGACAAATCTCGAAACGCCCACCTGGGCAAGGATGCTCGACCATTGTCCGGGCGAAGCGCCCCGTCCGACTGACTCGTCTTTCGAATGCCGCGCCAACGGCCAGGTTTTTCCCGCGGGCGGCTTCGCCTGCCTCACCCTCTCCGGCAGGCGGCACCTGGCGCGCTGCGACGCGGTGCTCAACAATTCGTCGTGGACCGTCGTGCAGGACGATTGCCCTGGCGGGCCGTTGCCGGAAGTGACCTCCGCGCCTGACGACGGATCGACGCTGAAGGACGCGCTGGCCCTCCCCAAGCGGCTGTTCGACCGCCTGATGGATCAGATGTAGCCTGACTTCGATTAATCGTTGCCGCCCTTGGCGATGATGTCGTCGGCCAGCGAGATCGCGGTGCGCCGGTCGGCCTCGCCTGCAACGGCGAAGGCCTCTTCCTGCATGCCGCGGATCCAGCTCTGGTCGCCGGGCGTGGCGCGCGCCAGCGCCACCGTCATCATCGTCAGCCCCCGCACCACCTTGCCGCTCTGGAAGAGCAGGTTGCCCAGCGTCGCCTGCGCCCCGGCATGGCCTTTCTCGGCGGCGAGCTGCAGCCAGCGTCCGGCCTGCTTGATGCTCTTCTTCACCCCGCCCTCGCCCTTGAGGAACATCTTGCCCATCTCGTACTGGGCGACGGGATTGCGGTAGTTGGCGGCGGCGCGCATGAAATATTCCTGCGCGAGCACCTCGTTGGCCTCGACCGGGGTGCCGGGAATGCCCGTCTTCAGATACTTGCCGAGCGCCACCAGCGCATCCGAGACATAGCTCTCCTCGGGCGAGCCGGGCTCGACGTCCTGCTCGACGATCTCGGAGAAGAACTTGTAGGCTTCGTAGTCATTGCGCGTCACGCCGTCGCCCTCGGCATACATGCGTGCAAGCTTCCAGGTGGCGCCGATCTGACCGTTCTCGGCTGCGTATCTGTAGGCCTCGACGGCCTGGTCCTTGTGACCGTTCTTGTAGGCGGAAAAGCCGAACTGGAATACGGCCCAGGGGCTGGACTGCGGCTTCACGCCGGTCTTGTCGTCGAACACCTTGTCGTCGAAGGCCATGGCGCGGCTGACGGCGCCCATGCTGGCGATGGCGACGAGTGCCGCGACAACCGAGGATCTGAAAAGTCTAGTCATCCGCATAGGCTGAGGGTGACTCGAATTTCCGGCCAAAGTCGGGTCCATCAAAGACCAAATCGCGGCGGCGAGACGCGGCGCCCCGCGCGCTCGGCAATCGTGCAGCCTGACAGTGGAGACTACTCTGGCGTCCATACTCGTCCTCGCCGCGGGCGATGCGGCCTGTCCCTTCGCTTGGCCTTCATGGCGCTTGTCCCGGGACCCTACCGACGTGCCCCGGGTTTATGGCGGGAAATGGGCGAGCGTGACGTTGCCGGAGCGGGTTCAGCCGATGGGGGGTGATCTGTTGCCCCCGAGCCACAGTTGTTGCAACCGTGCAATCTCGCCCAAGGCAGCACAGAGCATCCCCGCGCGCGGCGACAAAAAAGGCCGGCTGAACCGGCCTTTCTGTCAGCAGAAACTGCAGCTTACCACTTGATGCTATAGCCCAGGCTCGCCGCCACCGCATAACCCGAATCGACGGCGAATCCGACGTCGGAACCTTTCGTCACTTCGGCCGCGGTCAGATAGCTCAGCCCGACGCCGCCACGCAGTTCGCCGCCGAGTTGGTCCTTGACGGAAGCACCCACGGCCACCGTATAGGTATCGCTCGAGAAGTCGTAGCCGGTGCTGACCCCCTGGTCCCAGGTCAGGCTGACCAGACCCGAAATCCTGTCGGTGAAGGCATGGCCGATACCGCCGGTGATGGTCCAGCCGTCCTTCCAGTTATACACGTCCCGGCTGCCGATGCCCGGAATGGGTGTGGTGACCAGAAGCTCGTTCTGCACGCTCCAGTCCGACCATTTGGCCGAGCCGAACGCCAGCCAGCCGGGTGCGATTCCCGACTGCAGTTTGAATTCGACCGTCTGCGGCAGATGCCCTGTACCGACGGCGGGAAGCGGTACGGTCGGGGCGGGCGAGCCGATCAACGCCCCGGGCACGGATAGCGTGCCGCTGGCACCGTAGGACGTGCCGGAGCGATACATCAACTGCGCGCGGAAGGCGATCTCGGGAATGGTATAGGCCGCGCCGATCCGGTAGCCGAATTCCTGGCCTTCCAGTTCGAGGTGCGCGAAGGCGCCAGGAATGGGAAGCGCATTGACGCGGTTGTAGTCGAAGTCTTCCATGTAGCCGCCGCCAAGCAGCCACAGGCTCCCCTTGCCCACGTCGAACTTCACCGCGCAGGTCAGCGCCTTCTCGTTGGTGGTGAAATCTTCTTCGAGCTTACCGCTCGGCTTCGGCACGGCATAGACGGCCGAACCGCCATTATTGTCCACCATCGTGCCGGCGCAGCGGAAATTGTCCGTGAGATTGAACTTTATCGCCGCCGACGGCACGATGTAGTCGTCCGTATAAGAGGTGCCGAGAAGCCCCGGACTGGCCGCCTGGACCTTCGAGAACTCGCGGCTCGGACTGACATAGGTCACGCCCGCGCGCATATTGAAATTGCCATCCTCGAACAGAATGTCGGTATCGGCGGTGCCGCGCGAAAAACCGCCCGCCTGTGCGACACTCGTCAGAGCAACCGAAAAGCAGCCTGCCGCGAGCAGCCCCTTCAGATGCGAACCATTCATGAAACCTCTCCCCAAAAGTCCGTTGCGGCAAGCTAGAACCAAACAGCGTTAATGGCGCAATAACGATTTTTGGGCCGTACTAGTACATCTGGGCGGGAGCGGTGGACGCGGCTGCGTGCGCGCCGTAGAGAACGTCAAAAAACGCGCGGATTGAGGGGCGGAAAAGCCGAAAAATCCGACAACGCATCGAAAAACACGCGAAAAAGTCCGATTTTCGCGGGCCGCCGTCCGCATTGTTACATTACGGCAACAATGCGGCGGAATCTTCCGTTTACGTCAATGATAACGCAGCGGAATATCCCTTTCCGCCGCCAAAAAACACCCGCCGTGGGCTTCAACCAGACCGATGCGGCTCAACCGGCATCGCGAACCCGCTCCAGCGCCGTGGCGAGCCGTGTCTGCGATTCGGTGTACTCGGCCAGCTTCTCGCGCTCCGCCGCCACCACATCCTCGGGCGCGTTGGCGACGAATTTTTCGTTGCCGAGCTTCTTGTGCAGGCGGGCGATTTCCTCGGTGACCTTGGCGAGTTCCTTCTGCAGGCGCGCGGCTTCGGCATCGAGATCGATCAGGCTGCCCAGCGGCAGGCACACGGTCGCCTCGCCGAGAACGATCTGCGCCGACCCTTTCGGCGCGGTATCGGCCAGCGAGATGTCGCCGATCCGTGCCAGGCGCTTGATTGCGGGATCGTGGCGGCCAAACCGGCCGCGGGTGGCGGCGCCAGCGCCGACGACCACCAGCGGAGCGACTGCGGACGGCGGCACGTTCATCTCCGAGCGCACGGAGCGGATGCCGGAAACCAGGTCGATCAGCCAGTTGATGTCCGCGGCGGCTTCATCGTCCTCGAACTCGGGCACCGGCCAGACGGCATGGCACAGCAGCGAAGACCGCTGGCCGCCTTCGGGCGCCGTCTCGGCCCAAAGCTCCTCGGTCATGAACGGCATGAAGGGATGCAGCAGCTTGTAGATCTCGTCCAGCACGAAGGCGACGCAGGCGCGGCTCTCGGCTTTCGCCGCTTCGTCCGTCCCCATGAAGACAGGCTTCAGCAGTTCCAGATACCAGTCGCAGAACTGGTTCCAGACGAAACGGTAGGCAGCGGTCGCGGCCTCATTGAACTTGTATGCGGTGATGCCCTCGGTCACCGCGCGCGCCGTGCGCGTCAGTTCGGTCAGGATCCAGCGGTTCAGAGCGAGCTTGGCTTCGCCCAGCCAGACCTCGTCATTGCGTTCCACGCCGTTCATCTCGGCGAAGCGCGTGGCGTTCCACAGCTTCGTGCCGAAGTTGCGGTAGCCGGCGACGCGGGCCGGGTCGAGCTTCACGTCCCTGCCCTGCGCGGCCATGACGGCCAGCGTGAAGCGCAGCGCATCCGCGCCATATTCGTCGATCAGGTCGAGCGGATCGATGACGTTGCCCTTCGACTTCGACATCTTGGCGCCGTTCTTGTCACGCACCAGCGCGTGCACATAGACGGTGTGGAACGGCTCTTCGTCGGTGAAGTGGAGGCCCATCATCATCATGCGGGCGACCCAGAAAAAGATGATGTCGAAGCCTGTGACAAGAACCGAGGTCGGATAGTAGGTCTTCAGTTCCGGTGTGTGGTCCGGCCAGCCGAGTGTCGAGAAGGGCCAGAGCGCCGAAGAGAACCAGGTGTCGAGCACGTCCTCGTCGCGGGTCAGGATATCGCCGGGCTGAAAATTCTCCAGCTTCTCCTCGACCCAAGCCTTCCACGGACCTTCATGCGCCAGGTAATGCTGGACCGCCGCTTCCAGCGCCGCCTCCTCGTCCTTCTCGACGAAGATCGACCCATCCGGCCCATACCAGGCCGGAATCTGGTGTCCCCACCAGAGCTGGCGCGAGATGCACCACGGCTCGATGTTCTCCATCCAGTCGAAATAGGTCTTTTCCCAGTTCTTAGGCACGAAGTTGGTTCGTCCCTCGCGCACCGACGCGATGGCCGGCCGCGCGAGCGTCTCGGCATCGGCGAACCACTGGTCGGTCAGCATGGGCTCGATGACCGCGCCGGAGCGGTCGCCGAAGGGCTGCATGATCTTCTTCGATTCGACATAGGGCGCGGCGTTTCCGTCGGTGTCCTTGACCGTCACCGCCAGGCCCTCGGCATTGATGGCGTCGACGATGCGCTTGCGTGCCTCATAGCGATCGAGGCCGCGATATTCGTCCGGCACCAGATTGATCGCGTCCACGTCCTCTTCGCTCGGCAGTTCGCCGGACCGCACGATCTCGGCCGCGCGGGCGGCGCAGACAGCGTAGGGCTCGCCGTCGTCGCGCATCGCCGCCACCGTGTTCATCAGGCGATAGAGCGGGATCTTGTTGCGGCGGGCGACCTGGTAGTCGTTGAAGTCGTGCGCGCCGGTGATCTTGACCGCGCCCGAGCCGAAGTCCGGATCGGGATATTCGTCGGTGATGATCGGGATCAGCCGCCGGTGCTCCTTGGGCCCGACCGGGATCTCGCACAGTCTGCCGACGATGGGGGCGTAGCGTTCGTCCGAGGGATGAACCGCCACCGCGCCGTCGCCCAGCATCGTCTCGGGCCGGGTCGTGGCGATGGAAATGTAGTCGCGCTCTTCCTGGAAGGTGACGTTGCCGTCTTCGTCCTTCTCGACGTAGGTGTAGGTCTCGCCGCCGGCCAGCGGGTACTTGAAGTGCCACATGTGGCCGTCGACCTCGCGGTTCTCCACTTCGAGATCGGAAATGGCCGTCTCGAACTTGGGGTCCCAGTTGACCAGCCGCTTTCCGCGATAGATCAGCCCCTGCTTGTAAAGCGTGACGAAGACTTCCAGAACGGCCTTCGACAGGCCCTCGTCCATGGTGAAGCGCTCGCGGCTCCAGTCGCAGGAAGCGCCCAGCCGTTTCAACTGGTTGAAGATGGCGCCGCCCGACTCCGCCTTCCACTCCCAGACCTTATCGATGAACTGCTCGCGGGTAAGGTCGCGGCGATGGATCTGCTGTTCCATCAGCTTGCGTTCGACCACCATCTGCGTGGCGATGCCGGCATGGTCCATGCCGGGCTGCCACAGCACGTTCCTGCCGCGCATGCGCTCGAAGCGGACCATGATGTCCTGCAGCGTGTTGTTGAGAGCATGGCCCATGTGCAGCGAGCCGGTGACGTTCGGCGGCGGAATGACGATGGCGAAGGCTTCCGCGCCCTCGTCCGCTCCCGCGCCGGCGCGAAAGGCGTCCGCCTCCTCCCAGGCCCTGGCGATCTTCGGCTCGACGCTTTTGGCGTCATAGGTCTTTTCAAGCATGGGAAGGCGTCCAAAAATACGGAATTTTTCCGTAGTTATTCGCGGACGGTGTAAATCGGAAGGCCTTGGGTAAGTCAACCGAGACGAGACCGCACGGAGCCACATGGCTGCAACGAAAACGGCTGGCCGTAGAGTTCTACCGTGCAAGCGAACAGAGAGCTGCGAGCCGACGACTGGCGACGATCGCGGCGATGCGCTATTCTGAACTGTCGGGGGAAGAGTGATGGCCGGGTATTTCGGTACCGAAAAGCAGCAACGACTGCAGGCCTTGGCCGAACAGCGCGCCGATTTCATTAGTGCCACGGCCGGCGCGTGCCAAACCGGTCGCACCATGGGCTGCGATGACCTCGACCAATTCGGCCTGGAACGCATCGACGACTTTCTTGAAAGCGACGGAATTCTCGGCTTCCGCCTGATTCCGGCGGACAGAGCGGACGAACTGAAAGCTCACCTGGCACGGAAGAACTTTCGTTTCGATACCTGGGACGTATTCCTCGCAGATCGAGAGCAGGCGCTTGCGGCCTCGGAAGCTATACTGGCGAGAGGCGTGCCCGACGGTCTGGCTGATTTCGACCGGCCGGGCCGACCGGAGGACGAGTATACGGCTCGCATCCAGGCACTCATGGGCGCCGTTGGAATAGTACCCTTTTCCGGCTCGCTCTTGGTCGGGGCTTGCGGCCCGGCGACGACGCTGGCGGCTGGCCCTCTTGACGGAAGCATCGCCGCGGCGGCGCACGGCTATCTGCCGCACAACGGTCAGAGCCCCTACCACCTTTACGCTTGGGGCGGTCTGGTCGCGGTGGCGGAATCCCAGCGGGGCAAGGGCCTGGGCAACTATATCAATGCCCGCATGATCGTCAGCGTGTTTCATGATCTCGGCGCGACCCACGTCTATGAGTTGGTATCGCCGTCGAACCTGCCCTCCCGGCGCATGGTCGCGTCATGCGGTCTCCGTGAGGAGCCTGGGCTCTTCTGCGGCATCGCATCGCCCGTGGATAGTGCGCATTTCACGCGCTAGCCGGACCGGCCGATATTGCGAGTAGGCGGATCCGATTTCACGCCCTGTCGACTGCTATTTCAGCCAGCGCTCGATGCGCGCCAGCGCTTCTTCCATCTCGGCGTGGCTGCCGGCGTAGGAAAAGCGCATGGTCCGGTGCCCTTGCAACGGATCGAAATCGCGGCCCGGCGTCGCGGCTACATGCGCCTCGACCAGCATCTTTTTGGCGAACGCCATGCTGTCGTTGGTCAGCCGCGAGACATCGCAGAAGGCGTAAAAGGCGCCGTCCATGGGCGCGGCCAGTGCAAAGCCGAGTTCCGGAAGCTTGCGCCCCAGAAATTCGCGATTTCCCGCATAGCGCGCCTTGACCGCCTCCAGTTCCTCCGTGGCACCGAACGCTTCGATCGCCCCGACCTGCGACAGTTCCGGCGCCGAGATGTAAAGGCTCTGGGCGATGCGCTCGACCGGTCGCACGAGGTCCTCCGGCAGCACCAGCCAGCCGACGCGCCAGCCCGTCATGCAGTAATATTTCGAGAAGGAGTTGATCGCGGTGACGCCGCGCCCATAGGCCAGCGCGGTGGTGTCGGGAGCGTCATAGGCGAGCCGGTGGTAGATCTCGTCGGAGATGACCGCGATCCCCAGGTTTTCCGCCGTTTCCACAAGGCTTTGCAACTCCTCGGCCGGAATAACCGCACCGGTCGGGTTGGCGGGGCTGGCGAACAGCACGCCCTTCAACGGCCTTTCGCGATGCGCGCCGGCCAGGTGATCCGCCGTCAGATAGGGCGCCCCCTCGAGTTCGATCTCGACCACCTCTATGCCGAGCGCGGCCATGATGTTGCGATAGGCCGGGTAGCCGGGCGCGGCGATGGCGACACGATCGCCCGCATCGAACATGGCAAGAAACGCCAGGTTGAAGGCGGCCGAAGAGCCGGTGGTGACGGCGATGCGACCGGGCACGATCGCGATGCCGTAATGGTCGGCATAGTGCTTCGCGATGGCCGTGCGCAGCCCGGCCAGCCCCAGCGCGTCCGTATAGCCGATCCTGCCGCGTTCCAGCGCCTCCGCGGCGGCGCGCCGCACGGCGAGCGGCGCCGGATCCGACGGCTGGCCGACGGCCATGGAAACCACGTCGGCGCCGCCAGCGATCAGCCGGTTGGCCTGCGCCAGCACGTCCATGGCGTGAAATGGCTCGACCGCGCCACGCCGCGAAAGCGAAACAACCATTCTTCTCCTCCGCGTCCGCCAGCAGGGATCGGCTGCGTCTCCCCTGCCCGATCGATGCCAGGACTGCAAGATCGGACATGAGAAACGCTCAGGCTCGCGATTCGGGAATCCAGATTTAAGGACGGCCCGTAAACCCATGTTAACGCTGTGGACACCTTTCGTTTTGCCTGACGCCCGATTGCTATAGCATTCGCGGTGGCGGGATATCGGCAACATTCTTTTGGATGAGACAATGCGCCGCCTGCTTTTCGCCTTGATCTTCGCTGTTCCGCTTTCTGGAACATCCGCCTTCGCCGCTTCCTGCGACAACGCCCAGGACCAGGTGACGATGAACGCCTGTGCCGACAAGAGCTTCAAGGCGTCGGATGCGGAACTGAACAATCTCTACAAGCAGATCAGGCACCGCCTAAAGGACGATCCGGACGCAACCAAGCTGCTCGTGTCGGCGCAAAAAGCCTGGGTCGCCTATCGAGATGCCGAGTGCGCCTTTTCGGGCTCCGGGGCTTCGGGCGGCGGCATTTATCCCATGCTCGTCGCGCAATGCCGCGGCGACGTCACCAGGAGCCGCATCCAGGATTTCAAGCGCTACATGTCCTGCGAAGAAGGCGACATGAGCTGCCCTGTGCCCGCCGCGGACTAATCGGGCGACATCTGCGGGGAACGGCGCGGCCCGCGGCAACGCCGAACGGAATCCGGTGTTCGCGTTTGCACGCCGGTTCGATAGCCGCCACGCCGGCGGCCTAATCAGGAGAACAATCATGCTTCGGTTCCTTGCAATCGCCCTTCTCGGCATGGCGCTCGGTGGCTGTGTGAGCGCGGAGGATCAGCGCGCCGCGGATCAGCAGCAGTGTTCGTCCTACGGCTTCAAGCCGGGCTCGAATGCCTTTGCCAACTGCATGATGCAGCAAGATCAGCGGCGCGCGGACGACCAGAGCCGCACCATGGATGACCTGGAAAGGCAGGATCGAAGAGATCGGAGACGCCTGCGGGAATTCGAATCCACTGCTAGCGCAAGTGTCATCGACGACAGGCCGCAGTATGACAAAGACGGCAACCCGAATTTCGACACCCAAGGCAACTATATCGGATGCCGCGGCATCGGCTGCGAGGTCGACAACCCGGACGACGATTCCGACGATTGATCGCCGCCCGGCGGGAGCCTGAATGATCGGCGGCCCGTTGACGCCAGGGAGGTACGACGGGCCTCTCCAAGGCAGAGGCGACCCACGCTATCGTGTCCCGAGCGTGGAACGCGCCGTCAAAAAGGCAAATTTGTCCTTCTTCTAGGCGCGACCTGCGCGCCATGCGTGGGGTGGACGAGGATCGCCGACGCAATAGGTGCCTTGCCGACGCCCTGTCGGTGGAACGGGTATTGCGGGAGCGGATCGAGGGAGAGGAATGGATGATGTTCGCAGTCAGCCGAGGGATCAACAATCGATGATCGATAGGCAGGCTGCTTTCCATCCCCGCCCGCCTCGGCTACCAGTGAACGCCATGCTGAGCCTGACAAGACCCGTTTCGACCCTGGCCAGGCTGGCCCGCGCCGCCGCGATCTCTTCGCTTGGCGCGGCAGTGGCTCTGGTCGGTTCCCTTCCAGCCCGGGCACAGGGCGTGCCGATCGTCCGCGATGCGGAGATCGAGGCGCTGGTGCGCGACTACGCACGGCCGATCTTCAAGGCGGCCGGCCTCTCCAGCGCCGGCATCCGCATCGTGCTGGTCAACGATTCGTCCTTCAACGCCTTCGTCGCCGGCCGGCGCATTTTCATCAACACCGGCGCGCTGCTGCAGGCCGAGACGCCGAACGAGGTCATCGGCGTGATCGCGCATGAATGCGGCCACATCGCCGGCGGCCACGAGCAGAAATTGCGCGAGCAGCTCGAACGCGCCAAGACGTTGGCGATCGTCACCAGCCTGCTCGGCGTCGGCGCCATGGCGGCGGGCGCGGCCGGCGGCGGGCGCGGCCTCGGCACGGCGGGCATGGGGCTGGCTGTCGGCGGCGGCGAGATGGCGCAGCGCGTGCTGCTCAACTACCAGCGCGGCGAAGAAATCACCGCCGACCGCTCGGCCATCACCTATCTCAACGCCACCGGCCAATCCGGCGAGGGCATGCTGCGGACCTTCGAGCGCTTCCAGTCCGCGCTTTCCCTGTCGGGCGCCCAGGTGGATCCTTATCGCGTCAGCCACCCGATGCCGCGGGACCGCATTGCCAATCTTCAGACGTTGGTGAAAAAAAGCCCCTACCGCGACAAGACCGACTCGGCTGCGTTGCAACAACGCCACGACATGATGCGCGTGAAGATCGCGGTCTACACGAAAGGTCAGGCGGCCCTGTCGCGACTGCTACGAAAAAGCTCCGACACGCTGGCCAACAAGTATGGCGAAGCACAGGCAGCCTATCTGTTCGGCAACCTGAACTCGGCGCTCAAGAAGACCGAAGGCCTCATCAAGACGCAGCCGGAGAACCCGTACTTCCAGGAACTGCGCGGCGACATATTGATGAAGGCGAACCGGCCTGATGACGCTGCCGCCGCCTACGCCAGGGCGGTCAGCCTCGATCCGGCCAAGTCCGGTATCCTGCCGGTGTCCTATGGTCAGGCGCTGATGGCCGCCGGCGCGCCCAAGAAGGCGGTCGCCCAGATCAAGCTCGGCCTGTCGCGCGACAAGGAGAACGGTGCGGCCTACCGCTATCTGGCACAAGCCTACGGCCAGCTTGGCGACGTCGGCAAGGCGGAACTCGCCACCGCCGACGGTTATTTCTATTCGGGCGACTACAAGAACGCGACAATCTTCGCCATGCGGGCGCAGAAGGTGCTGAAGACAGGAAGCCCTGATTGGATCAAGGCGCAGGACATCATAAGCTCGAGCAAGACGGGCAAGAAGAAGTAAGCGGTTTCCAGGGCGGTCGGGAAGACGGCCCCGGACGAAGAAAAGGAACGGGATCATGAACAAGGGATTTCTTCTGGCCGCGACGGGGGCGCTCGCCGGCATCGCCATGCTGGCGGTCGGTTTCGCGGCCGGCAACGTGCCGCCTGCCGGGGCGGAGAAAGCGGCGGCATCCGTCGATATGATGCAGGTCGCGGCAACCGATTCAGCCACCAGCGGCAAGCTCGACCGCACCGAGGTCGAGGGCATCGTGCGGGACTATCTGCTGAAGAACCCCGAAATCCTGCTCGAAGTGCAGGAGGCGCTCGAGGCCAAGCAGAAGGAAGAGCAGCGGCTCGCCAGCGAGGGCGTCATCAACAACCAGAAGGACGAGATCTTCAATTCGACCTATGACGGCGTCGTCGGCAATCCCAACGGCAAGGTCACCATCGTCGAATTCTATGACTACAATTGCGGCTTCTGCAAACGCGCCATCGAGGACATGCAGGCCCTGACCCAGCAGGACCCGGATCTGCGCTTCGTTCTGAAGGAATTCCCGATTCTCGGGCCGGATTCGCAGAAGGCTTCGGTCGTCTCCATGGCCTTTCACAAGTTGATGCCGGAAAAATACAGCGAGTTCCACACCGCGTTGCTCGGCGGCGAAGGCCGCGCCACGGAAGCCAAGGCGATCAAGATCGCCATGTCGCTCGGCGCCGACGAGGCGAAGCTGCGCGAGCACATGAAGGATCCCGACATTCCCGATGCCATTTCCAAGACCTACGATCTCGCCAACAAGCTCACCATCACCGGAACGCCTTCCTATGTGGTCGGCAACGAGGTGATCTTCGGCGCGCTTGGCCAGCAGGTGCTCGCCGAGAAGATTGCCGCAGCCAAGGCGGCGCTCTGACGTCGAATCAGGCTGCGAGGACCCGGCATGACCGGGTTTTCGCCGTTGTGGACATGTGAAGAAGGCACTTGCGCTCTTTTCGCGGCGGGTTAAGCCCACTATAGAGCCTGCATATTGTCAGGAACGACGGCATTCCGCGCCGGAAAAGGTCGGCAATTTTTGAAAACGATATTCGTCCTCAACGGTCCCAACCTCAACATGCTCGGCAGGCGCGAGCCGTCCATCTATGGCACGCAGACGCTGGACGACATCGCCGCCGACTGCCGCAAGGCGGGAACGGAACTCGGACTGGAGATCGATTTCCGCCAATCCAATCACGAGGGCGACCTCGTGACGTGGATCCAGGAGGCGGTCGAGAAGGCGGCCGGCGTTGTGCTCAATGCCGGCGCCTACACGCACACTTCGATCGCCATCCACGACGCCATCCGTGGCGCCGCGCCTCTGCCGGTGGTGGAGGTGCATTTGTCGAACATTCACGCGCGGGAACCGTTCCGCCAGGTATCCAGGGTCGCCCCTCATGCGCTCGGCATGATCTGCGGCTTCGGTCCGCTCGGCTACGTGCTGGCGCTGCGGGCCCTTGCGGCGCGCCAGTGAGCGGCCAGGACAGGAGAAAGGTCAGATAATGACGAAGACTGCGGGCATAGACCAGCAACTGATCCGCGACCTGGCGGGCATATTGAACGATACCAACCTGACCGAGATCGAGGTCGAATTCGGCGATCTCAAGCTGCGCGTGTCGCGTCAGGCACCGGCGGTCCATGCCGTCGCCGCACCGCCTCCGGTCTATGCCGCGCCGGCGCCGACAGCCGCCGCCTCCCCGCCTGGAACCGCCAGCCCTGCCGCTGCGGCGGACCCTGGCAAGAACGCCGTGCCCTCGCCGATGGTGGGCACCGCCTATCTGGCGCCCTCGCCCGACGCCAAGGCTTTCATCGAGGTCGGCCAGAAGGTCAAGGAAGGCCAGACGCTGCTCATCATCGAGGCGATGAAGACGATGAACCAGATCCCCTCGCCGCGCGCCGGCACCGTCACGGCCATCCTCATCGAGGATGCGCAACCGGTCGAGTACGGCATGCCGCTGGTGGTGATCGAATAGGATGTTCCAGAAGATCCTCATCGCCAACCGCGGCGAGATCGCGCTCCGGGTTCTGCGCGCCTGCAAGGAACTCGGCATCCAGACCGTGGTGGTGCATTCCACCGCCGACGCCGATGCCATGCACGTGCGCCTTGCCGACGAGAGCGTGTGCATCGGCCCGCCGCCGTCGCGCGACAGCTATCTGAACATCCACCAGATCGTCGCTGCTTGCGAGATCACGGGAGCGGATGCCGTGCATCCGGGTTACGGTTTCCTGTCGGAGAACGCCAAGTTCGCCGACATCCTGGCCGCGCACAACATCACCTTCATCGGCCCGTCCGGCGACCATATCCGCATCATGGGCGACAAGATCGAGGCCAAGCGCACCGCCAAGCACCTCGGCATCCCCTGCGTGCCAGGCTCGGACGGCGCGGTGACGGAGGAAAAGGAAGCCAAGCGCATCGCCGCGGAGATCGGCTATCCGGTCATCATCAAGGCGGCCGCCGGTGGCGGCGGGCGCGGCATGAAGGTGGCGCGCTCGGAGGAAGACCTGGAAGTGGCGCTGGCCACCGCGCGCTCGGAAGCAGGAGCCGCCTTCGGCGACGACGCTGTCTACATCGAGAAGTATCTCGAAAAGCCCCGCCATATCGAGTTGCAGGTGTTCGGCGACGGTATGGGCAAGGGTGTGCATTTCGGCGAGCGCGACTGTTCGCTACAGCGCCGCCACCAGAAAGTCTGGGAAGAGGCGAATTCCCCTGCCCTCAATGCCGACCAACGTGCCAGGATCGGCGGCATCTGCGCCAAGGCCGTGGCCGATCTCGGCTATTCCGGCGCCGGCACGATCGAATTCCTCTACGAGGACGGCGAGTTCTATTTCATCGAGATGAACACCCGCCTGCAGGTGGAGCACCCCGTGACCGAGGCGATCACCGGCATCGACCTGGTGCATGAGCAGATTCGCGTCGCTTCGGGCGGCGGGCTGTCGGTCCGGCAGGAGGACATCAAGTTCAACGGCCATGCCATCGAGTGCCGCATCAACGCCGAGGATCCGCGTACCTTCACCCCCTCGCCCGGCACCATCACGCATTTCCATACACCGGGCGGGCTCGGCATCCGCGTCGATTCGGGCGTCTATTCGGGCTACCGCATCCCGCCTTATTACGATTCCCTGATCGGCAAGCTGATCGTCCACGGCCGCAACCGCGTCGAGTGCATGATGCGTCTGCGCCGCGCGCTGGACGAGTTCGTGGTGGACGGCATCAATACGACGCTGCCGCTGTTCCGCGACCTCGTCGGCAATCCCGACATCGCCAATGGCGACTACGACATCCACTGGCTGGAAAAATATCTGGCCAAGGACGCCGAAGCGCACTGAAAGCGGAACCATGTCGCGTCCCTACGCGCCCGGACACCGCATCCCGACCGACCTTCTGCTCAAGGCCTATGCCTCGGGCGTGTTTCCGATGGCGGAGAGCGCCTCGGACCCCGAAGTGTTCTGGGTGCGCCCGGAGACGCGCGGCATCATCCCGCTCGACGGCTTCCATGTGCCGAAAAGCCTGGCCAAGGCTATGCGCAGGCGGCCGTTCGACATTCGCTTCGACTCCGATTTCGAAGCGACGATCGACGCCTGCGCGGAAAAGCGCGAGGAACGCCAGTCGACTTGGATAAACCCGCCGATCCGCGAAGCCTATATCCAACTCCACCGCATGGGAAATGCCCATTCGGTCGAGGCGTGGCAGGGCGAGCGGCTGGTCGGCGGCCTCTACGGCGTCTCGCTCGGTCGCGTCTTCTTCGGCGAGAGCATGTTTTCGCGCGAAACCGACGCTTCCAAGATCTGCCTCGTTCATCTCGTCGAACGTCTGAAGGCACGTGGCTTCGCCCTCCTCGACACGCAATTCACCACCGAGCACCTGAAACGCTTCGGCGCGGTGGACGTGCCGCGCGGCAAATACGAGACGATGCTGGCCGACGCGCTGAAGGGCGAGGCTGTTTTCCATCCCTGAGTTCGATTACCTGTTTCTCGCCAATCACCGGATAACCAGCCCATGCACCCTTCCCTCACCGCCAGCGCCATCGCCGATGTCGCCAGGACCATTCGGCCCCACATCCGCCATACACCGGTCCTGTCGGCGGACCTCGCCGATTTCGGGCTGCCGGCACATCCGATCCGGCTGAAACTGGAACTGCTGCAACATAGCGGCTCGTTCAAGGCGCGCGGCGCCTTCGCCAATCTTCTGACGCGGGATGTTCCCGCCGCCGGTGTCGTCGCCGCTTCCGGCGGCAACCACGGCGCGGCGGTTGCCCTTGCGGCGCAGCGGCTTGGCATGCCGGCCAACATCTTCGTCCCGACCATCTCCTCGCCAGCCAAGCTGGAACGCATACGCGGCTATGGCGCCGAGGTTCATGTCGTGGGCGAGCGCTACGCCGACGCGCTGGCCGAGAGCGAGACGTTCGCGGCGACAAGCGGCGCGCTGCCCGTCCACGCCTTCGAGCAGGTCGAGACGCTGCTGGGGCAAGGCACGCTAGGCGGGGAGATCGAGGAAGATTGCCCGGACATCGACACGCTGCTCGTCGCGGTCGGCGGCGGCGGGCTGATCGGCGGCATAGCCGCCTGGTTCGCCGGCCGCGTCAGGATCGTGGCGGTCGAACCCGAAGGCGCGCCGACCCTGTTCGACGCGATGACCGCCGGGCAGCCGGTGGACAGCAGGACGGACGGCATCGCCGCCGACTCGCTGGCGCCCAAACGCGTCGGCGAACTGATGTTTCCGCTGGCACGGGCCTATGTGCAGAAACCGGTATTGGTGTCGGACGACGACATCCGCGCGGCGCAGCGGGCGCTGTGGGACGGCTTGCGCGTCGTCGCCGAACCGGGCGGCGCGGCCGCTTTCGCGGCACTTGCGTCGGGAAAATACCGGCCCGGTGCCGACGAGCGGATCGCCGTCCTGGTCTGCGGCGGCAACACCACGGCGGTTTCGTTCAAGTAGCTGCGGCCGGCGCTAGGCGTCGCTGTTCTTCAGCGGCGTCTGCGAATGGAACATCATTTTCCAGCCGTTGGCGCGCCGGACATAGCCGGTCGAGACCAGCGCCACATAGGGCTCGCCGCTCTCGCGCGTGGCATGCGCTTCATAGGTCAGCATGACGATGTCCGAGCCGGGCTCGACCATCCCCTTGACGTCCATCTTCAGGTCGCGCCAGCGGTTGGGGTCTTTCGCCGTGGCGGCAAGGTCGACATTGCTCATGGTCCTGGCCATTTCGGGAAAGGCAACCAGGCACTCCTTGTCGGCATTCGCCTTGAAATAGGCTTCACCGAGCGTCCAGAACCCCTTCTCGATTTCGAGAAGTTCCTTCTCGCTGGCCATCATGGGATGCCCTCCGGTCTGCTCGCGCCCGTCCGCCGCGTGCAAACGCGCGACGCGTGCGGCGGTTCCGGTCAGTTGGCGGGCTTGGTCGCCGTGCTGGGCGAATCGGGAACGGTCTCGGTGGCCGGCGCGTCCGATGCCTTGGCGCTTTCGGGCGGCGGCACGTCGGACTTCTGCTTGCAGTCCTTCAGCCACACGTCATAGACGGGATGCTCGACCGCATTGAGGCCGGGGCTCTGGGCGAACATCCAGCCTGTGAAGATGCGGCGGATCTTCCGGTCGAGCGTGATCTCGTCGACCTCGACGAAGGAGTCGGTCTTCGGCTCCTCGGCGCCGGGACGCGAATAGCAGACGCGCGGCGTCACCTGCAGCGCGCCGAACTGCACCGTCTCGTCGATATAGACATCGAAGGTGATGATGCGGCCGGTGATCTTGTCGACCCCGGTGAATTCCGCGACCGGGTTGGCAACGCGCTCGACCTTCGGCGCCGGTGCCGGCTGGTCCTGCTCTTCCGGCGGCGGCTCTTGGCTCAGCGCAAGCGCCGGGAAGGCCGTGGCGGCGAAGATGATGGCCGTCGCGCAGATCGGGAAGCGGCTGTAACGTCTCATGGTTCGCCTTGGATGATTCGCGTTGTGCCCGAGGCTAACCCGGACGGGGTTTTCAGTGAATGCTTCACCGCCAGGCGGGATTGCCGCGGCAATCGCCCATGAGCGCAAGCGCCGGAAGGTTTCTCCATTGGAAATCTGGCCGTTCTTTGACCTCTACCGGAACGCCGCCGGCTGCGGCGTGCCGATGCGCTCTCCGCTGTTGCGCCGACCGACGGCCTGGTCATCGTTCGGCGGGCTCACCCGCGCCGGGAAGAATGGAGCGCCGACTGTTCCACCATCTCCGCCAACCCGCGCACGGTGTTCCAATTGCGTGAAGTGCCCACGCCGAGCCGCTTGTTGTTCATGGCCGCGAGCAGGCGCGAATTCGGCCCTTCACGCGAGAAGAAAACCCACGGATCGCCGTCGACAATCTCGACCTTTTCCTCCGGCGCGGCGGCATGCCGCAACGAAACAATGGTTTCCGCCGCGACTGGCTTTCGCATCACGCGCACCGCGACCTGATCCGATGTGGCAGCGGATTCGATCGGGAACGGATTGGCGGTAGCCAGTCGGCGCCAAGCCTCCGCGGTCCTGACAATGATGGGAACGAACCGGCCGAAGGTCTTTTCGAAAGTGGTTTCGAGGCGCGTCTCGATCCCGGAAATGTCCCCTTCCCTCGTTTCGAAGACCATATTGCCGCTGGAGACGAGCGTGCGGACGTGTTCAAAGCCCAAACTCTCGGCCATCGACCGCAGATCGGCCATGACAACGCGTTTCCGCGGCGTCAGCACGATGCTGTGGAGGAGCGCGATATAGATGGTCACCATACGGCTCCGAAATACTCCATGCCGCGAAACACTTACACCAGCCGGCTCTGCTCCACCGCCGCCTCGATGAAGGACGCGAATAGCGGATGCGGCTCAAGCGGCCGGCTCTTCAGCTCAGGGTGATACTGCACGCCGATGAACCAGGGATGGTCCGGGTATTCCACCGTCTCAGGCAGCACGCCGTCGGGCGACATGCCGGCGAAGACCAGCCCGCATTCCTCCAGCCGCTGTTTGTAGTCGATGTTGACCTCGTAGCGGTGGCGGTGACGTTCGGAAATGCGCGTGTCGCCATAGATGTCGGCGATCTTCGAATTGCCGGCGAGATCGGCCTCGTAGGCGCCGAGCCGCATGGTGCCGCCGAGATCGCCGGCCGCCTTGCGCTTCTCCAGCATGTTGCCCTTCAGCCATTCGGTCATCAGACCGACGATCGGTTCCTTCGTCGCGCCGAATTCGGTGGAGGAGGCGTTCTCGATGCCGGCCAGCGAGCGCGCCGCCTCGATGCAGGCCATCTGCATGCCGAAGCAGATGCCGAAATACGGCACCTTGCGCTCGCGCGCGAACTTGGCCGCGAGGATCTTGCCCTCCGAGCCGCGCTCGCCGAAGCCGCCGGGCACGAGGATGCCATGCACCTTCTCGAGATAGGGTGCAGGGTCCTCCTTCTCGAAGACCTCGCTTTCGATCCAGTCGAGCTTGACCTTGACGTGGTTGGCCAGGCCGCCGTGCGACAGCGCCTCGATCAGCGACTTGTAGGCGTCCTTCAGGCCCGTGTACTTGCCGACGA
>CAZBBT010000042.1:0-22535 GCA_964490065.1 uncultured Mesorhizobium sp. | reverse complement strand
TGCATGCCAGTCGGGATGCCACGGCCATTGTCGATTACCGTGCAGGAGCCATCCGGGTTCAGGATGACGCTGACAAGGTCGGCGTGGCCGGCCAGCGCCTCGTCGATGGCGTTGTCCACCACCTCGTAGACCATGTGGTGCAGGCCCGAGCCGTCGTCGGTGTCGCCGATATACATGCCCGGGCGCTTGCGCACCGCGTCCAGGCCCTTGAGAACCTTGATGGAATCGGCGCCGTACTCGGCGTTGCCGCCATTGGTCGTGTCGGTCTGATCGCTCATGAAAACCTGTGTGGTTGCCGCTGAATGCGAAGCCGGAAACGGTGCTTCGAATCGCGCGCTTGAAGATAGGCTAAATATAGGCGTTTGCGGCCATTTTTCCAAGTTTCAGGGCGGTTTTCATCGGCGGCCGAGGAAGTGGCGGCAACGACGGAATGCGCGGCGGAAATGGCGCGGCCTCAGCCGCGCATCGGCTTCAGCGCCGCGCTCCAGCGGGCGAGTTCGTCGAGCATGGTTTTCGCGCTTCCCGCGATCTGCTCGGTGGGAGAAAAAATCCTCTTGTCGTCGAGATGCGCGGCATAGGTCGGCAGCGCGACCGCCTCTGGGATCGGCATGACCTTGACGGTGGTGAGAAGCGGTTTCAGCGACTGCGCCGAGCGCAGCCCGCCCGAGACGCCGCCATAGGACAGGAAGCCGGCCGGCTTGTGATTCCATTCCCGCGAAAGGTAGTCGACCGCGTTCACGATCGCGGGCGCGGCGAAGTAATTGTATTCCGGAGTCACGAAGACGAAGGCGTCGGCGGCGTCGATCGCCTCGGACCACGCCTTGGTGTGCGCCTTCTCGTACTTGCCGAGGCGCGGATGATGCGGCTCGTCGAGCAGCGGCAGGTCGAATTTCGCCAGGTCCGCCATCACCGGCTCGAACTTGCCGTGCTCGCGCGCGACGGTCTCCAGCCATTCCGCGAAAATCGGCCCGACGCGGCCGGGACGGGTGCTGCCGACAATGATGGCGAGGCGGTGTTTCAAGACGGTTCTCCTGACAGTATCCAACGGTGACCGTCAGCTACGGCAAGCGCTCGCCCTGAGCAAGCAGGCACCTTCAGGAAACCGGCTCACGCCAGGTAAACGGAGCGTTCGCCTTTTCCGAACGGGCATCGGGGCAATGGCTTCGTCCGGCCACATGGACGCCCGGTTCGGCTGCCATTACATTGGATGAGGAGAGCCATGGACAGCAAGCCCGCACCCTTCGTCCCGCCCGCGCCGAGGCCGCGCACGACGCCGCCCTCGACGCTCGAGATGATCCGCATCGTCTACAAGAACCCGCTCGAACTCTGGGGCGAGCCCTCCTACAACGAGCCGTGGATCTCGGTCACCGGCGTCGGCGGGCCGCTGGTCATCGCCAACGACCCGGGATTGATCCGCCACGTGCTGGTGGACAATGCCAGGAACTACAAGATGGCGACGGTCCGCCAGAAGATTCTCAGGCCCATCCTGCGCGATGGCCTGCTGACGGCGGAAGGCGAGGTGTGGAGGCGCTCCCGCAAGGCGATGGCGCCGGTATTCACGCCGCGCAACATCTTCGGTTTCGCGCCGGCCATGCTGAAACGCACGCAAGATTTCGCCGACCGCTACGTGGACGGCAGCGTCTCCGACATCGCCCATGACATGACGATGCTGACGTACGAGATCCTCGCCGAGACGCTCTTCTCCGACGAGATCGCAGGCGAGAAAGGCACATTCGCGCAGGACATCGACCGCCTGCTGGAGACCATGGGCCGTGTCGACCCGCTCGACCTTCTGCGTGCGCCCGACTGGCTGCCGCGCCTCACCCGCATCCGCGGCCGCAAGGTCATGGCCTATTTTCGCGGCATCGTCTCGGATACGATTAGCCAGCGCGAAGATCGGCTGAAGCTTGATCCGGACGGCGCGCCGCAGGATTTTCTCACCCTGCTGCTCAAGGCCGAAGGGCCGCAGGGGCTCACTCGCGCGGAGGTGGAGGACAACATCGTCACCTTCATCGGCGCCGGCCACGAGACGACGGCACGCGCGCTGGGTTGGACGCTGTATTGCCTGGCCGAAGCGCCTTGGGAGCGCGAGCCGATCGAACGCGAGATCGACGCCGTCCTGGCAAGCGAGCCGGATCCGACGAAATGGCTCGACCTGATGCCGCTGACGCGCGCCGCATTCGACGAGGCGCTGCGGCTCTATCCGCCGGCGCCGTCGATCAACCGCGAGCCGGTCGAGCCGGAAACCTTCACCTCGAAATCGGGGCGGGAACTCTATATCCCGCCCAAGGCCGCGGTGCTGGTGATGCCTTGGGTGGTCCACCGCCACCGCAAGCTGTGGAGCGAGCCCGATGCGTTCATCCCCGCACGCTTCCATCCCGTCAACCGTGAGAAGATCGACCGTTTCCAGTACCTGCCCTTCGGCGCAGGGCCGCGCGTGTGCATCGGCGCCTCCTTCGCCATGCAGGAGGCGATTATCGCGCTGGCGGTCCTCCTTTCGCGCTTCCGTTTCGATACGACGGCCGAAACGAAGCCCTGGCCCGTGCAGAAACTGACCACCCAGCCGCGCGGCGGCCTGCCGATGCGGGTGACGAAGCGGGTGCGTCGATGACGAAGGAGACGACCAGGCGTTGCGTTCTGGTGCGCATCACCGGACGCGTCCAGGGCGTCGGCTTCCGCGCCTGGACGCAGATGGAGGCCCGCAGGCTCGGCCTCAACGGTTGGGTCCGCAACCGGCCGGGCGGCGTCGTCGAGGCGGTGATCGCCGGCAGCGAGGAGGCGGTCTCGGCCATGCTCGACGCTTTCATGAGCGGTCCCGATTCCGCCGTGGTCGACGAGGTGATCTGGGAATTGGCCGACGACGAAGGCCCCGGCGGTTTCCGCATCCTGCCCTGAGGATCGGCCCAACCGTTTCGTGCCGAAATGGCCATATTACCGGCCATGACCGGCGCGGGAGGCGTTACTTCGGCAATGTCACCCGTTCCGCCCCTGAAAAATGTTCTCCACATGCACCGGCCAGCGCCAGGGCAGCACCGCCACCATGTCGAAGCGCACCGAAAGCCGGCCAAAGTCCGGCTGACGGGCCAGCCACAGATCTGCCGCGCCCTCGATGCGCCGCTCGGCCGTATAGGCGATCGCCTCCATGGCTTCCTGCAGCGTGCGCCGCGCCTTGACCTCGACGATCAGCACCAGATCGCCGCGCCGCGCGATCAGGTCGATCTCGCCGAGCTTCGTCCGGTAGCGGCGCGCGAGGATGCGGAACCCCTTCGCCATCAGCGCAGCCGCCGCCAGCCATTCGCCACGATGGCCGCGCCGATAGGCCTTGCGGCGCTTGCCGGCGAAGGCGTCAGCCACTGCCCCGATCCTTGAGTTCCAGCAGTCGCCGGTAGAGCGCCTGCTTCGGCTGGCCGATCATTTTCGCCGCCTCGGATGCCGCTTTCGAAGTTGGCATTTCGCCGGCCAATGACAGGAGCAGCCGGTCGATGTCGGCGGGGCCTTCCGTTTCGGCCAAGGGCGGCCCGACGCAGACCACGATCTCGCCTTTCGGCGTATCCGCAGCCGCGTAGTGCTCCGCCAGTGCCGCCACCGTGCCGGTGCGTGTCTCCTCGAATGTCTTTGTCAGTTCGCGCCCGACGGCGGCCTGCCGCTCGCCGCCAAGCACCTCCGCCATGACGGCCAGCGTTTCAGCCAGCCGGCGCGGCGATTCGAAGAAGATCAACGTCGCGGGCACGGATTTCAGGCCCTCCAGCCGCGACCGCAATTGACCGGACTTCACGGGAGGAAAACCGGCGAAGAGGAACGTGTCGGAGGGCAGGCCCGACGCCGTCAGCGCCGCCAGTGCCGCCGACGGACCGGGCACCGGCACGACACGGATGCCCTTTTCCAGCGCCTCGCCGACCAGACGGAAGCCGGGGTCGGAGACCAGCGGCGTGCCGGCGTCCGAGATCAGCACCACGCTCTGGCCCGCCTCGAGGGCCGCGATCAGCCTCGGCCCTGCCTCGGCGGCGTTGTGGTCGTGATAGGCGGTGGTGCGCCGGCGGATGCCGTAGCGCTCCAAAAGCACGCGGCTGACGCGCGTATCCTCGCAGGCGACGATATCGGCGGCGGCCAGCGTCTCCAGCGCGCGCAGCGTGATGTCGGCGAGGTTGCCGATCGGCGTCGCTACCAGGTAGAGCGCCGGCTCCGGAGGTCGCACCGGCACCTCGGTCTGACCGATCAGATAGCTTCGTCGGCTGGGGGTGTTTTCCATGAAAACTGTCTTGCACGGATCATGAGTGGTTGCAAAAGGCGCGACGACTTGGCCGGTGCGCGCCTCGACGTCGCCACTCTGAAAGGCAGCGAAGATCAGCCTTCCGACACCTTTTTCGGCCTACCGCCCTTGGCGCCGTTTGCTCTCGCGGCAGCAGCCTTGGCGGCGGACTTTGCCTGGCCGGCCCGGCGCGCCATATAGCTTCTGCTGCCGAACAGCCCTGCCATGAGCCCCGGCACGGAAACATCGACGTCGAGATCTTCCCAGTGCAGGCCGAAGCCGGCACCAAGGATTTCGACATTCGACAGTTGTTCGTCGTTGGCATGCTCGAGCCCCTGAATGAGTCTTGGCGGGAACGCCAACGAGCATTGGTTGGTCAGTTCGACAATCATGCGGCCGCGTTGACGATCATAGCGGATATTGGCCGCCCTCGGTTCAGTCGAACGCAGCAATCTGCCGCGCTCGCTCGCCGCGTCGATCTGGGCATCGGTCAATTCAGCCATGGATTTCCTCCCAGCGCCGGATAAACGCAAGTTGGTTCTCGACCACGATCCGCAAGGCTCGCCTAACTTCGGCGCGGTTCATTCCATCCGTCCAGATCAGTTCCGGTTGGCTACCGGCACCGATCAGGTTGATCTTGGCTTCGCCATCGCCAAAGACGTGAACGTGCGCCGGTTCGTGATCGTTAATGAAGACGACGACACGCAGGCCATGCTCGCGGTGGATCGTCACCATGATCAAAAATAACCCATCGTGATGGGTTATTCAAGTGCGTGGTCGTTGCCAGGCGTACCTATCGCGCCAGATCGGCCACCACGGCGTCGAGCACGATCATGCCGGCCGGCGTGGCGCGCAGCCGCGAATTGCCGACCGGCGCCACCAGCCCCTCGTCCTGCAGGACCGACAGGCGCGACGACGACAGCGGCCGCCCGGCATATTGCTCGTAGCGGGCGAGATCGATGCCCTCGACCAGTCTGAGGCCCATCAGCAGGAATTCGTCGGCCTCTTCCGAGCGCGTCAGCACCTCGCCGTCGATGACGCCATGGCCCTTTGCCTCGACCAAGTTCGCCCAGGTCTCCGGCGTCTTTTCCGTCATCGTCACCACGCGCCGGCCCTTTTCGACGAAGCGGCCATGCGCGCCCGGCCCGACGCCGACATATTCGCCGTAGCGCCAGTAGGTCAGATTGTGCCGGCTTTCCGCACCCGGCCTGGCGTGGTTGGATATCTCGTAGGCCGGCAGGCCGCGCGCGGCAGTGATCTCCTGCGTTACCGCATAGAGCTCGGCGGCGTGCTCGTCGTCGGGAATGGCGAATTTCCTGGCCGCGTGCAGCGCGTGGAACGGCGTGCCTTCCTCGATGGTGAGCTGGTAGAGCGAGAGATGATCGGCGGCGTGGCCGATCGCCTCCTCCAGCTCCGCCGCCCAGGCGTCGGGCGTCTGGCCGGGGCGGGCATAGATCAGGTCGAACGAAAGGCGTGGAAAGATGTCGCGCGCCAGCCCGATGGCGCAGAGCGCCTCCTCGACATTGTGCAGACGGCCGAGGAATTTCAGGTCGCGGTCGTTGAGCGCCTGCACGCCGAGCGACACGCGGTTGACGCCGGCGGCGCGGTAGCCGTGGAAACGCTCGGCCTCGACGGAGGAGGGGTTCGCCTCCAGCGTCACCTCGATGCCGGCGGGCACGGTCCAGTTCTTCGCCACCGCGTCGAGAACGACTCCGACGGTTTCCGGCTTCATCAGCGATGGCGTGCCGCCGCCGAGGAAGATCGAGGTCACGTCGCGCGGCCCGCTGCGCTCGCGCATCGTCGCGAGCTCGGTGGCGAAGGCGGCCGCAAAGCGCTCCTGGTCGACCGGCTGGTGCCGCACATGGCTGTTGAAGTCGCAATAGGGGCATTTTGCGGCACAGAACGGCCAGTGGATATAGACCCCGAAGCCGGGCGCGCGGTCGAGGATCATGTGGCGAGCCGTGCCTCGGCGAATTTCTTGAACGCCCGCGCCCGGTGCGACAGCGCCTGGGCGTCGCCCGGCTTCCAGCCGTGCTTCTGCTGCGCCGTCATCTCCCCGAAGGTCTTGTCGAAGCCGTTGGGCAAAAAGACCGGATCGTAGCCGAAGCCGAGTTCGCCGCGCGGCGGCCACACCAGCGTTCCTTCCGCCTCGCCTCGGTAATACTCCGCCTCGCCGTCAGGGAAGGCCAGGCAGATGACGGCGACGAAGCGGCCGGTGCGCCGAGCCGGGTCGGTCGCTCCGACCTCCTGCAAGGCGACTTCCGTGCGCTGCATGGCCATGCCGAAATCGCGGCTGCCGTCGGATTTCTCCGCCCAGTTGGCGGTGTAGACGCCGGGCGCGCCGTCCAGCGCGTCGACCATCAGGCCGGAATCGTCCGACATGGCCGGAAGGCCGGTGGCAACGGCCGCGGCATGGGCCTTGATGTAGGCGTTCTCCTCGAAGGTCGTGCCGGTTTCCTCCGGCTCGGGCAGGCCGAACTCCTTGGCGGACTTCGCCTCCAGCCCGAAGGGGCCGAGCAGGTCGGCGAACTCGCGCAGCTTGCCGGAATTGTGGCTGGCAACCACGATTTTCTTGGCCATCAGGGAGTGCATCTACAGATTCCAGATTTTCGGTTCGGCGAATTCCAGCGAGTTGCCGGACGGGTCGCGAAAATAGATCGAGCGGCCGCCTTTTTCCTGGCCTTCCTGGGCGGCCACAGGAAATCGGCCTCGATCTCGACGCCCTTTCCGGTCAGGTGGGCCTTCCAGCGCTCGATCTCGTCGGCGCTAGCCGCGAAGCAGAGATGACCCTGGCCGGTCGTGCCGTGCGGCGGCACCGGCAGTTTCGCACCCGGTGAAGGCGGCTCCCTTGTGGCCTGTGCGTTGAAGAGAAGAAGCACGCCCCCGCCACAGCGGAGGAAGACGTGGCGGCCTTCCACCTTGGCGATGCGTTCGAGGCCGAGGACGCCGGCGTAGAACGATTCCGCGGCAGCGAGATCGGTGACGTAGAGCGCGGATTCGAGGATGGCGGAAGGGGTCATCGTATCTCCGCTACCCCACCGCCATCTTCTGCAGGTCTACCAGCCGCGAAATGCCCTTCTTTGCCAGTCCCATCAGCGCAGCGAACTGTTCCTCGGAAAACGGCTCGCCCTCGGCGGTGCCCTGGATCTCGACGATGCCGCCCTTGCCGGTCATGACGAAATTGGCATCGGTGCCGGCCGACGAATCCTCCAGATAGTCCAGGTCGATCACCGGCTGGCTGTCATGCAGGCCGCAGGAAATCGCCGCGACATGATCCTTCAGCACCTTGTCCAGCTTGACCATCTGGCGCGTTTCCATCCAGCGCAGGCAGTCGTAGAGCGCCACCCAGCCGCCGGTGATGGAGGCCGTGCGCGTGCCGCCGTCGGCCTGGATCACGTCGCAGTCCACCGTGATCTGCTGTTCGCCCAGCGCCTGCAAATCGACCACGGCGCGCAGCGAACGGCCGATCAGGCGCTGGATTTCCAGCGTGCGGCCGCCCTGCTTTCCTGCGGAGGCCTCGCGCCGCATGCGTTCGCCGGTTGAGCGTGGCAGCATGCCGTATTCGGCGGTCACCCAACCCTTGCCGGAATTGCGCATCCAGGCGGGCACCCGCTCTTCCAGGCTCGCCGTGCACAGCACATGCGTGTCGCCGAACTTCACCAGGCAAGACCCTTCCGCGTGCTTGGAAACGCCGCGTTCGAAGGAGATGGCGCGCATTTCGTCGTTCTGGCGCTTGGAGGGACGCATACGGCTCGCTTTCGTGGATTTTTGAATCGTGCCGGGCTTTTAGCCTTGGCAGGCTTGGCGTGCAAAGGAAAACGGCCCGTGCTTGCGCCGGTGGCGTTCACGTCTATATCCTTGGCCCGAAGGTTGTTACCGATGACGAAGCCGATCACCGACCCGACCGTGCAATCGCAGATGCTGCAGTCGCCCACCTTGCAGACGCTCGACATGCGCTCGCGCGACATCTTCCGCCGCATCGTCGATTCCTATCTGCGTGACGGCGAGCCGGTCGGTTCGCGCTCGCTCTCGCGCATCCTGCCTTCGTCGCTCTCGCCCGCTACCATCCGCAACGTGATGAGCGACCTCGAGCATCTGGGGCTGATCTATGCGCCGCATGTCTCGGCCGGCCGCCTGCCGACCCAGGCAGGCCTGCGCTTCTTCGTCGACGCTTTCATGGAACTCGGCGATCTGACCGAGGACGAGCGCCGCGCGATCGAGACGCAGATGAAGGCGTCGGGCGAGGGCGCCACGCTGGAGCATATGCTGACCGAAGCCAGCCAGATGCTGTCGGGCATGTCGCGCGGGGCAGGGCTGGTGCTGGCGGCCAAGAGCGAGGTGGCGCTCAAGCACATCGAATTCATCCAGTTGGAGCCGGGCAAGGCGCTGACGGTGCTGGTGTCGCAGAACGGCGACGTCGAGAACCGCGTCGTCGACCTGCCGGCGGGCGTCACCGTCTCGCAACTGCACGAGGCGTCGAACTTCCTCAACGCGCATATCCGGGGCCGCACCCTGGCCGAGGCGCGGGCCGAGGTCGCGCGGCTCAAGGAGGAGACGCGCGCCGCGCTCGATTCGCTGTCGCAGGACCTTGTCGAAAAGGGTCTGGCCCTGTGGGCCGGCAACGACAGCGGCCTGCCGGCGCGTCTGATCGTGCGCGGCCGTGCCAACCTGCTGGAAAACGTCACCGCCCAGGCGGACCTGGAACTGCTCAGGCATCTCTTCGACGATCTCGAAACGCAGGACGGGTTGATCCAGTTGCTCGACCTCGCCGAGGAGGGCTCGGGCGTGCGCATCTTCATCGGCTCGGAGAACAAGCTGTTCTCGCTGTCGGGCTCCTCGCTGGTGGTCGCGCCCTACCGCGACAAGGATGCCCGCGTCATCGGCGCGCTCGGCGTCATCGGCCCGACGCGGCTGAACTATGCCCGCATCGTACCGATGGTCGATTACACCGCGCAACTCATCTCGCGCATGCTTCGCTGAAACGCGGCAAAAGGAGGCGCTCATGGCGTTCGAATCCATCAAGGCCGAACTCGACCTCCTGCTCGCCGCCATGGTCAACCAGCCGCAAGACGCCCGCGAGATCCGCGAACAGGTGCGCGAGAAGCTGAACGAGCTCCGCGCCATGGGGCTGCCGTTGCCGGCGGACCTTGTGACGCTGGAAGCGAGACTGGACGGGGAAGAGGACGGCGACGAAGGCTGAACGCCCTGCAACTCATTGCTGACCCGGTTCGGCTTTCTTTTCGTCAACTGGCGGCGCGGGCCCATCGTCCCCTGGCGCCGGGAGAATGTCTTCGGGCACGGGCGTGACTTCCTCTGGGATAGGCTGGCAGTCCAGCCCGCCGCACTGTTCGGCTTCCTTCGGCGTCGGCGGGTTGCAGTCCACGCCTTTGCATACATCGGCCGGCTTCGTCTGGTCGGGCAGGCAGTTCATGCCCGTGCAGGTCCGGGCCGGAATTTCGTCGGCAAGGCCTGCCGACGCCGCGAAAGCCGCGACGGAGATCATCGCAAGGAGTTGCAGAGAAATCCGCTTTCCCATGCCTTTGAACATGTGCCCGCTTCGCCGGGATGCAAGCTGGACCCATCGCCAGGGTAAAGGCAGCGTTATCGAGTTGTCGCTCTTTGTCTTCACATTCGCGTTGCCCGCGGAACGCCGGACCTGCGGATGAGTTTGAACGACGTTGTCCGAGAGTCTGCCAAAGGGAGAAACAGGATGCGAGGGTTTTTGCTCACAACGGTTTTGGCGACAGCCTGGATCGGCACGGCCCAAGCGCAGCAGGACGATCCGTTGCGGGGACAGGCCGCCTTCGGCGATTGGCATGAGGACAAGCCGGGCACGTGGCGACTGATCAAGCCCGAGGATCTGCAAAAGCCCTTCGTCACCGAGTCCGCCTCCAACGGCGCCGACAAGGTGCCCGCGCCCGACAATGCCACTCCGCTACTGCCCGAAGGGTTCTCCGCGGAAATGATCGCCTCCGGTCTGCGCAGCCCGCGTGTCGTCCGCACCGCTCCGAACGGTGACCTGTTCGTCGCCGACAGCCGGGCAAACCGTGTTCGCGTCTATCGGCTGGATGCCGACGGCAAGGTGACGGAGAAGGGCGTCTTTGCCGAAGGGCTGCGGCAACCCTACGGCATCGCCTTCCATCCCCTCGACAAGCCGCGCTGGATCTACGTCGCCAATTCCGACAGCGTCGTGCGCTTCCCTTACAAGGAAGGCGATCTGCAAGCATCCGGCGAGCCGGAAACGGTTGTTTCGGACATTCCCTCGAACCATCACTGGACGCGCGACATCGTCTTTTCGCCGGACGGCGGCACGCTCTACCTCTCGGTCGGCTCCGGCTCCAACGTGGCCGAAGGCATCGGCGAGGCGCCGGAGGGCGGCATCGAGGCCTGGGCCGCGACGAAACCGCTCGGCGCGGCATGGGGATCGGAGGAGGGCAGGGCCGAGGTGCGCGCCTATGATCCCGAGGGCAATAATGGCCGTGTCGTCGCCACCGGCCTGCGCAATTGCTCCGGCATGACCGTGCAGCCGGCGACCGGCGCACTGTGGTGCGTCGTCAACGAGCGTGACGGGCTGGGCGACGACGTACCCTTCGAATACGCCACGACGGTCGAGGAAGGCGCTTTCTACGGCTGGCCCTGGTACTATATCGGCGATCATCAGGATCCGCGCCACGAGGGCGAACGGCCGGACCTTGCCGGCAAGGCGACCGTGCCGGATGTGTTGATCCAGGCGCATTCGGCGCCGCTCAACATCGCCTTCTACGAGGGCGGCCAGTTTCCGGCCGAATACAAGGGCGACGCCTTCGTCGCGCTGCACGGCTCGTGGAACCGGGGTACGCGCACCGGCTACAAGCTGGTGCGGCTGAAGTTCGAGGGCGGCAAGCCTACAGGCGCCTATGAGGATTTCATGACCGGCTTCGTCGTCTCCGACGCCGCGGTCTGGGGCCGGCCAGTGGGCGTCGCGGTGGCGAAGGATGGCGCTTTGATCGTCACCGAGGACGGTTCCGGCACGATCTGGCGGGTGAGCTATGAGGGGAAGCCTTAGCTGGCGTTCACGGTATGGGTGATCGCGCGAAAATATTCCGATATTGACCGCTTGACGGAAATCTATTCCAGACAGCGGCCGTTTTCAGCACGCAGCCCACTCGGATTTTTTAAGCCCTTTGCCTATCTTTCCGGGCGAAAATCCTGCCTTGCCAGCATTCTGGGAGCGAGACCATGACCAACTCCGCCGCCGCGCGCGTCCCCGGACGCGGGCGGGTCTTCAATTCGATCACCGAGACGATCGGTGACACGCCGCTGGTCAGGCTCGACAAGTTCGCCAGGGAAAAGAATGTCGGCGCGAACATCCTCGCCAAGCTGGAATTCTTCAACCCCATCGCCTCCGTGAAGGACCGCATCGGCGTGGCGATGATCGAAGCCATGGAAGCCGAAGGCCGGATCGTTCCCGGACGCACGACGCTGGTAGAGCCGACCTCCGGCAACACCGGCATCGCGCTCGCCTTCGCCGCCGCCGCCAAGGGCTACAGGCTGATTCTGACCATGCCCGAGACCATGTCGACGGAGCGGCGCAAGATGCTTCTGCTGCTCGGCGCCGAACTGGTGCTCACCGAGGGGCCGAAGGGCATGAAGGGGGCGATCGCCAAGGCGGAGGAACTGGCGCGGACCCTGCTGGACGCCGTCATCCCGCAGCAATTCGAGAACCCGGCCAACCCGGAAATCCACCGCACCACCACGGCGCAAGAGATCTGGAACGACACCGACGGCGCGGTCGACATCGTCGTCGCCGGCATCGGCACCGGCGGCACCATCACCGGCGTCGGCCAGGTGCTGAAGCAGCGCAAGCCCTCGGTCCGGATCGTGGCCGTGGAGCCTGAGGCTTCCGCGGTGCTGTCGGGCGGCCAGCCCGGCCCGCACAAGATTCAGGGGCTGGGGGCAGGCTTCGCGCCGAAAATCCTCGACACGACGGTCTATGACGAGATCGTCAAGGTCTCCAACGAGGATGCGATCGCCAATGCTCGTCTCGTCGCTCGTCTGGAAGGCGTGCCGGTCGGCATTTCCTCGGGCGCGGCCTTGCAGGCGGCGGCCATCGTCGGCGCGCGGCCGGAAAACAAGGGCAAGACCCTCGTCGTGATTATCCCGTCCTTCGCGGAACGCTATCTCTCGACCGTGCTGTTCGAGGGGTTGGGATAAGGCCCTACATCGCCAGCCTGTCCCGTTTCCGTTGCAGGAAACGGCGCACCGTCGGGTCGCGCTCCAGGCCCATGGCCCGGTCATAGGCTTCCGCCGCCGCCGCGCTTTGGCCGAGCCGGACGAGGAATTCGGCGAGGGCCGCGAAATAGGGCTGGTAGCCCGCGAGCCGGCTGTCCGCCCCGGCTTCGTCGAGCGCGGCCAGCCCGGCCTGCGGGCCATCGGTTTCCGCAATCGCCACCGCCCGATTGATCGCCGCCACGGGCGAGCCGGATAGCCGGGCAAGCGCGTCATAGAGCTGGCGGATCGCCGGCCAGTCGGTGCGGCCGGCAATCCGCCGTGCCGCGTGCGCCGACTGCACCGCCGCTTCGAGCTGGTAGCGGCCGATCTTTCCAAAAGCGCCGGCGCGCGACAAAAGCCCTTCCGCCTCGTCGACCATGGCGTCGTCCCACAGCGAAAAATCCTGCTCGGCGAGCGGCACGTAGTTGCCGTCTCCGTCGCGCCGCGCTCGTCGCCTGGATTCGGCGTAGAGCATCAGCGCGAGCAGGCCGAGCGCTTCCGGCTCTTCCGGCATCAGCGAAACCGCGACGCGGCCGAGCCAGATGCCTTCGCCGGCGAGGTCGCGGCGCTGCGCGTCGGTGCCGGCGGGGTCGGACCAGCCTTCCGCATAGGCGGCGTAGATCGCTTCCAGCACGGCGTCGAGCCGTTCGCCGAACTCGGCCGTGTCCGGCACCTTGAAGGGGATGCCGGCCTCGCGGATGCGGGTTTTCGCCCGTACCAGCCGCTGGCTCATCGCAGCAGGCGACACCAGGAAGGCGGACGCGATGGCTGCTGCGTCGAGGCCGAGCACTGTCTGCAGCATCAGCGGCGCGCGCACCGTCGGATCGATCGCCGGATGAGCGCAGGTGAACATCAGCCTCAGTCGCTCGTCGGGAATGTCGTGCCGGTCCATCGCGGCCTCCGCTTCCTCGGCCAGCAGCACCAGATGCGTCTGGCCGGCTTCGCCGGTCGCCCGCCGGCGAACGGCGTCGACGCCGCGCCGCCGCGCAACGGAAAGCAGCCAGGCCTCCGGTCTGTCCGGTATGCCCGTCTTCGGCCAACGTTCCAGTGCCGTCGCGAAAGCGTCGGCCAGCGCGTCCTCGGCGCCGGCCACGTCGCGGCTGCGGGCCGCCAGATAGGCGACCAGCCGGCCGTAGCTCCGCCGGGCGGCGCGTTCCGCCGCCGCCCGCGCGCTTGCACCGGGGTCGGTCATCGCACGACCTGCATCTCCCAGACCGGACGCAACTCGACCGTGCCCCTGGCGGCGCCGGGGCAGCGCGACGCCCAGGAAATCGCCACGTCGAGATCCGGCGCATCGATCATATAGTAGCCGGCGAGTTGTTCCTTGGTGTCGGCAAACGGGCCGTCGACGACATTGGTCTTGCTGTCCGTAATGCGGATCGCCGTCGCGGAGCGGGTCGGCTGCAACGCGTCACCGGCGAGCCAGACGCCGGCCTCTTTCAGCGCATCGGTATAGCCGACATAGGCGGCGGACATATTCGTTACCGTACCCGGGGTCGGCGCGTTCATCTTGGATTCGTCCTGATAGATCAGCATCATGTAGCGCATGGTCTTTCTCCTTCGGGTAGGCCGCGTTCTTGCCGGCCACTCCTATGTCGCGCGGGGTCTCGTCGTTTCGACAGGCTTGGAAAAGATTTTTCGCAGCGGGCAAGCCGCCCGGCAAGGGCGGCCGTGAAGGCATTGACCGTTGGCATTGGCTTGCCGATGTCGGACAATGCGATAAGACAGCGTCCGATTGAAGACGCATCCATGGGAGGTTCATGAGCGCGCGGCCGGCCTATCGCAGCGGGTTTGCCCTCGCCGCCGTGCTGGCGGCGACGGCGCTTGCCACCGCGCTGGCCTGGTTCGGCGCGATGGAAGCCGGCAAGCGGCAATTGCTGGCCCAGATGGATTCGGAACTCGCCGTGTTGGTGCGTTCGGTCGACAGCGAGATTGAGCGCTTCCGCTATCTGCCCTCGGTCGTCGCGCGCGACGGGCGTATCCGCGCAGCCCTTGCTTCCCGGGCGCCGGCGGAAGTCGAGGCAGCCGACCGCTATCTTGCCGAGGTGCGCGCCGATTCCCATGCCGACGAACTCTATGTCATGGCCGCCGACGGGCTGACGATCGCGGCCAGCAACTATGCCGAGCCGTCGAGCTTCGTCGGCGAGAACTACCGCTTCCGGCCCTACTATCGGGATGCCCTTACGCAAGGCGTCGGCCGCTATTACGCCGTCGGCGTCACCACGGGCGAGCCGGGCTATTTCCTCTCTTCGGCGATCCGCGAAGGTGGACGTGTGATCGGCGTCGCCGTGGTCAAGGTCGACATGCGCCCGCTGGAGCAGACCTGGTCGAGATCGGCCACTTTCGCCGCCATTTCCGATCGCGACGACGTCATCTTTCTCACCGGCCACGCCGCATGGAAATACCGTGCGTTGCATCCGCTCTCCGCCGACGTTCTGGCCGAGATCGCCGCGACGAGGAAATATGACGGCGTCGATCTGGCGGCCGCCGCGCCCGTCTTTGCCGCCGGCGACACCGACAATGTGATCGACATTCCCGAATCCGGCGGCGCGCATCTGCTGCGCTCGGTCGCCATGGCGCCGGACGGCTGGCGGCTTTGGACGGCTTCCAGCCTGGCGCCGGTCCGCGCCAGTGCCCTGCTTGTCGCGCTGCTCGCCGCGCTTGGCGGCCTGCTCGTTTCAGGCGTCGGGTTCTATCTGCGCCAGCGTCGCCTGCTGCTGCGCGCCAAGCTGGAACAGCACGATCTGCTCGAGCGCCGCGTCGTCGAGCGCACCGCCGAACTCGCTCGCGAGATCGACGACCGCCGCCGCGCCGAGGAGGAATTGCGCGAAGCTCAGGCCTCGCTCATCCACGCCGCCAAGCTGGCCGCGCTTGGCCGCATGTCGACGGCAATCGTCCACGAGGTCAGCCAGCCGCTGGCAGCGATGGAGAACACGCTGGCTTCCACCGGCCTGCTTGCGGAACGTGGCGACACGTCGGCGGTCGCGACCAAGGTGAAGCAGGCGCGCGATCTCGTTCGCCGCATCCAGCGCACGGTGAAGTCTTTGAAATCCTTCGCCCGCAACGAACCGGGCCGGCTGGAAACCGTCGATGTCGATCGCGCGATCGCGGCCGCCGTCGAGGTCGTCGCGCATCGTATTGCCGCCGAGGGCGTCGTGCTGGAGGTCGAGGCGCTGCCCGCGCCGGCGTGGGTGCTGGCCAATGCCATCCGGCTGGAACAGGTGATCCTCAACCTCTTGACCAATGCGGTCGATGCCGTGGCAGGCATGCCGCAACCAAGCGTCCGCATTCGCCCGCAGCGCGCCGGCGGCAGCGTGCTCATCCATGTCGAAGACAACGGACCGGGCATAGACGAAGCCATTCGCGGGCGCATCGCCGAGCCGTTCTTCACGACGAAATTCGGCGGCGAAGGATTGGGCCTCGGCCTGTCGATCTCACGTGCCATCGTCACCGAAACCGGCGGCTCGCTGGATTTCACCTCCGCGCCGGGCGCGGGCTGTACCTTCACCATTTCCTTGCCGGAAGCGGTTCCGACCGTGGAGGCTGCCGAATGAATTTTGGCTCGGTGTTGATCGTCGACGACGAGGAAACGCTGCGCCAGTCGGCGTCGGAATGGCTGGCACTGAGCGGCTTCGAAACCGAGACAGCGGCCAGCGCTACCGCCGCGCTGACACGGCTTGGGCAAAAACGGTTCGACGCGCTGATCTCCGACGTGCGGATGCCGAGCATGGACGGGCTCGCGCTGCTCGATGCCGCGCTCAAGGCCGATCCGGGCCTGCCGGTGATCCTGCTCACCGGCCATGGCGATATCGCGCTGGCCGTCGAGGCGATGCGCGCCGGCGCGCATGATTTCCTCGAAAAGCCTTATGACGCCGACCATCTGGTCGCGGTGCTGCGGCGCGCTGTGGCGACCAGACGGATGAATGATGAACTGGAGCGGTTGCGCGAGAGTGCCGGTCTGGATATCGAGCAACGCTTCGTCGGCGTTTCGCGCGGCGCGGCCACGGTGCGTGAGCGCCTGACCCAACTGCGCGACCTCGATATCGATGTACTGCTGCGCGGCGAGACCGGCGCCGGCAAGGAGGTCGCGGCACGCGCGCTGCATGATCTCGGCAACCGCCGGCACCGGCCCTTCGTGGCGATCAACTGCGCCGCCGTTCCGGAATCCATCTTCGAGAGCGAGATGTTCGGCCACGATCGCGGCGCCTTCACCGGCGCGGCTACCAAGCGGGTCGGACGTATCGAGCATGCCGATGGCGGAACCGTTTTCCTCGACGAGATCGACGCCATGCCGCTGGCCCTGCAAGCGAAGATGCTGCGCGTCATCCAGGAACGTGTCGTCGAGCCGCTGGGCGCGAACCGGCAGGTGCCGGTCGATGTTCGCTTCGTCGCCGCCACCAAGGTCGACCTGAAGGCCGAAAGCGATGCCGGCCGTTTCCGGTCCGATCTCTATTTCCGGCTGTCGACCGTCGAGGTCGTCATTCCGTCGCTCGACCGACGGCGCGGCGACATAGCGCTGCTCTTCCGGCATTTTGCCGCCGCCGCCGCGCGGCGCCATGGGCTCGACCAGCCAAAGCCGGCACCGGCGCTACTGGCGGCACTCGGTGCGCGAGACTGGCCTGGCAATGTGCGTGAACTGAAGGCGGCGGCAGAACGCTTCGCGCTCGGCTTGCCGATCGATGCAAATGAAACCTTCGACAATCCGGGTGAAGCGTCGGCACTGCCGGAACGTGTCGCCGCCTTCGAGGCGCACTTGATCCAGGCCGCGCTTGAGGCGCATGGCGGCAATGCCCAGGCCGCCGCCGCCGATCTCGGTATTCCGCTCCGCACCCTCAACGAGAAGATCGCGCGCTACGGCTTGCGCGGGCGCGGCGTGGCCTGACCGGGCGGAATCTTGCCGACGGATTTGCGACGCCGGCGGATTCTTGCCGGCGCCGGCATTCCACTGTCGTTTGATGTTTTAGCAAGGCTTTGAAATCATTCGAATCTTCATGTGGCGGTCAACTTGGCATGCAACCTGCAAGATTGCATAGTGGAGGGAGCCCGTTCCGGGCCCGTTGATCCGCAGGGAGGAAGTGCATGAAACACCATATCAGGAATCTGTTCGTCGCCGGCGCCGTGGCGCTGTCGCTCGGAGGCGGCACGCTGGCCGCCGGGGCGCAGGAATTCATCAACGTGCTGACCGGCGGCACCAGCGGAGTCTACTATCCGCTGGGCGTCGCGCTGTCGGAAGTCTATTCCAAGAACATCGAAGGCGCCCGCGTCCAGGTGCAGGCCACCAAGGCCTCGGTGGAGAACCTCAACCTGTTGCAGCAGGGCAAGGGCGAGATCGCCTTCGCGCTCGGCGATTCGGTCAAGTTCGCGGCCGAGGGCAACACCGAGGTCGGCTTCCCAGGCAAGCTCGACAAGCTGCGCGGCATCGCCGCCATCTACCCGAACTACATCCAGATCGTCGCCTCAAAGGAGTCCGGCATCAAGACGCTGGCCGACCTCAAGGGCAAGAGTCTGTCGGTTGGCGCGCCGAAATCCGGCACCGAACTCAACGCTCGCGCCATCCTAAGCGCGGCCGGCATCAAGTACGAGGATCTCGGCAAGGTCGAATATCTGCCTTTCGCCGAGTCGGTGGAACTGATCAAGAATCGCCAGCTCGACGCCACGCTGCAATCGGCGGGCCTGGGCGTCGCCTCGATCCGCGACCTGTCCACCTCGGTGCCGATCAATGTCGTGGCCGTGCCGGCAGCCGACGTGGAGAAGATCGGCGCGCCCTACATCGCCGCCACCATTCCGGCAGGCACCTATGAGGGCCAGACCGAGGACGTGCCGACCGCCGCCGTCGGCAATTTCCTCGTTACCCATAGCGGCGTTTCGGACGAGACGGCGTACCAGATGACGAAGCTTTTGTTCGAGCACCTCGACCAGCTCGTCGCCGCACACGCCGCCGCCAAGGGTATCGTTGCGGAAAAGGCGCTGGACGGGATGCCGATCCCGCTGCATCCGGGCGCCGAGCGCTACTACAAGGAAAAGGGTCTGCTGAAATAGGCACAGAATAGTCGACTGCGCGTTCCGTCGCCTCCCGCGTGGGAGGCGGCGGATGGCCATCTTGGGGAGGAGACTGCCATGAGCCAGACCAGTCAGGGGACGAGAGAGAGCCCTGAAATCATTCATATCCCGGTTGTCGAGGAGCAGACGGAGGGCCTGCCCCCCGGCTTCGGCGAAGGCCTTGCCGGGAAGATCGCCTTCCTCATCGCCGTCGCCTTCTCGGTCTTCCAGCTTTACAGCGCCGCCTACGGCAATCTGCCGAGCCAGGTGGTGCGGGCCATGCATGTCGGCTTCCTGCTGCTGCTCGGCTTCGGCCTGTGGGCAAACCTGCGCACCACTTCGGCACGGGCCAAGGCGCTGTTCTGGGCCTTCGGCGTGGCGGGCTTCCTCACCGGCGTATACCATTGGGTCTTCTACGCCGACCTGATCCTGCGTTCCGGCTTCCTCACCACGACCGATCTTGTGGTGGGCACGGTGCTGATCGTGCTGGTGTTCGAGGCGACGAGGCGGCTGATGGGTCTCCCGCTCGCCATCATCGCCTTCCTCTTCCTCGCCTATTGTTTCGTCGGCAACCATCTGCCGCCGCCCTTCGTCCATCGCGGCTATGATTTTTCGCAGATCGTCGATACCTTCGCCTTCGGCGTCGAGGGCATCTACGGCACGCCGATCTACGTGTCGGCCGCCTATATCTTCATCTTCGTCGTCTTCGCCGCCTTCCTCGAACGCGCCGGCATGATCGCGCTGTTCAACGATTTCGCGCTCGGCCTTGTTGGGTCCTGGCGCGGCGGGCCGGCGCAGGTCTGCGTGCTGTCGTCTGCCCTGATGGGCACGATCTCCGGTTCAGGCGTCGCCAACGTCGTGGCGTCGGGCCAGTTCACCATCCCGCTGATGAAGCGCTTCGGCTTCCGCTCAGCGTTTGCCGGCGCGGTCGAGGCAACCTCGTCGATGGGCGGCCAGATCATGCCGCCAGTGATGGGCGCGGTGGCCTTCATCATGGCCGAGACGCTGAACATTCCCTATGCCGCCGTTGTCAAGGCGGCGATTATTCCCGCGGTTCTCTATTTCGGCGCCTGCTTCTGGCAGGTCCATCTGGAAGCCGGCAAGGCTGGGCTCGCCGGCATGGACAAGGCCTCGCTGCCCGATCCGTGGGTGGCTTTGCGCCAGCACTGGCCGCTGGTGCTGCCGCTCGCGGCGCTGATCTACCTGCTGTTCGCCGGCTATACGCCGATCTTCGCCGGCACGATGGGCCTGGCGCTGACCATCGTGCTCATCCTCGGCACGCCGCTGGCGGCGCTGATCGGCCCGTTCGCCTTCCGCGTCGTGTTCTGGCTGGCGCTCGGCGTCGCCGCCGCCTCCTTTCTGGAATATGGCGTAGACATCCTGTCGCTGGTGATCCTGGGGCTGATCGTTGCCTGCCTCTTGTTCAAGGGCGGACGCGAGACGCTGCAGATCTGCATCGATTCGCTGGCCGAAGGCGCCAAGAACGCGCTGCCGGTCGGCATCGCCTGCGCCATCGTCGGCATCGTCATCGGCACGCTGACGCTGACCGGCATCGCCTCGACCTTCATCGGCTGGATCATCTCGATCGGCGAGAACAACCTGTTCCTCTCGCTCGTACTGACCATGCTGACCTGCCTGGTGCTGGGCATGGGCATCCCGACCATCCCTAACTACATCATCACCTCCTCGCTGGCCGGGCCAGCCCTGCTGCAGCTTGGCGTGCCGCTGGTGGTGAGCCACATGTTCGTCTTCTATTTCGGCATCATGGCGGATCTCACGCCGCCGGTGGCGCTGGCTGCCTTCGCCGCGGCGCCCATGGCCAAGGAAAGCGGCTTGAAGATCGGCGTGCAGGCGACCAAGCTGGCGATCGCAGGTTACGTCGTTCCTTTCATGGCCGTCTACACGCCGGCGCTGATGCTGCAGGATCCCGGCCCGATCGCAGCCGCCTTCGGCTACCCCGTTGAAGTTACATACATCGTCGCCAAGGCGTGCATGGGCATAGTGTTGTGGGGAGCGGCCGTTGTCGGCTTCCTCGTCGCTCCGATGGCTTGGTGGGAGCGCGCCGTCGCCTTCGCCGCCGGCGTGCTTCTCGTGCTCGCCGTGCCGCTGACCGACGAAACGGGCTGGCTGCTTGCCATCGTGTGGATCGGCTGGCACTGGTGGCAGGCGCGGCGAGTGGCCGTCGCGTCGTGAGCATCTGCGTCCTCGCCGGCGGCAAGACGATGGTCTTCGCCGCCGCCGTCTTCACGCTTTCCTGGACGCATTCGGTCGAGAAGATCCGCTGGGAGGAGCACTGGCAGGTGACGCCGGCCGGCCTTCAGGTGGTCGAGGCGCGCGTCAAGGGATCGGGGGCGGGGATGGACCCGCCCGAGGGTTCGGTCTTGAAGGATGGCTGGTGGGTTTATCGGCCCACGGTCGGGCCGCAGCAAAAGCTGCTGCTCGCCGCCTCAGGGGCGACGGGCGAGGGCTGGACGCTCTGCGCGGAAGGTCGTTGCGCGGTGATCGGCGCCCGGGCGGCAGACCCGGCTGTCGTGACGGCGTGCGACGAACATGGTCAGTGAGCGCCGAGCGTGGTGCCGCGGCGCGCGCAGGCCGGTCCCGGGCCGCGCATGTAGTAGCGCTCCGGCCGATAAGTCGGCGCGAGGAACTCGCGGATGGCGGCGGCATAACCGATAAATTGCTGCCAGATGTTCATTTTCTTAACCTGTCCCTGTCCCGTTTTCGGAGTCCCTTCCGATTTGCGGGAAATCATAGCGCCGAGAAATGAATCTCTCGTGAACGCGATGTTAATTTTTACCCGAAAATCAGTCACTTCGTGGCTGGATTGCGGCTGATTCGCGGTCTTTCGGTGGAAGCCGTCGGCTTTCGTTTCACTGTGCCTTTTCCATCACATCGGTTTCGGTTGGATGCCGCCGATACCGGCCGACTGTTTCAGGAAATCATCCGGCACGCGCCGATGCCACCGCCAGGCACCTGCTGCAAAACGTGATCGCCTGTTCTCGGAACCCAGGCACACCGGCTACGTTGAGCGCGAGGGACGGGACGATGATCCCGGCCCGACATGTGGTGCTCCGTGAGGGAGAGCCGCCGCTTGATCCCAACACAGAAAAATGGAAAGGCGAGGCCATGGGCTTCTTTTCGAAAGACATCAAGACATTGGACGATCTCTTCGTGCATACGCTGCGCGACATCTACTATGCCGAGAAGCAGATCGAGGAGGCTCTGCCGAAGATGATCGACAAGGCGACGGCGCCGGAACTGAAGGCCGGATTCGAGAAACATCTGGAGCAGACGCGCGGCCATATCGAGCGCGTCGAGAAGGTGTTCGAACTGCACGGCGTCAAAGCCAAGGAGGTCAACTGCCCGGCGATCGACGGCATATTGGAAGAAGCCGATGAGGTGAGCGGAGAGGTGGAGGACAAGGAAGTTCTCGATGCCGCGCTGATCGCGTCCGCGCAGGCCGTGGAGCATTACGAGATAACCCGCTACGGCACGCTGATCGCCTGGGCCAAGCAGCTCGGCCGTTCCGATTGCGCCAACGTGCTGGCCAACAACCTCAAGGAAGAGGTCGCCACCGACAAGAAGCTGTCCGAGATGGCGGAATCCAAGATCAACCTTCAGGCCGCCGAATAGCAGCGGCCCGAAGGAACGGGCGGAGCCGGCTCCAAGCACCGGCTCCGCTTTTTTGCGTTCGCGCGCCGGCGGAACCGGTTTAGGCTCCAGTCGTTGCGTGTGAATAGTGCAAGGAGTTCGTCATGGCGCCGCGTCCCGCCTGGAAAGGCTATCTGAAACTCTCGCTGGTGACCTGCGCGGTCGAACTGACCAACGTCGTCAGCCATGCCGAAAAGGTTTCCTTCCATGTCCTGAATCGCGACACCGGCAACCGGGTGAAGCGCATCTATGTCGATGCCGACACGAGCGAGCCGGTCGAGAGCGAGGATCAGATCAAGGGCTACGAGGTGGAGGGCGGCGACTATGTCCACATCGAGGAGGACGA